>PLES01000148.1:12840-51626 GCA_003137075.1 Solirubrobacterales bacterium
TCGTTGGTGCCGTCACCGGTCATCGCAACCATGCGACCGGTTGCCTGCTGTTCCTTGATCAGTGCCAGCTTGGCTTCTGGCGTCGCTTCCGCGAGGAAGTCGTCGACACCGGCCTCCTCAGCGATCTTGGCCGCGGTGAGCTTGTTGTCGCCGGTCACCATGACCGTGCGGATGCCCATCGCCCGCAGGTGGTCAAAGCGCTCGCGCATGCCCTCCTTTACGGTGTCCTTCAGGTAGATGACTCCCATCACCTGCGAGTCACGTGCCACCGCCAGTGGGGTACCGCCCTCACGAGCGATCCGATCGAGCGCGCCCTGCAGCTCAGCCGGCGGACGCCCGCCGGCCGCTTGCACGAAGCTGATCACCGAGTCACCTGCGCCCTTGCGCAGCTGCCTGCCGTCTAGATCGACGCCGCTCATCCGCGTCTGGGCGGTGAACGGGACGAACTCAGCGTGCAGATCGCTCATGTCGTGCTCACGGATCCCGTACTGCTTGGCGAGCACGACGATCGAACGACCCTCCGGGGTCTCGTCGGCGAGCGACGCGAGCTGGGCGACCTCCGCCAGTTCCGCTTCCGACACGCCCGGCATCGGCACGAACTCCGAGGCCAGGCGGTTGCCGATCGTGATCGTGCCGGTCTTGTCCAGCAGCAGCACGTCCACATCGCCCGCGGCCTCTACGGCACGGCCCGAGAGCGCCAGCACGTTGCGGCGGACCAGACGGTCCATTCCGGCGATACCGATCGCGGAGAGTAGCGCCCCGATGGTGGTCGGGATCAGCGCCACCAGCAGCGAGATCAGCGTCGTATCGGAGATGTTCGTGTGTGCGAACAGCCCGAACGGGCGCAGGGTCGCGACGACGATCATGAAGATCAGCGTCAGGCCTGAGAGCAGAATGTTGAGCGCGATCTCATTTGGCGTCTTGCGACGCTGAGCGCCCTCAACCAGCCCGATCATGCGGTCCAGGAACGACTGTCCCGGTTCCTGCGTGATCTCGACCACGATCCGGTCGGAGAGCACCCGGGTCCCGCCGGTCACGGCGCTGCGGTCGCCGCCTGATTCACGGATGACAGGGGCCGACTCGCCGGTGATAGCCGACTCGTCGACCGAGGCGATGCCTTCGACGACCGTGCCGTCACCGGGAATCAACTCACCCGCGACCACCACCACACGGTCGCCGCGGGTGAGTTCGTTGGCCTTCTTGATCGACCCGTCCGCCATCGTGGCAACGGTCTCCTGGCGCAGCGCCCGCAGGGTGTCTGCCTGAGCGCGGCCGCGGCCTTCGGCGAAGGCCTCGGCCATGTTCGCGAAGACGACCGTCAGCCATAGCCAGATCGCGATCGTGAACGTGTACCACTTGGGATCGTTGCCACCGAGGGCGTTCCCGCCGAACAGCTGGATGATCCAGGTGGCGCTGGTGATTACAGCGCCGATCTCAACCACAAACATGACCGGGTTGCGTACCTGGACGCGTGGGTCGAGCTTGCGGAAGCTGTCGATCAGCGCCCGGGTCACGATGTCCCTGCGGAACAGGGAGATCGCCTGCCGCTCATGCGGAACGGCAGGGGAGGGGGTTGGTGTCAGTGCATCAGTGCTCATGGATTTGTCCTAAGACGGTTCAGTGCGAGGTTGAGTTCCAGCACGTCGACGCCGGGTTCTCCGGAGAAGCCGAGGCCTCGGCCGGACGTGTACTTGGAGATCAGACCGTGGACGGTGGCGAGCGACAGGTGCCGCACCGCCGCGATCCGGTAGGCCTGGATATCGGCGTTCAACACGGAGATGTCGGGATCGACGCCGGAGGCCGACGTGTCAGCCGCATCGACCGGCACCTTGCCGGCGTTGAGGCCGCCCGGGTAGTACTTCCCGTTCAGTGCGATGTACTGCTTGATGTTGGCTGCGATCGCCTTCTCGGTGATCACGCTGTTCGGTCCGTAGTTCGCGAACTCTGTGCCCGCGTCGTTGTCGGCCGGATCCGTCCCTGAGGGGCGGCTCTGGAAGTACTGCGGCAGCGGGTTGCCCTTCGCATCGGTGAATGCCTGGCCGATGATCTTGGAGCCAACGAGCTTGCCGTCAACGAACACCTGCTGTCCGTTGGCGTTGCCGTGGAATGCAACCTGGCTGATGCCGGTCACCAGTAGCGGATATGCAAGCCCGCAGACCAGCGTCAGCACGAGCATCCCGATTGCGGAGGTGATTATGTCCTTGCGCATGGTTGTCGTTTCCTTGGCTAGTAGAGGTGACCGGTTAGGCCCTGGACGATCGGCCCGAGCAACATCGCCGGGAAGAAGGTGAGCGCGCCGACCAGGACGATCACGCCGATCAGCAGCACGACGAACGTGCCGTTGTCAGTACGCATCGTTCCGAGCCCGGCTGGGCTGACCCGCTTGCCCGCGAGGGAGCCGGCGACCGCGAGCGCGAACAGGATCGGGGCGTAGCGGGCGAACAACATCGCCCCGCCTCCGAGGAAGTCCGCAAAGCTGATGCCGTGCGACCCGAGGTTGCCCGCATTGGGCTGGATGAACCCTGTGTATCCCGCGAACGCCGAGCCGTTGTTGTTCGCCTGCGAGAGGTACGCGTAGAACGTCTCGGAGAAGGCCTGCGGCCCGCCTCCGGCGACAGCGGTGTCGATCGACGCTCGTCCTGCGCTCGAGGCCGTAGCCAGAGCCGTACAGAACAGCGCCGAGAGCGGCGTGATCAAGATCCCGAGTGAGACCAGCTTGATCTCACGCGCCCCGATCTTCTTGCCCAGGTACTCAGGCGTGCGCCCGACCATCAGCCCGCCGATGAAGACCGCGAGCAGGACGTAGAGCAGGATTGAGTAGAGCCCGGTGCCGACGCCGCCGAAGATCACTTCGCTGGCGCTGAGGTTGGCGAACGGAACCGCGCCGCCGATGCCGGTGAATGACTCCAGCGCGCTGTTCACGGCGCCACACGAGGTGACTGTCGTGACCACGTTGAAGATTGCCGAGCCGGCGATACCGAAGCGCTGCTCCTTGCCTTCCAGGTTGCCGCCGGTGGAACCGGCGGTGACGGCGGTGTGCAGGCCTGCCGCGTGCTGGGCGGGTGATCCGTGGGCCTCGGCGATGTAACAGACGATCACTGCGCCCAGGAACATCACCATCATCGTTGTGTAGATCGCGTAGCCCTGACGACGGGCGCCGACCATCTTGCCGTAGGCAAAGACGAGCGCGGCCGGGATCAGGAGCACCACGAGCATCTCAAAGAAGTTCGTGAAGCCCGTCGGGTTCTCAAACGGATGTGCGGAGTTGACGTTGAAGAAGCCGCCACCGTTGGTGCCGAGCAGCTTGATCGCTTCCTGAGAAGCAACAGGACCCATCGCGATCGTCTGTGCGATCTGCTGGATCCCGTGGAAGTTCAGGTAGTGAGAGAAGTTCTGGATGGAGCCCTGTGAGACCAGGACCAGGGAGATGACGAAGGAGAGCGGCAGCAGGATCCAGAGGATCGTGCGCACCACGTCCTGGTAGAAGTTGCCCAGGCTCGAGCCGGTGCGGCCGGCGATGCCCCGGATCAGGGCCACGGCGACGACGATGCCGACGGCTGCCGAGGCGTAGTTCTGAACGGCGAGTCCAGCCATCTGGCTGAAGTACGACATCGTCGTCTCGCCACCGTAGTACTGCCAGTTGGTGTTGGTCAGGAACGACGATGCGGTGTTGAAGGTGACGTTTGCGGGCATCGAGTGGAAGCCCATCGGGTTCAGCCCGGTGAAGCTCCACAGCCCTTGTGTACGAAGGATGAAATAGATCAGCAGCCAACCGACGAGCGAGAAGATGATCAGGCTCTTGGCGTACTGCTTCCAGTTCTGCTCGCGCGTCGGGTCGACGCGCATGATCCGGTAGGCGAAGCGCTCCGGAACGCGCATGATCGGGTCGAGGAAAGTGCGCTCGCCCGAGTAGACGGCAGCCAGATAGCTGCCCATGGGGATCGCCAGCGCCGTGAGCACGCCGACGAACAGAAAGATGGTGAGCCAGCCGGAGATGGTCATTAGAACTTCTCCCCGCGCAGCAACGCGTACAACAGGTACGCGCAGATCAGCACGGACACGATCAGCCCAAATAGGTCCGCGCCGCTCATATCCGGTCGATTCCTTCGACCAGCGCGATAAGCACCGCGAACATCAAAATGCCTAGTACTACTGCGACGATGTCCATGGCAGACATCGTGCGTTCGCGCCCGTGAACGTCTCGTGCAGAACCGCTACGCGCGTATCAAGATCTTGTGAAGAAGCCGCTTCAGAACGGTATGGCAGCCAGTTCGTCGGATCGGCGTTTGAGAGTCGCCAGCTGGCTCGCAATCCGTGCGGTCGTCGCAAGTCGCTGGCGCTTCATCTGATCCCACGTGACACGTGTCAACTCCAGGCCGTTGCCGCGCAGGATCGCGTCCTTGCGGCGGTCGCGTTCAAATGCCGATTTGCTCGCATGCCACTGGTAGCCGTCGACCTCTACCACCAAGCCCTGCTCATGCCAGTAGAAGTCGACCGTGAAGCCGTACACCGCCGCGTTGATCTCCGGCTGTGGTAGCTCAGCCTCCCGGATCATCTTGAGGAACTCCTCCTCAGCCTGCGAGCGTGTGAGGGTCGTGGGGCGTCGCTCTGCGACCAACGCGCGGACATCTGCCGCCCCGGCCCGATGCGTGCTCTGAGTTGTCGCGGCGGTTAGTCGGCTGCGTGTCGTGAGCCCGGTTGCCAGCGCCTCGTCGACTGCCCGTTCCAACGCGCGCGGTGTCCACGTCAGGCGGGTCGCGAGATCGATCAGCGTCTGCTCTGGCGTCGTTACCGGCAGGCCATTGGCGTACGCACGCTCCAACCTCCACGCCAATTTGGTTCGAGACTCCTTAATCCCGTCGCGCCAGTGCCCACCGCCACCACGGACCAGCACGTCGATTTCCTTGTGCTCGGGGTCTCGGTGAAAGCCCCACAGACGAGCGGCGGTTTGATGACTGAGCAGCGCGCTTGGTCCCATAGCAAGCAGTGCCGCCACCTCCTCTCCGAACCTCGAGAGCGCGCGATGCCCGACCGCGTAGACGCCGCGGTGCATCGGCAACAGCCATCCGGACAGCTTGCGACTCTCGATCATGGAGCCGGTCAGTCCAATCTCACGCAGTTGCCGACGCGAGACCATGCCGTGCTGGACGGTCGCCAGGTCCGCGATCCGCCGGTCTGGGTGGCCGCACACCAGCACAACTCCTACCTCTACGACGGTGTTGACCGCCCAGCACGAGTTGTGCCTCTGTGAGCGGTCCAATCCCGATCGCTCTCCTACCTCAATGCTTGCGGTAGGAGTTGTGCTGGTCTCGGGCTTGGTCACTGGGCTTCGGGTTTCCATAGATCGCAGCATGACCCCGTCGGAGCGCGTCCAAAGCGAAAACCCGGGATTTGGCACGAAGGCGACACAGAGCACGCACACAGCCGTTGCCGCATGGGTCAAAGACGGCACAAACGGGGAGTGGCGGTCGGGCGCGAGCACCCACGCGAACCGCGAACCGCGCCCGCGAACCGCGCCGCTGTCGCCGAAACGCGCTGACTCCTTACCGCTCGCCGACCGGCACGTACACCCGGTGCCCAGCCCCCACATAGAGCTGACGCGGCCGGATGGTGGTCTGGTCCTCGTCGGTGATCATCTCCAGCCACTGGGCGATCCAACCGGCGCTGCGGGCGATCGCGAACATCACTCCGAACATCGACGGGTTGATGCCGATCGCCTCGTAGGTCAGGCCCGCGTACAGGTCGACGTTCGGGTGGATGCCGCGCGACACGAAGTACTCGTCTGCACCGGCCTGACGCGCGAGCTCATCGGCAACCGGCAAAAGCGGACTCGCAGGCCGGTCCTCGTACAGCACATCGAGCTGAGCCCGCAGGATCTTTGCGCGCGGGTCGAAAGCCCGGTAGACCCAGTGGCCGAAACCGAAGAGCCGCTCCTCGCCCGTCTTGACGCGCTCGAGGAAGGCTGGAACCGCATCGACATCGCCGATTTCGCGAAGCATGCGCAGGGTGTCGCGATCGGCGTTGCCGCGCATCGGGCCAGAGAGCGCGTAAACCCCCGCCGCCACGGCCGCGTAGGGGTCAACGTGAGCCGATCCGACCGCGCGCACAGCGGTCGTCGCAGCGCTCTGCTCGTGATCGGCGTGGACCATCAGCAGCACGTCGAGGGCGCGTTCGAGCTTGGGGTTGGGCACGTACTCGAGCTCGCTCATCCGGAACATCATCGAGAGCAGGTTGCCGGTGTAGCTGAGGTCGTCGGAGGGGTGTACGAACGGCTGCCCGTTGCCGTAACGGAACGCGTAGGCACCGAGCGTGGGCATCTTGGCGACCAGCCGCATCATCTGTGAGGTCCGCGCGTCAATGTCGTCGATTTCACCGGCGTCGGGGTAGAAGCTGCCAAGCGCACCCACGGCCGCGGCCAGCATCGCCATCGGCTGCGCGTCGTAGCGGAAACCCTGGATGAAGCTCTTGACGTTCTCATGCACGAACTTACGCATCGCCAGTGCCTCGTTGAACTGCGCGAACTGCTCGGCGGTCGGCAGCTCACCGTTCAGCAGCAGGTAGGTCACCTCGAGGTAGGTCGACTTCTCGACCAGATCCTCGATCCGATAACCGCGATGCTCGAGCAACCCCGGCTCGAGCTGAATGTTGGTGATCGAGCTGGAGCAGATCGCCGTGTGGGCGAGGCCAGGGTCATAGAGCACCAGGCCCGGCCCGGCACTCGTCAGGAACGGAGTGGTGAGGTCGGTGGCACGCACGGCGCCGTTTTCGATCGCGACCTCAAACTTCTGACCGGTGCGGTTGTCGGTCACCGTCAAAGTGTCTCGGCCCATCCGTGCCCCTTCGTTGTGGCTTGTGTGCGCTGAATGGTGTCACCCGCGCGCTGATCGCGGCGCACGACTCGCGCGGGCCGTCAGCAGTCGCCCGGACACAGGCTTCAGATGTTGATCTGAGACCCCATCACGACCGTGCGGTCGATAGGGAGGCCGAAGTGCTCGATCGGACTCGCCGAGTTGCGCGCCATCGCCATGAAGATGTTCTTGCGCAGCCCGCCCATGCCGGAATTGTTGGCCTTGGCGATCGTGATCCGGGAGATGAAGTAGGACGCTCCCTCGAGGTCGAGGTTGCGCGGCAACAGCCCGTGTTTGCGTGCGAGCTCAAGCGCGTCCGGCACGCTGTTGTTCTCCTGGTAGCCGTTGCGGATCGTCACGTGCAAGATCTGGTAGCGACCGCGCCCCATGCGTTTCACGACAAAGCGCTTGGCGGGGTCGACGTGCGGCACGCTCGCCGCCGCCACCGAGACGACCAGCACCGTCTCATGCAGCGTGTGCACGTGCTCTACGACGCCGCGCAAAGCCAGCGGCGTCGCCCCGTCGGGCACGAGGAAGACGGCTGTACCGGGCGCCCGTTGGAGCGGCGGCTGCATGTTGCCGAGCTTTTCGAGGAAGGCGTTGAGCCCGCCCTCCTTGGACTGGCGTTTGCGCGTCACGATCACCTGACCACGCCGCCAGGTCATCATCACGAAGGAGATCAGCAGTCCGGCGGCCAGCGGCAGCCAGGCGCCATGCAGGATCTTGGCGGCGTTGGCCAGGAAGAACGTGGTCTCGACCGTCAGGAACAGCGAGCCCATCAGCGCGAGTCTCCAGGTCGGCGTCTTCCACAGGCGCTTGGCGACGACCAGGAAGAGCAACGTATTGAGAATGAACGTCCCGGTCACGGCGACGCCGTAGGCGTTGGCCAGGCCGTTCGAGTTCTGGAAGATCAGCACGAGCGCGACCACTCCGAACATCAGCGTCCAGTTGATAGAAGGCACATAAATCTGGCCCTCCGTCTCTGATGTGTGCACGATCCGCAGGCGCGGCAGGTAACCGAGCTGCATCGCCTGACGCGCGACCGAATAGGAGCCGGAGATGACCGCTTGCGAAGCGATCACTGTGGCGAGGGTGGCGAGGATCACCATCGGCCAGATGGCCCAATGGGGCATGACCGAGAAGAACGGGTTGAACTTCTTCGGGTCAAGCGGCGCGCCGGGGTGGTCCAAGATCCAGGCCGCCTGTCCGAGGTAGTTGATCAGCACGGCCGGCCAGACGACGAAGAACCAGGCCATGCGGATTGGCCCCGGGCCGAAATGGCCGCGGTCTGCGTAGAGCGCCTCGGCACCGGTCACCGCCAGAACCACTCCGCCGAGCGTCAGGAATGCGTAGAAGCCATGGTCGATGAAGAAGCGCACACCCCAGGAGGGCGAGAGCGCCTGCAGCACGCCCGGATGCTTGAAGATCTCAGGCATGCCGATCACGATCAGCGTGGTGAACCAGAGCAGCATCACCGGGCCGAAAACCGCGCCGACAGTACTCGTGCCGCGGCGCTGCAGCGCGAACAACGCCACCAGAATCACCAGTGATATCGGCACCACCAGGTGAGTGACGCTCGGTGTCGCAACCTCCAGACCCGAGACCGCCGAGAGCACCGAGATCGCCGGCGTGATCATGCCGTCCCCGAAGAACAGCGAGGCACCGAAGATGCCGAGCGTGACCATCAACGCCCGCCGCGGTACCTTCAGGCGCTGGCAGAGCGCCGCCAGCGCCATGATGCCGCCGTCACCACGGTTGTGGGCGCGCATGATGAAACCCGCGTACTTGATGGAGACGACGACCGTGAGCGCCCAGAAGATCAGCGAGACGACGCCGTAGACACCGGCGACTGCGATGTGCTGAGTTGCCCTGAACTCGAAGGTCACCTGTTCGGTGTAAAGCGGGCTGGTGCCGATGTCGCCGTAGACGACGCCCAGCGCGCCGAGTGCGAGCACCGCCCGGCCTGCGTGGGCGACGACGTCGGCTTGATCCCCGGGCACGCGGCGATTGGGGCGTCCGGCGGTGTCTAGGTTCTCGTGGTCGGCGGCGTCATCCGCTTCATCGGATTCGCGTGCAAGAGCCTGTGCAGGAAGCTTGTGTGCCGCCTCGTTGAACGAACCTACGCGCTTCTTGACCTGCGTAGCCGCAGGCGGACTCTGGCCCTCGAGCGGCCCGTCCGAGGCGCCATGCCCGTCCTGCACTTATGCCTCCTGTTGCTCAGCGATAACTGCGAGCGAGCGTAGCGGAAGGGCCCTCAGGGAACTGACGCAGACCAAATCGTTAACAAGCGGTCCGATCCGACCGCCGCTTCGAGTCTGAGCCGTGTACTGAGGCGGCCTGGTTTAGCCGGCCCAGCGGGGCCGGCTATGACGCGAGCGAGTGCCGTTCAGTCAACCCACTCAACCCGCTGCATCTGCCGGCGGACGCGCTTGCGGTTGGCGATTCGTAGCTGGGGGATCGGCCAGAACGTCTGGCGGGTCAGCCACCGGCGAAGCGGGGAGATGTCCGTGAAGCCGACCGTGCTGTGCCCGCTGAGTCGCTGCGCCACCGGCCTTGGCAGCACTACGCGCAGCGAATGCAGGGTGCCGCGGTCCATGTGATCGCCCCAGCTGTCGGAGTTCAGCCTGACCGGAACGATCGCCGCCGCGAGGGACGCGGCGGCGTCTGCGCCTATCAGGTAGGCGAGCGCCGAGACGATCTGCCCGGGCTTCAGCGGTTGCAGGATCCGATGTTCCCCGACGGTGACGGCGCTTGCGCGGCTCAGCCGGCAGGCGCCGAAGCTGCGGAAGTTGAGCAGCATCACTTCGTCGCTGCTTAGCTCGCCGGCGAGGGCGTCGATCAGCTCGGCGATATCTGGCGGCAGNNCTGAGCGCCGTGCCGATCACTCCCGGTACCAGCCAGGTCGGGTGTTTCAGGACCTCTGCCTCGTCAACCAGCTCCGAGCGCTGGGCCTCAGTAAGGGCACGACCGTCGACAGCATCGAAGAACTCGTACTCAAGCCCCGAGGCCTCGAGCTGGGGCAGCATCTGCGCGCGCCGGTCCGTCGACGCCGCGAGATTGATCACGTACGTCTTCATCAGGAGGCGAAGCGGTATCCGACGCCCGATTCGGTGCGGATCAGGCGCGGCCCGTCGCCGCGTTCGATCTTGCGGCGCAGGTTCGCCATGTGCGCGCGCAGCACCTGGGTGTCGTCGCCGTAGCCGCTGCCCCAGACGGCGACCAGCAACTCACGATGAGTCAGCAGCCGCCCGCGATTGCGCGCCAACTCGCGCAGCAGGTCGAACTCGGTGGGGGTGAGGTGGACCTCGTTGCCGTCGACCGTGACCGTGTGCCGGGCGAGATCGAGCTCGAGTCCGGCCGCGGTGACCACAGAGTCTTCGCTGTCGCCGGTGCTGCGGCGGAGGTTTGCCTCGAGCCGCGCCACCAGCTCGCGTGGGCCGAACGGCTTTGTGATGTAGTCGTCGGCGCCCGCCGCCAGCGCGCGCACCTTGGCGTCCTCGTCGCCGACCGCCGAGAGCACGATCACCGGCATCGCACTCCACTCGCGCAGCTTGCGACAGAGCTCGACGCCATCGCCGTCGGGCAGCATCAAGTCGATGATCGCCGCGTCAGGCGCTCTCACGGCTGCAACATCCAGGGCCTCTTCGATCGTCCCGGCGGGGAGCGCCTCAAAGCCGGCGTCGCGCAGGATCACGCGCAGAGCACGCAGGATCTGCTGCTCGTCATCGCAGATCAAGACGCGGGGGCGGTTGGCGGTGCTCATGCTGGCTCGATTGGAAGGGTCACAGAGAACGTGGTTCCCTGCCCCGGCAGCGACTCCGCTGTCAGCGTGCCACCGCCGGCTTCAACAAACCCGCGGGCGATCGCGAGCCCGAGACCGGAGCCGCTCCAGCGCGCACCGTCGGCCTTGCTGCCTCGGTAGAACGGCTCGAAGATGCGTTGAAGCTCGGCTTCGGGGATGCCGGGGCCCTGATCCACGACGCTGACGATCACCCTGCCGTCGTTGCTTCTGGCGTTGACCGAGACCGGCCCCTGGCCCGCATAACGACAGGCGTTTTCCATCAGGTTCGCGAAGGCTCGCTCCAGCTGGGCCGCATCGGCCCGGACCGGTGGCATCTCGACCGGCATCGAGATCCGGATCTGAGCGTTCTGCAGCGCCAAGCTGTCGCGCGCGGCGAGCACCACGTCCTCAAGCGACACCCATTCACGGTTCGGCTGGGTGCCACCGGCCTGCAGTCGCGAGAGATCGAGCAGCTTCTCGACCAGCGAAGCCAGGCGCTCGCCTTCGCTCACCACGGCGTCGGCGAGTTCGCTGCGGTCGGACGGCGTAAGCGACGGTGAGGTCAGCGCGTGGCCGGCGGCGACGATCGCGGTGAGCGGCGTGCGCAAGTCGTGGGAGACTGTGCGCAACAGCGCGGTCTTGACCTCGTCCGAGCGCCGCAACGCTTCGGTCTCGACCTGCTCAGCCTGGATCTCGTCACGCCGCAACGCGATCGCCACCAGCGCCTCGAGTGCCGGAACTATCCGGGTCTGAAGCCGGGCCGCGGTGTCGTCGGGCAGCGAGCGCGGCAGCAGCAGCGTGGCGCGCACCTCACCGTCGGTGTCGTGCAGCGGGATCGCCTGCCGCCGGGCGTCGCCCTGCACCGCTCCGAGTTCGACCGCGGCCGACGCCAGCCCCAGTGAGGAGGCGATCCGGTGCGCGGTCATCGCCAGCGCGCGGTTGGTGTCGGTCCCGGCCAGCAACTCGCGCGCGAGCGCCGCGGCCAGATCCGCTTCACCGCGGCGCTGCTCTGCCTCGGCCGAGCGGGTGCGAGCGATCTCCGAGATCGCGCTCGAGACCAGTGCAACCGTGATGAAGGCGGCCAGCGCGACCCAGTTGCGCGAGTTGGCGATCGTGAACTGGCCGACAGGGGGGAGGTGAAAGAAGTTAAAGGCGGCGCCGCTCAGCACCGAGGTCAGCAAGCCGGGTACCAGGCCCCAAACCGATGAGACCAGCAAAACGGCGGGCAGATAGACGACGCTCAGCGAGGCGACCGGTGCAACGGTTTTCAATGGGTAGACCACCGCGGTCGCGAGCGCCACGCTGATCAGGGCGGCGAGAGCGGCAACGCTAAGCGGCGGGCGCTCTGCGCCGTGAAGGACTTGCGGCAAACGCCACGAACGTGTCTGCATGCTCCTACGCACTCGTGTTCTCAGTATCGACAGTGCTCCGGTTGTAGCGATCAAAGGCTACGAGCACCTCTCGGCTTCATCGATCTCGGTCTTGCGCTGGCTCAACGCCTCCGGCGTGGAATTCGTGCTGGTTGGCGCCGTCGCACGCGCGGTCCGCGGCGATTCGGCCGCGCACGGCCCGGTGACGATCGTGCCGGCGCCGTACGGCCGCAACCTTGACCGCCTGGCGCGTGCGCTCAACGCGGTCCGTGCGCGCCACCGTTCGCCGGGTTCGATGCTCGGGATCACCAGCCCGCCGGTCGGCCGCATGGCGAGTCACCGCTTCGCTCCCGAGGAGTTGATCCGTGCGGAGCACTGGACCCTGATCTGTGGCGAGCATGAGCTCGACATAGAAGGCCGGCCGCAGGGCTCACCGAGTTTCCAGGAGCTGCTCTATGAGGCCGTCAGAATTGAATTGGCGGAGGGCGTGAGCGCCGAAGTGGCAGCACCCGAAGACATCGAGCACTATGCACACGTGCGCCGCACCGGCGTCGCACCGCAGTTGCTTGTCAGCCGCTTGGTCTAACGAAACGCGCCGGGCTGCCAGAGCGGCTCATCACCGTCGTTGGCTCCGCGGCTGAGGATGAACAGCAGGTCAGAGAGCCGGTTCAGGTAGCGCACGACTTCGCCGTTCAGTTCGGGCATGCAGGCGATCGCGAGCCGCTCGGCACGGCGGCAGACGGTGCGCGCCACGTGCAGCTGCGCCGCGGCGGCGGTGCCGCCCGGCAGCACAAATGACTTCAGCGCAGGCAACTCGGAGTTGACCTCATCGCAGCGCTGCTCCAGCCAAGCGGTCTGCTCGGGCAATACGCGCAGGCGCTCGCGGTTATCTGACTCGGGAACCGAGATGTCGGCCCCGACGTCAAAGAGATCGTTCTGGATGCGTTGCAACCACGGCTTGTAGGCCGCCGGCAGCGCCGGCAGGGTCAGTACCACCCCGAGCTGGGCGTTGAGCTCGTCGACGGTTCCGTAGGCCTCGATTCGCGGGTGGGTCTTGGGTACCCGGCTCATGTCGCCGAGATGCGTCTCGCCGTCATCCCCGAGCCGCGTGTAGATACGTGTGAGGTTCACCGTCACGGTTGCCAGCAAGTATGGCGCGGTAGGATCAGCCGGGTTCAGGGTCGGTAGTGATGGGAAGCCGGTGCAATACCGGCGCGGACCCGCCACTGTGATCGGGGACGCCGTCAGCAGCTGAACCACTGGTGTCGACACGACGCTGGGAAGGAGCTGACGGTAGGCCCGTAAGCCAGGAGACCACCTCCGACCACCAAGCCGAAAACCCTCGTGGAAAGGGGTGGCTCATGCCCAAGAAAATCGTTATCAAGTCCGCGCTGGCTGCAGGCATCGCAGCGCTGGTGATGGTCCCGGCCGCACTGGCTGCGGCGCCACTGGTCACTGTTCAGGTGCAGGGAAAGAGCAAGACGCTGCTGGCTGCGACCAACGTGGAGGTCCCCGCCGGCTCGATCACCAAGGATGGCGCTCCGGCCGGCAAGTGCCCCGATGACTCTGCCCAGGGTGCCCTCGACGTTGCCACCCGCAGCCGGTGGAGCGGCAAGTGGTACGCCAGTTACAAGGAGTACTACATCACCTCGATCCTCGGCACGAGCGAGACGGGCAAGAAGTATTACTGGGGTCTCTACGTCAACGGCAAACTCTCATCCAAGGGAGCCTGCGACGTGAAGCTGAAGGCCGGCGACAAGATCCTCTTCAAGGTCACGAAGTCCTGATGCGTCTCCGCGCCCGTCCGCTGATCGCTGCTGCCGCCGTGGCGGCAACGGTTCTGCTGGGCGGGTGCGGGTTCGGTGCCGGACCGGGTACGAAGGACGCGAGTATCGAGGTGACGAGCAACTTCGGTTCGAAGCTGATCGGCTCGGCATCGGAGACGCACGTGGCCGGGTCGAAGACGGTTATGGCACTGCTCGAGCGCCACTTCAAGGTCTCAGCTAAGTACGGCGGTGGCTTCGTGCAGTCGATTGACGGCCACACCGGGAGCTCCAACCACCTCGATTGGTTCTACTACGTGAACGGCATCCTCGCTCCGAAGGGCGCGGCGGCGACCGACATCAACAAGGGTGACCACGTCTGGTGGGACCTTCACAGCTGGGCCGCCACGCAGACCATTCCCGCCGTGGTCGGCTCCTATCCGGAGCCCTTCACCAACGGCCTCGGAGGCCAGGAGTTCCCGACCGTGCTCGATTGTGCAGCTGACGTGCAGGCCGCCTGCGGCACGGTCGCCCACTCGCTTCGCAGCGCCGGCGTCAAGGTCGGCACGCAGCTTCTGGGCGGCGGCTCGGGCTCCGATTCGCTGGCGGTGGTGGTCGGCACCTGGAAGGAGCTGCAGGGCGTGATCGCGGCTGACCTGATCAACGGCGGTCCGAGCAAGAGCGGCGTCTACGCACAGTTCGTCGGCGGCAGCGCGCTTGAGCTCGACAATCCGATCGGTGATGTCGTAAAGACGCTGCACGGCAGCGCTGGGCTGGTCGCCGCCACCGAGCAGGTGAACCTCAGCGAGCCGACCTGGCTGGTTACCGGTACCGACGTGGCTGCGGTCAACGCCGCCGCCAAGGCGATGACCCCGTCGCGCCTGCATAACCACTTCGCGGTTGTGGTCGACGGCAACCATGATCTGCCGGTGCCGCTGACGCCATGACCTACCGGCGCCGCCCGAGTTCGCTGCACGCCGCAGCGGCCGGTGCCGCGCTCGGCTGGTGCGCCGCGCTCGCGCTGGCGTTGATCGTCCAGTCGAACCCGGTGGTCCTGGGCGCGCTGACACTGACGATCATCGCGGCCGGCGCACTCGCCGGCGTCGGGGCTGAGTTGCTGCGTGCACTGCGGCTGGCGGTGCCGCTGGCGCTGACGATCTGCCTGATTAACGCGCTCGTCTCGCGCAACGGTCTGACCGTGATCTGGCGCTTCGGCGACCTCCCGATCCTCGGCCAGACGAACGTCACTTTGGAGGCGACGGTCTACGGCGCCGTGTTCGGGTTGCGCGCCGCTGCGCTGGTGCTGCTCGGCGCCTTGTACTCGCTGGCCGTCGACCCTGACCAGGTGCTGATGCTGTTTCGCCGCTGGTCGTTTCGATCGGCGCTGAGCGCGACGATCG
Source organism: Solirubrobacterales bacterium (assembly GCA_003137075.1). Taxonomy (GTDB): domain Bacteria; phylum Actinomycetota; class Thermoleophilia; order Solirubrobacterales; family Solirubrobacteraceae; genus Palsa-465. Next base: position 28,003 of record PLES01000148.1, read on the forward strand.
CGACGCGCATGGTGCCGGTGCTGCTGCGTGACTCGAAACGGCTGGCTGACGCGCAGCGCTGCCGTCCGGGCGCCGCTCCGGGGCGCCTTGCGCTGATGCGGGCCACCACCGCGGGCGTGCTCGACCGCGCTTTGGACGTCGCGGCAGCGCTGGAGGTTCGCGGTTACGCGACCGCCGTTCACGCCCCGCGCCGCGACCGGCGTGCCGCCTCGCGACACGACATCGGCTTTTCGCTTGCCGGCGCCGGGGTAGCGATCGTCGCGGTTGTGGGGCGGGTGGCGGGCTGGTGCCCGTTCAGCGCCTACCCGCTGCTGCGCGCGCCCGCGGGTGCGCGTGAGCTCACCGTCGCGTTCCTGCTGATGGCGCTGGCGCTGGCGCCGTTCGCCGATCGCCGGGGGATACGCGGATGACGCTCGTCCGCATCAGCGAGCTCAGCTACCGCTACCCGGGCGTGATCGCGCCGGCGCTCGATGGGGTCTCGCTTGAGGTCAACGCGGGCGAGTTTGTGGTTGTCGCGGGCGCGTCGGGGTCGGGCAAGTCGACGCTGCTGCGAGCGGTCAGCGGACTTGTGCCGCACTTCTACGGCGGGGCCATCTCAGGGTCGGTCAGCGTGGCCGGCAACGACACCCGTGATCACGGACCAGGTGATCTCTCCAGGGATGTCGGCACGCTCTTCCAGGACCCGGAGACGCAGATAGTGATGGGGACCGTGCGCGCCGAACTCGCGTTCGGCGTGCAGAACCACGGTTGGGGTGCCGCGGCCGTGGCCAGGGCCGTTGAAGAGGCGGCGCTGGCGCTGGCCGTCGATGGCCTGCTGGACCGGCCAACGGCGGAGCTCAGCGGCGGCGAGCTGCAGCGCGTCGCGCTCGGCGCGACGCTCGCCGGCAGGCCGGCCGTGGTCTGTCTTGACGAGCCGACCTCGCAGCTCGATCCGGTGGCCGGCGACGAGCTGATCGGCCTGCTGCGGCGTCTCAACGAGGACCAGGATCTGACCGTGATCCTGGCCGAGCATCGGCTCGAGCGCTGCCTGGCGGCGGCTGACCGCGTGATCGGCATGCTCGACGGGCGCATCGGCTTCGATGGTTCACCAGCCGCGTTCCTGATCTGGGCGCTCGACGCGGCCCCCTACCTGGTCACCCCAGGCGCGCGCCTGCTGTCACGCCTCGGTTTGGATCCTCAACCTGGTGTGAAGGCCGCCCGGGCGGCGCTGCGCGCGGCCCGGCTGCTGCCGGGGCCGGTCGATGTCCCCGGTCAAGAGTCAGCTCTCAAGGTGGGGAGAGAAACCGGTTCCAGGAACCGGTTTCTCTCCCCACGGCACGCCGACAGCCCCTCAGCGCTGCGTTTCGACCGTGTCTGGCACGAACTCCGTGACGGGCCGGTCGCCCTGCGTGGACTCTCGCTCACGGTCGCGCCGGGCGAGCGTGTCGCGCTGATGGGGCGTAACGGCGCCGGCAAGTCGACGCTGCTGCGCCACGCGGCCGGCCTGATGAAACCGACCCGAGGTCGGGTCGAGGTCGCGGGCCGGGTGGCGCTGCTGCTCCAGAACCCGACCGACTACCTCGTGCACGACACCGTCGCGCAGGAGACCAGCGCTGGCGCGCTGGCACGATTCGGCCTCTCTGAGCTTGCCGACCGCCACCCACGCGACCTCAGCGGCGGCGAGAAGCAGCGCCTTGCCCTGGCGATCGTGGTCGGCGACGGTTCCAGCGCCGGCCCCGATGCGGATCCTGGGCTAGAGGAGCCGGCCGTTCTCTGCCTCGACGAGCCGACCCGTGGCATGGATCGAGCCGCCAAGGATGAGTTGGTCGCGCTGCTGCGCACGATCGGCGTGGCGGTGATCGTGGCGACCCACGACCCTGAGCTCGCCGCCGCGTTCGCGGATCGCGTGGTGCTGCTGGCCGACGGCGCCGTGATCGCTGATGGCGCGGCGGCTGAAGTCCTCTGCGGCGGGATCTACTTCGCCACGGAGACTGCACGGATCCTCGGAGGGGCGGGCGGCGCCCTGCTGCCCGAAGCTGGTGCCGCGCTGCTCGAGCGAGAGCGGGTTTCGGCGTGAGGATCACGACGTGAGCTGGCAGCTCGGGGCACTGGCGGTGCTGGCGGTCGGACTGGTCGGCGGCTTTGCCTGGTACGAGCGCAGCAAACCCGACGCCCGCACGGTCGCGTTGGTGGGGACGCTCGCGGCCTTCGCGGCGCTGGGGCGGATCGCGTTCGCTGCGATCCCCAACGTCAAACCGACCAGCGACATCGTGCTGATCGCCGGCTTCGCGCTGGGCGGGGCACCTGGTTACGTGGTTGGCGCAGTTGCGGGGCTGGCGTCGAACTTCTTCTTTGGGCAAGGACCGTGGACGCCTTGGCAGATGGCGGCCTGGGGCCTCACGGGCGTCGCCGGCTCGCTGCTCGCACGAGTGACCCGTGGCCGGGTCGGCCGGTTGTCGCTTGCGCTCGTCTGCTTTGTGCTCGGCTTCGCCTTCACGGCCCTGCAAGACGTCGGCGACTGGTTCAACTACAGCGGTCACAGCCTCGCGCAGCTCGGTGCGTATGTTGGTACCGGCATCGGCTTTGACCTGATTTACGCCTGTGGCTGCTTCGCCTTCGCGCTCGCCTTCGGCCCGGCACTGATCCGGTCGCTGCATCGCTTCCGCAAGCGGCTGCACGTCACCTGGCTCCCGGGCACGACCCAGGGCACGGCAGTCGTGGCGGTGCTGAGCGTTGCCCTGATGGCCGGAGCGCTCGGCGCCAAGCCCGGCAGCGCGATCGCGGCAGGCGCGGCGGCAGCCAAGCAAACGAGCCCGCTCGAGTATCTGTTTGCGGCCGAGAACCGCGACGGTGGCGTGGGGATGGCGCCCGGTCAGCCGTCGAGCACGATGGTTTCGGGCTGGCAGACGATGGCGCTCGCTGCTGACGTCGCCGACCCCGGGCTCGCGTTCGCGCATGCGAAGTCAGGCGGCCGTGGCGCCGTCGCCTACCTTGAAGCGACGGTCAAGCAGGAGAGTGACCCCGGGTCGCTCGAGCGCACGATCATCGCGATCGGCCTGGTCAGGGCTGCGTATCGCCAAAAGCCGAAGTTGAGTGCCAGTGACTTCGGCGGGGTCGACTTGCTGGCACGCCTGCAGCGTGACTTCTCGGCGAACGGCTCGATCGAGGACCAGAGCAACCTGACCGCCTTCGGCATCCTGGCGCTGCGGGCCGCGGGCGCGGCGGTGCCGGTGCGCGACATCACCTGGCTGGCGCGCCAGCAGGATCGCGACGGCGGCTTCAACTACGCCACGCGCGGCGCCGCCAGCGACGTCGACGACACCGGGGCAGTGCTGGAGGCGCTGGCCGGGACTGGCCATAATGCGATTGTGGTGCGAGCCGTGCGGTTCATCAAAGACGAGCAGAACACGGACGGAGGCTTCCCGGCCGACGCTGGTGGACCATCAAACGCCCAATCTACGGCCTTCGCGGTGCAAGGTTTGCTTGCAGTCGGCGTCAGGCCAGAGGCGGTCCGGCGCGGTCATTCACCCAGCCCGCTCGCCTACCTGCGATCGCTGATTCGGCCTGATGGCGCGGTCGATTACGCCAAGGGCGTGGTCCAGACGCCGGTCTGGGTTACCGCTCAGGCTGAACTTGCGCTCGCGGGCAGGGTGCTCTAATGGTTGATCTCGGATCGGCATTCCGAGGTTTTAAGCGCTAGGCTCACCGGCCTGATGAGGATCGGGGTTGCGAAGGAGACGGTTTCCGGCGAGTTGCGGGTTGCGCTGGTGCCTGAGGTTGTGCAGAAGTTGACCGCTGCGGGTCATGTAGTCGTGGTGGAGTCGGGTGCCGGTGAGGGTGCGTTGATTCCGGATCAGGCGTTTGTCGATGCCGGTGCGACGCTCGCGAGCGGTGCGGCTGAGGTGTTCGGCGCGGATGTGGTGGTGAAGGTTGCACCGCCGACGTCTGAGGAAGCTGCGCTGCTGAACGCTTCGTCGGTTCTGATCGGTTTTCTCGCGCCGCTCAGCAACGGTCCTGGGGTTACCGCGCTCGCGGCTTCCGGCGCGACGAGTTTTGCGATGGAGGCGGTACCGAGGATCAGTCGTGCGCAGTCGATGGACGCGCTGTCGTCTCAGGCGAATATCGTGGGGTATCGCGCGGCGTTGATCGGTGCGCAGGAGTTAGGTCGTTTCTTCCCGATGTTGATGACGGCTGCCGGCACGATCCGGCCGGCGACGGTGTTGGTGTTGGGTGCTGGCGTGGCTGGTTTGCAGGCGATCGCAACAGCGCGCCGGCTTGGCGCCGTCGTGCAGGGCTTTGACGTGCGTGCCGCCGTGAAGGAACAGGTTGAATCGCTGGGAGCGAAGTTCCTTGAGTTTGATCTTGGTGGGGATCTTGAGGGGGAGGGTGGCTACGCGAAGGAGCTGACGGCGGAGCAGCAGGCGCGGCAGCAGGAGTTGATGGCGCAGGCGATCGGTAGGTGCGATGTTGTGATCACGACCGCGTTGGTGCCTGGTCGCCGCGCCCCGATCCTTGTCACCGAGAAGGCTGTGGAGTTGATGAAGCCTGGCTCGGTGATCGTTGATCTGGCTGGTGAGCAGGGCGGGAACTGCGAGCTTTCGGTGCCGGGCGAGACCGTGATCCGGCATCGGGTGAAGATCTGCGCGCCGTTGAACGTGCCGTCGACGTTGGCGGAGCACGCGTCGTCGCTGTACGCGAGGAACATTCAGGCGCTGCTCGGGTTGATGCTGAGTGACGAGGGTTTGAAGCTTGATTTTGACGATGAGGTGATCGCCTCCTCGTGCATTACCCGTGGCGGTCAGATCGTGCATGAGGGCGCCAAGGCCGCCGCGGCCGCGGGCTGAGCAGGAGGGGTTTTGATGAATTCGCTTGTGATTGACATCGCGGTGCTCGTGCTCGCCGGTTTCGTTGGCTACACCGTCATCTCGAAGGTGCCGAACACTTTGCATACGCCGTTGATGTCCGGTACGAACGCGATCCACGGGATCGTGGTGCTCGGTGGTCTGTTGTTGATGGCCGAGTCGAGCGGCGTCTTGGAGAAGGTGTTGTTGGTGATCGCGGTCGCGTTCGGGACGATCAACGTGATCGGCGGGTTTCTGGTGACTGACCGCATGCTCGGCATGTTCAAGTCCAAGCCGGTGGTCAAGGATGATCCGGCGCCCGTACCGAGCGGAGACGAGTCGTGAGCGCCTCACATATCTCTCAAGGCACGGTGTTTTTGCAGTCGACGAATTTCATTGACGCTGCGTACATCGTCGCGTTCAGCTTGCTGATCTATGGCATGACCGGCCTCACCGGCCCTAGAACGGCGGTGCGTGGTAACAAGATCGCGGCCGTTGGTATGGCTGTCGCGGTCGTCGCGACGTTGTTGCGTCAGCACGAGTTCTCCGGGTCTGGGACTGTTTGGCTGATTCTTTTGGGTGTGGTGATCGGTACCGCCATCGGTGTGCCCGCCGCTTTGAAGGTGAGGATGACCGCGATGCCGCAGATGGTCGCGATCTTCAACGGCGTCGGTGGCGGTGCCGTCGCTCTGATCGCCTGGGTCGAGTTCCGTCACGGATTCGTTCCCACCACCCACCCCCTCGCACCCGGCGGCTACCCGCTGCGCGTCGAGATTTTTGAGTTGTTCGGTGCGATCGTCGGGTCGGTGTCGTTCTGGGGATCGAACATCGCGTTCGGGAAGCTTCAGGAGATCCTGCCCGGCAAGCCGATCAAACTCCCAGGCCAGAGCCTGATCAACCTCGCGCTGCTGACGGTCGCGGTCGCGAGCGCGGTAATCCTTTGCGCCGGCAGCCACTCACAGGCCTTGTTCATCCTCGGAATCCTGGTAGCCGCGGCTGTATTGGGGAACATGGTCGTGTTGCCGATCGGTGGCGCCGACATGCCGGTAGTGATCTCGCTGCTGAACGCCTGCACCGGCCTTTCAGCAGCTGCCACCGGTCTGGCGCTCGGTAATCCGGTGATGATCGTCGCCGGCATGATCGTCGGCGCGTCCGGCACGATCCTCACCAACCAGATGGCGACCGCGATGAACCGGACTGTGCCGTCGATCATCGCCGGCGGCTTCGGCGGGGCCGTCGCGGCACCCGTAGGCGGCGCCGGCACAGAGGGCGGCACGGTCCGCTCAACCAGCGCGCAGGACGTCGCGATCCAGCTCTCCTACGCGCGTCTGGTTGTGATCGCCCCCGGCTACGGCATGGCCGTCGCACAGGCACAGCACGCCGTACGTGAACTCGAACGTGCCCTGGAAGCGAAGGGCGTTGAGGTGAAATACGCGATCCACCCGGTCGCAGGACGGATGCCGGGACACATGAACGTGCTCTTAGCGGAAGCAGACGTCCCGTACGACCTGCTGCGAGAGATGGACGACATCAACCCCGAATTCCCCCGCACCGACGTGACCTTGGTGATCGGCGCGAACGACGTCACCAACCCCGCCGCGAACACAGACCCCGGCTCACCGATCTACGGCATGCCGATCCTCGAAGTCGACAAATCCGCGGCCGTCGTCGTACTCAAACGCTCCATGGCCTCAGGCTTCGCCGGCATCGACAACCCACTCTTCTACGACCCCAAAACCTCGCTGCTATTCGGCGACGCGAAAGCCTCAGTCACCGAAATCACAGCCGAAGTCCAAGCTCTGTAGGGTCTAAACGCTTATGGATGCTGGACGTCTCACGAGAATTCCCGTCTTCTCAGAGCTGAGCCCTGAAGAGCTCAGTCGTCTGGCCGCCTTCGCCACCGAGACGAGCTATCCGCAGGGCGCAAAGCTGCTGCGCGAGGGCGACTACTCGACGGAACTGTTCGCGATCGTGGAAGGCACGGCGGACGTGGTCCGCGGTGGCGAGCACGTCGGTTCCGTCGGTCCCGGAGACCTGATCGGTGAGATGGGACTGCTCGAGAAGACACAGCGCAATGCCGACGTCATCGCCACCTCGCCGATGCTTGTGATCAGCGTGAGTCACTGGGAGATCCGCCGGATGTCGAAGGAAACGATTGCGAAGATCGAGGCGCTCGTGACTGCGCGCCGCCAAGACCGCTAGATTTCAACTCCTAAAGCGAATCGCCGGCGGCTGCCAACAACGCCACCGGAGCCCACCGATCCATCCACAGGAGGACCACACATGTCAGTTCTTGATCGAGCCACGCTCGAGGACAGCACCCTTTCCGATCTGCACGCCATCGCCACAGAGCTGGGGATCGATGGTTACCGGCGTCTACGCAAGGGCGACCTGATTGACGCGCTGCTCACCCACCAGGGAGCTGACCTCGGTGAGCGCGCCGACGAAGATGTCGACGCGGACGGCGATGAGGACGACGCCGGCAGCGCTTCGAGCCGTCGTCGTCGGGGTCGCCGCGGCGGCCGCGGACGCGGAACCACAGCGCGCGGCGCCGAAGCCGCTGGCGACGACGAGGTTGAGGCGGAACCGGCCGAGGCCGCCGCTGAGGAGGCGCCTGAACCGAGCGCGCGTCCCAGCCGCCGCAGCCGCGGCGGACGCCGTCCCCGCGGTGAGGAGAGCAACGGCAGCCGCGACGAGCGTCGCAGTGACGAGCGTCGCGGTGAGCAGCCGCGCGAGGAAGAGGCCGAGGCCGAGATTGTTGAAGGCGTGGTTGAGCTACTCGCCAACGGTTCGGGGTTCCTGCGGGTCTCGCCGCCCGAAGCCTCCGACAAGGACGTCTACATCTCCGCGGCCCAGGTCAAGCGCTGTGAGCTGGTCAGCGGTGACAAGGTCAGCGGGCCGCGTCGCGCGCCACACCGCTCGGAGCGCTACCCGTCGCTGGTCCGGATCGACACGGTCAACGGCCGGCCGGCGTCCGAGCTGTCGGATCGCGTGCGTTTCGATGACCTCCCGGTCACGTTCCCAACCGAGCGTTTCAAGCTGGGTTCCGAAGACGACACGCTCAAGGCGATCGAGTTCCTGACGCCGTTTGGTCGTGGCTCACGCGTTGTCATCACCGGTGGCCGCTGGGCCGGCAAGTCGCACGCGTTGCGCAAGCTCGCCGAAGCCCTCAACGACGTCAAGGATGCGACGGTCTTTGTGGCGCTCGCCGGGGTACGGCCCGAGGAGCTGGCCGAGTGGGCCGCAGGTCCGATCGTGCCCGGTGCTGCCGTGAGTTTCGCCGCCTCCGCGGAGGCTCAGGACAACGCCGTGGAACTGGTGATCGACCAGGCCCGACGGCTCGCGGCCCGCGGCGAGCACGCTGTGGTGCTGGTCGACACGCTTGACGGCCTTCACCAGCTCAGCGCGCGTAAGGTACTGGCATCTGCGCGCAAGATCGTGGACGGCGGTTCATTGACGGTGATCGCGACCAGCACCGAACTGCTGGGCGGCGAGACGACTGTGATCGCACTGGACGCGGCGCTTGCGACCAGCGGCCGCTTCCCGGCGCTCGACCTCAGCGCGAGTGGCGCACTGCGGCCAGAGCTGCTCGTCGGTGACGCCGGCGCAAAGGCGATCGCCAAGGAACGCGCCAAGGCCTTGAAGTAGCAGTTTCGGTCGGGTGGGTACGCCCACCCGACCGCGCTCTGCCGGATCGCGCGCCAGCCGACGGAGCGCTGCTTAATAGACGAAGCCTTTTTATGCGCAGCGGGCTTTTGTAGCATGGCCGCCTTGTCCGCAGCGTCGGGCTGCGGGACCAAAGGAAGGGATTTCGATGAGGAACGGATCAGCGACTCGAGCGCGAGTGGCGGCTCTGGGGGTAGTCGGAGCCGTAGCACTCGCCGTCTCCGCAGCCGGCGCCGGGGCGGCGTCGGGCGCCAGCTCAAGCGGGACTACGGCCGTCAGCCCGGGCCAGATTGCTTCGACGCTGCCGAGCAACTCGGTGCCGTTCGGCACCACCCCGGCGAACACGCCTGAAACCGTTTCGTTCGTCATGAAGCTGCGCGATCAGGCGCAGCTCGAGGCGAAGGTGGAGGCAGGCTTCACCCCATTCCTGTCGGTCGGCCAATTCGCGGCAGATTACGGGCAGCCGAGCACGAATATCCAGCAGCTGCAGAACTATCTCCGCGGCTATCGGATCTCGACTCAGGTCTACTCCGATGATGTGGACGTGGTCGCGACGGGAACCGCAGGAGAGTTTGACTCGGCGCTGAGCGACTCACAGGAGAACTACAGCGTTCCTGCGGTGAAGGGCACCGCCGGTGGATTCACGATTCCCGCTCAGCAGGTTCACGCGATCAAGTCCGCGCCGCAGCTGCCGGCGTCGATCGCGCAGAACGTGACAGCGATCCTTGGCCTTACCAATTACGGCGACATGGTCAGCAACGCCGTCCACACGCTCAGCAAATACACCCGTACCCAGCCGACGAGCTCGAACAGCTGTCTGGCGCTGACCGGACTGCCGGACGCGTGCAACACGACGGTTAACTTCGACAAGAACTATGACCTAACTCCGCTTGTCGCCGGCGGCGCCGAGGGCCAGGGCCAGACGATCGGCATCGTGACGCTCGCCGCCGTAGACCCCGGTTCGCCCGAGGACTACTGGACGCAGGTCTTGGGCCAGCCCAACGGCGACCGTGCGATCGACGTTCAGAACATCGACGGGGGTCCGGGAGCCCCGAGCGCGGTTTCCGGTAGTGGCGAGACCGATCTCGACATCGAGCAGTCAGGCGGCATCGCTCCTGGCGCTCAGGTCATCGACTACCAGGCGCCTAACACCGATTCGGGCTTTGCCGACGCGTTCTTCACGGCTGCAAGCCAGAACGTCGCCGGATCTGTCTCCACCAGTTGGGGCGAGTCCGAGACGATCATCGCCGAATCGGTAGCGGCGGGTGCGGAGACCAGCGCTTACGCAGCGGCGTTCGACGAGGCGTTCCTCGAGTTGGCGGCTCAGGGCCAGTCCGCGTTCGCCTCAAGCGGCGACGAAGCCGCATACGATGCGAGCGGTGACCTCGGAAGCACGAACCTGTCGGTCGACAATCCGGCTGACAGCCCGTACATCACGGCGGTAGGCGGGACCACGCTTCCATGGAGTGGAACGCTCGTGGGAGCAACCAGCGGGATCAGCGCGGCGGTGAGCGTTCCGAACCAGCGGGCCTGGGGCTGGGACTATCTCTGGCCGGCGATGGCAACCACCACGCCGGAGACGCTGACCGCCGCCGCCGAGGAAGACGTAGTCGGCAGCGGAGGCGGTTTCAGCACGATCGAGCCTGAGCCGAGCTACCAGTACGGCGTGCCCGGCACAGCTAGTTACAGTGCGGTTCCGTACCTGACACCGACCGACTGGCAGGCATTCACGCCCGGCTTCTACGCGCCGACTGCGTGGTCGTTCAATCCGACGCCGCCGACGATCGGCGGATTCGGTTCAGGGCGCGCACTGCCGGACGTGTCTGCTGACGCTGATCCGTTCACCGGCTACCTCGAGTACTCCGCGTCGTTTACGGGATCGCCGGTGGAAGGCGGCTGGGGTGGCACCAGCTTCATCGGCCCGCAGATGAACGGCTCCACGGCGGTCATGGAGTCCGCATTGGGGCACCGGATCGGCTTCTGGAACCCAGCGATGTACAGGGCCGCGACGTCCGGTTTCTCACCGCTGACGCCGCTCGATCAGCGTGGCACCGGTAACGACAACATCTACTACAGCGGCACACCCGGAACGCTCTACAACGAGGCCACTGGTCTTGGTGTTCCGAACCTGGCCGTGCTGGCGGCCGACTTCGCCCGCTAGCAGTCAGTAGGCGGTATTGCGTGAACGGGGACGGGGGACCGACTTATAGTCGGTTCCTTGCCCCCGGTTCCACAGCGTCTCGTCGATCTGCGCGGCCGTCGGCGCGTAGCGGCTGCCGGCCAGAGCGGCGACGATCAGCTCAACCGCGTGCACGGCGCAGGCACGCATCTCCACTTCTTCCGGTGAGTCGTGGATCAGCAGTTCGCCGCGATTGATGCGCGCCACCAGGTCGGGGTCGAACTCGAGCACTCCGTCGATCCGCAGTACATGCGGCACCAGGTTGTCGGCGAAGAGCGTCAGTTCAGCGATGTCGCTGAACTGTTCGACCCCCGCCCGCGAGAGATCTGCGGCTGCGATCTGCGCGCGCTTGAGGAAAGCCACGCGGCGCCCGTCGTAGACCGAGACATCAGCGAACGCATCCCAACCTGCCAGCTGCTCAACCAGGGCCACGGCAGCGCCGTCGGCCTCATCTACGACCGCCGTGAACGAACCGTCGTAGTCGGCGAGCAGGTGTGCGCCAAGGTCGCGCAGCGAGGCGGCGAACAGCCCGAGCAGTTCGTGCGCCGGGTCCTGTTCGAGCACCGTCGAGAGCTCCTCGCTCGAGATCTCGGCGAGTTCGGCGGCCTGCCACGGACCTTGCTGGTCGAAGCGTTGCCGAATCCCGGCGGCGATTGTGCGGTATCCGGTCGGCTGCTCGCGCTTGCGAAGCGTCGGGAACCAGCCCGAGCCGAAGTTGATCGCGTCGAGCGTGAGCCAGAAGGCAGCGGTCGCTTCACGGTCGGCCTGCGCGAGCGGCGCTGTGGCGGCCCGGTTCGGCGCCGGCGCCGGCGCCTGACCGAGCATCAGTGACGCGGCGTACCGCGAGATTCCCGGCTCGGCGATCCGCACCTTCGTCGCACGTCCAGCAACCCATGCGCAGGCGTCCCTGATCTCATCGGTTATGACCACGAGGCCCGTTACCGTAGAGGTATGGGCGCAACCACGGAAAACGCGACGCTGCAGACGCTGCTTGAGGGGCTCAATGAGCCCCAGCGCGAGGCCGTGACCTACGCGGGAGGGCCGCTGCTGATTCTGGCGGGTGCCGGATCAGGCAAGACGCGCGTGCTGACCCACCGGATCGCGCACCTGATCGCCACCGGCCAGGCACAGGCGAGCGAGATCCTCGCGATCACGTTCACCAACAAGGCGGCGGCTGAGATGCGTGAGCGCGCCGGCGTGCTGGTCGGTAATCGCGTTCGTGCGATGTGGGTGATGACGTTCCACTCTGCGTGTGCACGGATGCTTCGCGCCCACGCAGAGCGCCTCGGCTACACACGGCAGTTCACGATCTACGACACCGCCGATTCGCGGCGCCTGATCAAGCGCTGCATGGAGGAGCACGGGGTCGACCCGAAGCGCTTCACGCCCGGAGCGATCCACAGCCAGATCTCCGACGCCAAGAACCACATGCGCGACGCCGAAGGCTACGGGCAGCTCGTCGGCTCCTACTTCGAGCGCACGGTTGCCGACGTCTACGGCAGCTATGAGCGTGAGCTGCATCGCATGAACGCGATGGACTTTGATGACCTGTTGGTGCGCACCGTGAACGTGCTGGAACTCTTCCCGGAGGTGCGCGCCAAGTACCAGGAGGCGTTCCGGCACATCCTGGTGGACGAGTATCAGGACACCAACCCGGTCCAGTACCGCTGGCTGCAGCTACTCGCGGGGGAGCGTCGAAACCTCACTGTGGTGGGCGATCCCGACCAGTCGATCTACGGGTTCCGCGGCGCCGACATTCACAACATCCTCAGCTTCGAGGAGCAGTTCCCGGATGCCAAGGTGGTGCGGCTCGAGCAGAACTATCGCTCGACCCAGACGATTCTTGACGCCGCCAACGCGGTCATCGAGAACAACCGCGGGCGCAAAGAGAAGCGGCTCTGGACTGCACTGGGGCAGGGTGACCCGATCCACATTCGCGAACTCGATGACGAGCACGCGGAGGCGCGGTTTGTCGCCGGTGAGATCGAGCGCCTTGTCGACGGCGGTGCCTCTCGCAGTGAGATCGCGATCTTCTATCGGACCAACGCCCAGTCGCGTGTCCTCGAGGACACGCTCGTGCGCGGTGAGATCGGCTACCAGGTGATCGGCGGCACGAAGTTCTACGAGCGCGCTGAGATCAAGGACGCGATCGGCTACCTGACGGCGCTTGTCAACCCCCAGGACGCCGGTGCTTTCACGCGGATCGTGAACTCGCCGCGCAGGGGGATCGGTGCAACCTCGGTCGCTCGCGTGCTCTCGCATGCCAACACCACCGGCTCGCCGGTCTGGGACGTGGCAGCCGAGGCCGACCGTGTGCCGGGCCTGGGCGCGGCGGCAGTAAAGGCGATCAGCCGCTTCATGGACACGATGACATCGCTGCGCGAGCGTTCGGAGACAGATGTCCCGTTGGCGCAGCTGCTCAGCGATGTACTCGAGCAGAGCGGCTACCTTGAGTCGCTGCGGAACGAGCGCACGATCGAAGCGCAGGGCCGCATCGAAAACCTTGAGGAACTGGTCAACGTCGCCGCCGAGTACGACGTCTCCGACTCAGAGCAACCGTCGCTGGCAGAGTTTCTGCAACAGGTTTCGTTGGTCGCTGATGCCGACGGTCGCACGGATGACGAGGGCGTGGTCACGCTGATGACGTTGCACAACGCGAAGGGCCTTGAGTACCCGATCGTCTTCATGATCGGCTGTGAGGACGGGATCTTCCCGCACTCGCGGGCGCTTGAGGAGGGCGACGTCGAGGAGGAGCGCAGGCTCTGCTACGTCGGTATCACGCGCGCCCAGCGCGACCTCTACCTCACTTATGCGCGCCAGCGCACCGTGTTCGGGGCGATGAACTACGCGGTCCCGAGCCGCTTCCTGGCTGAGATCCCGACAGCGCTGACCGATCACGAGGAACCGCGCCCGCGCGCCGCGGGAGGCTTCCGTGAGCGGGTCACCTCCTGGTCGAGCGGCGCTGAACCGCGCTGGGGTAGCGGGATAACGGCCAGCCGGCCGACACCGCGGGCTCCCGATCCAGATGCGCCGAGCTTCCGGCTCGGTGAGGACGTCAGCGATCCGAAGTTCGGCGATGGCACGGTGATCGGGGTAGAGCCCGGCGGGATCGTCGTGATCCGCTTCAGCCGTGACGGGGCCGAACGCAAACTGATGAGTCAGTACGCAAACCTCAGCCGGCGTTGATTCGGCCAATCCTTTAGGTTGCGAGCCATGACAGCGGCGATCATCGACGGCAAGGTAGTCGGCGCGAAAGTGCGCGCCGCGGTAGCCGCCGACGTTGCCGCCTGGGTCGCGGCCGGCAACCGCCAACCGGGCCTCGCAACGGTGCTGGTCGGAGACGACCCGGCGTCCGCGGTCTACGTCGCCAGTAAACGCAAAGCCTGCGTGGAAGCCGGAATCGCCGACCTTCACCAGCATCTGCCGGGCGACAGCTCGCAGGAGGCAGTGGTAGAGCTGATCCAGCAGCTTGCAGCCGACCCTGCGGTGAGCGGCATTCTGCTGCAGTTGCCGGTCCCGAAGCAGATGCATGGCAGCGAGCTCACGGCGCTGATCCCGGCGAAGAAGGACGTTGACGGACTGACTCCCGTAAGTGCCGGTTTGCTCGCGCTTGGCGTGCCCGGGCTGCGGCCGTGCACGCCAAGTGGCGTGATCGAACTGCTCGACCACCACGGGGTTCAGATCGAAGGGGCCGAAGCTGTTGTCGTCGGCCGCTCCGATCTGGTCGGCAAGCCTGTCGCTCAGATGCTGTTGCAGCGCAGCGCCACGGTGACGATCGCGCACTCGCGCACCCGGGATCTTGAGGGTGTCTGTTCACGCGCGGACATCCTCGTGGCAGCCGTCGGCGTGCCACGGTTGCTTGGCGCCGGTCATGTCAAGGCTGGCGCGGTCGTGATCGATGTCGGCATCAACCGCACCGACGCCGGCCTCGTCGGTGACGTCGACTTTGAGGCGGTTTCGGCGGTGGCAAGCCTGATCACACCGGTGCCAGGCGGCGTTGGGCCGATGACGATCGCGATGCTGCTGCGCAACACGCTGATCGCCGCTGAGCTTCAGGCGCAATGAAACGCGGGCGGTCACGGCTGGCGATCGGCGATTACCTGGTCGGCGGAGGTAGCCTGGTGCTGCTGGTGGCGCTGTTCGTGCTGCCCTGGTATCAGGTGCCGTCCCGGATCAGAGGGGCGCTGCTGCTGATGGGTGCGGGCCTGACTGCCAACGGCTGGCAGGAGCTGATCTGGATTGGGCCGCTGGCCCTGCTCGTCGGACTGCTCGGGCTAGGCGCGACCTATCTCCAGCGGACGCGAGCCTCCCCGGCGCTGCCGATCACCACCACGATCGTGCTGGCGCCGCTCTCCGTACTGCTGAGCGTTGCGCTGGTCGTGAGGGTCTTCATATCGCTGCCAGGTGTGCAACTGCCGGCCGGCGATGGCGGCGAACTTCAGGTCTGTGTTGGAGCCTACGTCGGACTTGCAGCGGCGGTCGCGGTCGCTGCCGGTGCGTGGCTTTCGCTGCGTCGTGACGGCGTCGATCCGCGCGATTCACCCGATCAGATCGAGACGCTGCCGCTCACACGGCCCTCGCTCAGCGACCCCGCCTAGAATCCACCCGATGCTGGAACGGAAGACGGTTGACCACGTCGCACGCTTGGCACGCCTCGAGCTGAGCGACGCAGAGAAGGACAAGATGGCAGTTGAGCTCTCGCAGATCCTCGATCACATCGAAGCGATCCGGCAGCTTGACCTTGAGGGCGTTGAGCCGACCTCGCACGTGGTTGACATCGTCAATGCCTTGCGGGCGGACGTTCCGCACGCGTCGTTGTCCCGCGCCGTGGCGCTGGCGTCGGCTCCGGATCCAACTGACTCCGGATTTGGCGTACCAAGCCCGGGTGCGTCGGCGGAATGAGCGCCGACGCGCTGGACCTCACCGCCGCCGCCGCTGCGGCGGCCGTCAAAGCGGGCGAACTCGACCCTGGTGAGCTCCACGAGCTCTACCGTGGCCGCGCTGCGGCTGACCAGCTGAACGCGTTCAGCTGGGTCGCTCCCGAGGCTGCGGCTGATGATTTCAACCGTGACGCGCCGCTCGCGGGGGTGCCGCTCGGCGTCAAGGACCTCTTCTGCACGGAGGGCGTGCCAACCCAGTCGGGCTCCAAGATCCTCGAGGGTTACCGCCCGCCGTACACCGCGACCGTGGTCGAGAAGCTCTTTGAGGCCGGTGCCACGCTGCTCGGCAAGACCAACCAGGATGAGTTCGCGATGGGCTCGTCAAACGAGAACTGCGCGTTTGGCCCGGTACTCAATCCGTGGGATTCGACGCGCGTGCCGGGCGGCTCTTCGGGTGGCAGCGCCGCCGCGGTGGCGGGCGGTCTGGTGCCGTGGGCGCTCGGAACCGACACCGGAGGCTCGATCCGTCAGCCAGCCGCGTTCTGCGGGATCGTCGGGCTGAAGCCGACCTACGGGTCCTGCTCGCGCTACGGGATGATCGCCTTCGCATCCTCACTGGACCAGGCCGGACCGCTGACCCGCGATGTCACAGACAGCGCGTTGCTGTTCAGCCACATGGTCGGCCAGGACGTCAACGACTCCACCTCGCTCGCGTTCCCTGAGCAGATTCGGCTGCCTACGGCGCGCGACCTGAGCGGTATCCGCATCGGCGTGCCGGAGGAGCTGCTCGGCGCCGAGGGCGGCATCGACCCGGGCGTGCGCGAGAGCTTCGAAGCGACGCTCGAGTTGGCCCGCAAGCTCGGAGCCACGGTGATGCCATGCCGGCTCCCGCACGCACCGCATGCGCTCTCTGCCTACTACATCATCGCCCCGGCCGAGGCTTCGGCCAACCTCGCGCGCTTTGACGGGGTCCGCTACGGGCTGCGGGTCGACGGTGACGGTGACCTGACCTCGATGTACAGCCGCACGCGGGCGGCGGGCTTTGGCCCGGAGGTCAAGCGCCGGATCATGCTCGGCACCTACGCGCTCTCAAGCGGGTACTACGACGCCTACTACGGCACCGCGCAGCGGGTGCGCACCAAGATCGCCGACGACTTCAAGACGGCCTTTGCCGACGTCGACTTCATCGTCACGCCCACGGCGCCGAGCACTGCATTTGAGCTCGGGGCGAAGTCCGCCGACCCTCTGGCGATGTACCTCAATGACTTCTGCACCGTTCCGATGTCGCTCGCTGGGATCCCGGCGATCTCGATCCCGTCCGGACTCAGCGAGGGGCTGCCGGTCGGATTCCAGCTGGCTGGGCCGGCGTTCAGTGAGAACCGGCTGCTGGAGGCCGCGTTCGCGCTCGAGTCGGCGATCGGTTTCGACGGGTCGGCGGCGCGCAGCGGAGGCGAGAAGTGAGCGCTGAAGTCGAATACGAGCCTGTCATCGGCCTGGAGATTCACGTCCAGCTGAAGACGCGGACCAAGATGTTCTGCTGTTGCGCGCTGTCGTTCGGCGACGAGCCGAACGTGCACACCTGCCCGCGCTGTCTGGGATTGCCGGGAACGCTGCCGGTGGTGAACGCGCAGGCCGTTCACTACGGGATCATGATCGGCTTGGCGCTCGGCTGTGAAATTGCGCCGCGTTCGCAGTTCCATCGCAAGAACTACTTCTATCCGGACCTGCCCAAGGGCTACCAGATCTCCCAGTACGACGTGCCGATCTGCGGTCCTGGGCGGCTCGCAGACGTGCGCATCCATCGCGTCCACCTTGAGGAGGACGCCGCAAAACTCGTGCACGTGGGGGAGAGCGGGCGGATTCACAGCGCCGACCGCAGCGTCGTTGACTTCAACCGCGGCGGTACCCCGTTGGCGGAGATCGTCACCGAGCCTGACCTGCATTCGGCGGATGATGCGCGCGAGTGGCTGATCCTGCTGCGCACGACGCTGCGCGCGATCGGTGTGTCGGACGTGAACATGGAGGAGGGGTCGCTGCGCTGTGACGCAAACGTGTCGCTGCGCCCGAAGGGCTCGACAACGCTCGGGACCAAGACCGAGCTCAAGAACATGAACTCGTTCCGCTTCCTCGCGCAGGGCGTCAAGGCGGAGATCGAGCGCCAGACGAAGCTGTTGCGTTCCGGGGAAGAGGTGAGCCAGGAGACACTGCACTTCGACCCTGCCTCCGGGCGCATCACGTCGCTGCGCTCCAAGGAAGAGGCACACGACTACCGCTACTTCCCGGAACCCGATCTTGTGCCGCTTGTCGTCGACGACGCAATGCTGGAAGCGGCCCGGGCCGAACTGCCGGAGCTGCCCTCAGCTCGTGCTGAGCGCTTCGAAGAGACCCTCGGGCTGCCGCGCGATCGCGCCCGCGACCTCGCGTTCCGAACTGAGCTCGGCGACTTCTTCGAGGCGGCTTTGGCTGCCGGCGGCGCGGACGCCGATCCGATTGCGGTTGCCAACTGGATTCCGGCGCTCGTCGAGCGGATCGGCTCGGATGCCGATCCGGCGTCTTCCAAGGTCTCTCCGGGCGCGCTCGCCGGGCTCGCGGGAATGGTCGCCGCGAAGTCGGTAAACCAGACGGCAGCGCGAGAGGTACTGACGATGCTCGTGGCCTCCGGCGGGGATCCGGCGCAGATCGTTGAGCGCGAGGGCCTCGGAGCGATCGACGCGCAGGACTCGGGGCTAGCCGAGGTCGTCGCGGCTGCGATCGCGGCCGACCCGGGGGCAGCTGATAAGGTCCGTGGCGGCAACATGAAGGCGACCGGGCCTCTGGTCGGCTATGTGATGCGCGAGACCAAAGGACGCGCCGACGGCGGCGAGATCACGCGCCTGATCCGCGAGCAACTCGGGCTGTAGAGACCTATGACCGGTGATCCGGCCGTTAGCCCGGCCGTAACGATCACGACGGTCTTGTACAACTCGGTGGCGACGCTGGGCGCCTACGCAGATGGTGTGGCTCAGGCGCTGGAAGATGGGGTTGTCCACGTGATCGCGGTAGATAACGCGAGCCCTGATGCAAGCGGCCAGGAGTTTCGTCGACTGCTGCCCCGCGCGACGCTGCTACAGAGCCCGGTGAACGGCGGCTTTGCTGCCGGTTGCAACATGAGCTGGCCGTTGGTGGAGTCCCGTTACTGGTTGCTGCTGAACCCGGATGTCGAGCCGACAGCGGAAGGTCTGGCTACGCTCGCGGAATGGATGGACGAGCATCCGCGCGTTGCAATCGCGAGTCCGGCGCTACGAGGCGCCGACGGCAGGTTGATCCCGGTCGTGGTTCCCCACGACACCCTCTGGCGACCTCTCCTTGAAGCGATGCGGCTTCATAAGCTGATCCCCGAACCTCACCGGTCTCGCCTGCTGCTCTCTGGGAGGCGGCGCACGCCAGCCGAAGGCGCGTATTGGGTGCAGGGGGCCGCGATGATGGTCCGCTGCGATGCGCTCAAGTCGGTCGGTCTGATGGACGAGAGCTTCTTCATGTACGGAGAGGAGCGTGAGTGGTGTCGGCGAATCGTCCGCTCGGGCTGGTCCATCGGCTTCTGCGCCGAAGTTGAGTTCACTCACGCGGAAGGCGAGAGCGCCAAGCGGACATGGGGAGACGCACAGCGGATCCGGCACGAGGTGGAAGGCCACATACGTGCGACTCGGCGTATGCGCGGCAGGGCCTTCGCCCGGATGCTCGCGCTCTGCCTCGCGGTCACCCTCTGGGCCGAGGCGGCGGACCCCAGGCGCAGCAGCCGATCCGGGGCGCCTGAGCAGCGCATGCGTGCCAGGTTCTACTCACGTGCATTCAGGCGGCTTCCCAACAGCGCCTGACGAGCTGGCACGTCGCCGTGGTGATCTGGGACACAGCCCAGATCACCGTCTACGCGCCGGGAGGGGCAACGTCGCCGCGAATCGAGGCGTGGAAGCCAATTGCGCGTCTGGCGCGCCAGAAGGCGTACTCAAAGTAGGGTCTTATAGGAACCGCTCCGCCGCGGCTTCGGCCCAGCTTCACGCAGGTCCGGTGAGCCGCCCGGCGTTCTCGCGCCAGTTGCGGACGCAGATCTGGCAACGCCCGGCAGATCTCCGGCTCGAGCGCCAGCGCCTCCAGGGTCCACAGGCGATCGAGCCACCCGTTGCGCCTACGGCGCGTCCCGGTGCTCTCGGCCACGTGGCCGTGCCGGTACCCAACCAGTTGACGATCGATGAAGCCAACCGGCGCCTGTGCCGCGAGGCGTAACCAAAGATCCATGTCAACCATCTGCCGCACCGAAGGATTGAACCCTCCAACGCGCTGTAGGTGATCCCTACGGGCCATCACAGTGACCGGTTCACCGAACCAGTTGTTACGCGTGCGCCCTCGCAGCCACTCTGCGACGAGCTGGAGGCCGTCGTTGACCGACGCCAGTTCCGCGAACCTCTCATGGAGATTTGCGTACATCTGGTCCCAACCAGCCGTGGACGTGACGTCGCCTTCTTCGATCAGTATCCGTCGCCGCGAGAAGGCAAAGCCCAGGGCTGGGTGCGCTGCGAACAGCGCCGCGTTCTCCGCGACGCACTCAGGTGACAGCGTGTCGTCTTGGTCCAGAAACTTCACGAGCTCGCCACGAGTCAGCGAAATCGCGTAGTTGCGATTAGCCACCTCGCCTCGCCTGAACCGATTGACTACCAAACGTATGCGCGGATCCTCGTAACTCCTCAGAATCTGGGTTGTGCCATCCGTTGAGGCGTCATCTGCAATGACGATCTCCAGCGGTTCATAGGTCTGGGCGAGTGCGGAGTCGATCGCCTCGGCCACGAATCTCGCGCCGTCGCAGGTTGTCACGCAGACCGACACGAGCGGTCCGGTTGCCTCGCCAGTCCGGCTTTTAGTAGCTGGCGGGAGAGGCGGCTGCGCGTCCATTGGCGTGCTCAGTCTATGTCAGACGTCGCGTGGCTCACACCGACTTCAAGATGCGCGCTGAGATGTTCGAAAGGCCCTTCGTGCACGTAAGCCACACAACCGGCAACGCAAGCGCACTACGCCAAGGTTCGTCCCAACGCTGGACGAACCTTCACCCATGCTTTACCGTCCTTCGACCACAAGGAAGCAGGGCAGCGGGGGCCGTGCCACCGGGAAGTTCTAGGCAACAACGGATTTAGCCAGAGGGGAACGCCACGTGCGCGCGCTGGTCACAGGTGGTGCAGGGTTCATAGGGTCCCAGATTGTGCGACGGCTGTTGGGAGTCGGCTACGAGGTCCGCGTACTCGACAACCTCTCAACCGGGCGGCTCTCCAACCTTGAGGATGTCTTCAATGACATCGAGCTGTGCGAATTGGATGTCCGCGATTCAGCGGGGGTCAACGCAGCGGCATCCGGCTGCAACGTCGTTCTCCACATAGCAGCGCTCCCGTCTGTGCCGCGATCGATCGCCGATCCCGCCGCAAGTCATGACGTCAACGCGACGGGCACGCTCAACGTTCTAGCGGCAGCGCGTGATGCGGGAGCGAGCCGGTTTGTCTTCGCATCTTCATCATCGATTTACGGCGCAGCAGCAGAGCTACCGAAGCGCGAGGCGATGCGCCCGCTTCCGATCTCACCGTACGCCGTGTCAAAGCTGGCCGCGGAGAGCTACTGCCGCAGCTTCCACGAGGTCTATGCCCTCGAGACGGTTGCGCTTCGGTACTTCAATGTGTTCGGCCCGCGGCAGAATCCGCGATCTGAGTACGCCGCGGTGATTCCGCGTTTCATATGGGCGTTCAGGCAGAACGAGTCACCACTGATATTCGGAGACGGTGAGCAGTCGCGTGACTTCACCTATGTCGAGAACGTCGTAGACGCAAATATGGCGGCGATGACGACACCTGGCATCGGCGGCCGTGTTTACAACATCGCCTGCGGGCACGGCGTCTCGTTGAATGAGATCGCGTCGAAGCTGAAGGCTCAGACCGGTGCCACGGTCGATGTCCTTCATGGGCCGGAGCGGGTTGGAGACGTCCGGCATTCGATCGCCGACATTGAGGCGGCGCGCGCCGAGCTTAAATACGGGCCCAACGTTTCGCTCGACGAGGGTCTCGCCAGGACCGTCACCTACTTTGCGGAGGAGGAGACCCTCGGTCAAGCCGAGTCCGCCAGTCGGCCTCGGGGCTTCGCACCGGCCTCCGCGGCTGTTCAAGTTGCTCGTGAGGGAAAACCGACAGAAGGCACGGACTTGCTGATCACCGGCGGGGCAGGCTTNNCACCTTGTCGAAGCGATCGTGGCACGCGGACGCGGTGAACGAGTGGTGATTCTCGACGATCTCTCAACCGGCAGCATCGAGAACATCGAGCCATACCTCGACAATGGGAAAGTCCGGTTTGTACGAGGCTCGGTAACCGATGCGGACCTAGTTGACGAGCTTATGCGAGGGACCGGGACGTGCGTGCATCTGGCTTCAGCGGTTGGCGTGCAGATGATTGTGAGTGAGCCGCTTGACACGCTCATGCGGAGTGTGCGGGGTAGCAACGTCGTGATGTACTCTGCCACCCGCAACGGCGTGCGGGTGCTGTTCAGCTCGACTTCGGAGGTGTATGGGAAGCAGACGCACAGCGCCCTGACCGAAGAAGATGATCTGATATTTGGCTCTCCCGCCAAGGCCCGGTGGACCTATGCCACGGCGAAGACGTTCGGGGAGGCGCTGCTTCACGGCTACCACCGCCAGCGCGGCGCTGATGCCACGGTGGTCCGTCTCTTCAACACGGTTGGGCCACGCCAGACCGGCACCTATGGAATGGTTTTGCCGCGGTTTGTCAGGCAGGCTCTGTCGGGCCAGTCGCTCACGGTCTACGGTGACGGCGAGCAGACGCGATGTTTCACTCACGTTCGGGACAGCGTGTCGGCGTTGCTGGCGCTGCTCGACAGCGAGGGCACCGCCGGACGCACCTTCAACATCGGGAGCGCTTCTCCGGTTGCCGTGGTCGAGTTGGCGCGTCGCGTGATCGAGCGCGCCGACAGCCCGGCGAGGATCGTACTTGTCCCATATAGGGAGGCCTACGGAGACGGCTTTGAGGAGCTCGGCATCCGGCGTCCCGACACGTCGGCTTTGAAGGAATTGACGGGTTGGCAGCCACGGTTCAGCGTTGACGAGGCGATTGATGATGTGATCGCACACGAACGCGCGCGCATGGAGCCTGCCCCGCCGCTGCCACACGTGCTGGAAACGCCGGGGCTCGCGTGAGATGCATGCGGCCGTGGCATTCGCCGTCGCAACTGCGGTCACGTACCTTTTAGGCCCTGTCGCCATCAGGCTTGCCGCGAGGACGGCGTTCTACGACCTTCCGGTCGGATATAAGGGCCACCGCCACGCGACGCCCTATTTGGGCGGTACCGCGATCGTGGTCGGGCTGCTCGCCGCGTTGGCGATCGCTGGTGGCACCGCCGCGCGCTATACGCCGATCCTCGTCTGCACGTTGCTTGTTTGGTTGATGGGCACGCTCGATGACAGATTCAGCCTTCCAATTCGCCTGCGGTTGATCGTCGAGGTGGGAGTTGGCGCCGCTCTCGCCGGGAGCGGGCTCGGTTGGAGTGTGTTTCATCATGGGCTCGCCGACGGTGTACTGACGGTCGTCTGGGTCGTAGGCGTCATGAATGCGTTCAACCTCATGGACAACATGGATGGGGCCGCGGCTACGACTGCGGCGGTGTCGGCAATCGGCGCGGGGACTCTCGCGCTGGTTTCTGGACGGACGCAACTCGCTCCGCTCTGCTTTGCGACAGGCGGCGCGTGTCTCGGCTTTCTGCCGCGCAATCTCGCCAACCCGGCGCGGATCTTCATGGGCGATGGCGGCAGCTTGCCGCTTGGGCTGCTCGTGGCGGCCGTGGCGATGAGCGCTGTCAACCGCGACTACCTAGGGCCACGCGGAGTCGTGATCGGGGCCCTCTTGGTGGGACTCGTGATTTTCGACACGACCCTGGTATCGGTGTCGCGTACCCGAGCGGGTCGGCCGATTTTCAGGGGCGGGCGGGATCACACCACGCATCGGTTGGCGATGCTGCTTGGATCAGCTCAGCGTGTGGCGGTGACGCTCGCCGGCACGCAA
>PLES01000148.1:51746-55720 GCA_003137075.1 Solirubrobacterales bacterium
GGTGAGGCCTGGTGATCACGTGCCACGGCGAGCCTAACTCTGCGCTGGATCGCCTACCAGGAAGTAGCGCTCTGGCCCGCTCAGAGCTATTTGCACACGATCTCCGAGGGCATTGAGCTGGGACCGATAGCAGTCCACCGCTCGGCCTTTGGCTTCGGTGTCGGGCTCCGCGTCCACCTGGGCAGGTCGGAGCTCAAATCCAGCATCCAACGCGGATTTGAAGGCACCATCCCGGGCGGAAATGCTCTCCCGCGAGTAGGGGAGGTCCTCGTAGAGCACCCAGCGTACGTCGGGTGTCAGCCGCGCGATTGAAAGGCAGGCGTTGGCGGTCAGTCGGTGATCCGGGTGTCCAACTCCGAGCGGCACGNNTCGCCACCGCCAGCTTGTCAACGACTTCCCGCTCGAGCTCGGGGTCAGTCAGTTCTTGTCGAGCGTCGCGCCCAGCCGGACGGCGAAGCCGCGGGAAGCGAATCTGCTCCGGGCGGCGATATTGTCGTGGCCACAGATCAAGGCGTCGGCCAGCCGCACCGAGAAGTGCCAAGGCCGCGTCATCCTCGAGTGAGCGGATCGCGGCCACGTTGTCTCCGGGTTTGAAGCATCGACACTGGGCGTCCCACGATGGGAGCGGATCAACGCTCTCTGGCCCTGATGCGAAGACGGTAACGACCTGGCTGCCGGGCGCGGCGGCTAACGCCTGCGACGCGCTGAAGACCGCATCATCAAGGTGCGGCGAGACAAATCCCGCCGGTTCTACGAGCGAAAGAAGTTGCGAATTTGGGGCCATCTTGCCGCCGCGGCCTCAATATTTCCAGACAAGGCTCGTCTGCGGCCCGGAGACGGCTCGGTAGGAGCCGTGAGCTGCCAACGGCAGGTGGTCGTCGAAGATAGCACCGGCGGCGCGTCGATAGGCGAGGATCGTATGCCACTGGCCGGAGATGAGGCGCTGCACTCGCACGGTGCAGTTGCGCGGTGAGATTCCCCATACCTGCGCGCGAGTTCCAGCCGCCATCACGACGAGCGGGAACCGGTACGCCGTCAGCGCTGGCTTGGGCGATCCGTCGTGAAGGTATACCCCGGAGAACCATCCGGTCGTGGCGCTTCCTGCTCGGTCCCGGAGGAGGTACCAGAAGACCGTGTGGACGCCTTCTCGCCAGAAGACGTACAAGGATTCCTCGAGCCATCGAGCTTGGGTGTAGGTCGAGACAGCATAAGAATCCGGAGGGTCGCTCTCGTACCCAAATTCGGTGACCCACAGGGGCTTTTGGCTCGCAGGTAGGACAGTCTTCCGAGCCTCGGCCGCACGTAGAACGCGTGTGAGCTTTCCGAGGTCAGGAGCGGACGCATCATCAGGGTTGATCGCTGCAGTGGTGGGTGAGCCGACGTCGTATGGATCAGAGGCGAGGATGTCGAAATGGGCTGGGTCCGGGCACCGTTGAGCTGCGAGTGCGGTATTCAGACAGAGAACCGAGCGCAGGAATGCAACTGGTCGCGCCCGCGGGCCGCCGGGGAGATTTCCGTACGACTCGAGACCGGTGAAGACGACCTTGGCGCCGGGATCGCCAGCCATTACGCCAGCGTAGAAGGAGTTCAACAGATGGCGATAAATCACCGCGCCGATGTTGAACCAGTGCCCGCGAGACCTCGTCCATTGAGGTGACAGCTTGTACGCCATGTTCGCCTCCGCCCAAGCCTGGAAATATGCGACCCGGGGGAGATCCACTCCGGCTTGCGCGGGATCCGGATACGCACCGGAATAACGCCTCGCCAGCGCTGTCATGAACCCTCTGAGCGCCGCGTCGTTTGGTTGGAAGCCTCCTGTCGCGTATTCAGCCGTGGTCCCACCAGCCCCCTGCGCCCAGCGCGGCGCGTCAGTGACGAGGAACAGAAGCTGGACACCGGTCCCTCGAAACCTGCGAACAACGCTGTCGATGTACGCGAAGTTATATGCCGGGTTGGTCGGGTTGGTGGGGTCGCTTCCACGCAACGGAGCGCTTGGCTCCGCGTTATCCCAGTCGATCTCCAGTGCGACCGCTCTGGCCCCGCTGTCAACCGTTCTAGGCATCCATGCCTGCCAGCCGGCGTTGAACCAGACGTCATCCGAGAAGCCGCGTGTGAAGGTCGCTGATCTCGCCGCTCCAGCGAACAGAAGCAGCGACGCCATCAAACACCAGACGAGAGCGGTCAGAAGCGCAGACGACCGCACAGAGACCGTGCTCACGCGCGCCACGGCAGCTGCGGGGGTTGGTTCGCCGCACCCGTGGCCAGATCTGTAGCGTGCACGCTACGGCTGCCCGTCTCCGTGGTGGTGAGCCGAGTGGTACGCGTCAAGCACTGTCGCCGCAGATCCAAACTCGCGCACGGCGCCCTTCTCAAGCCACATGACCCGGCTGCAGACAGCTTCGACCTGAGCGCGACTGTGGCTGACGAAAAAGATCGTTCTCCCGACCTCGTGGAGGTGGCGAATTTCCTGCAGGCAGAGATCCTGAAACTCGCTGTCGACGACCGCCAACACCTCGTCAAAGATGTAGATGTCTGATGGAAATTGAACTGCCACCGCCACCGAGAGGCGAGACGCCATACCACTGGAGAAGCGTTTGACTGGCGTATCAATGTGTACTCCGACCCCTGAAAACGCGATTATGTCGTCCATACGTTCGCGGATCTCGGAGATCGGGATCCCAACGTTGACACCGAAAAGCATGACATTCTCGCGGCCGGTCAGTTCCGGGTGAAAGCCAAGGCCGACGGCGAGCAGAGGCAGGACGCGCCCCCGGACTGTTAGTGATCCTGCGGTCGGCAGCGTCGTCCCGGCGAGGATTTGCAGCAGCGTTGACTTGCCCGCTCCGTTGGTGCCGANNCGCGTCGAACGCGGGATTGCGACCCTCGAGCGGCCGCCTGAGGATCGTCGCGACCGTGCGGTTGAGGCTGTAAAGGTTGCCGAGTCGGTAGCGTTTCGAGAGGCCAGCCGCCTCTATCGCCACGTGGTTGCCCAGTGCGATCATAAGCACTCAGATTACGTCGGCCATCGTCGGTTCCAGACGCCCAAACACATACCAGCCACTCCCGGTCAGAACAACCGTCAGAGCAGCTGAGATGAAGATCGGCGTGAGGTCGGGCCGGTAGCCCGACAACATGGTCCAGCGCATGACCTCCATCAGGCCAGTGAGCGGATTGATCTCGACGATCGTCCGTGCGGTGTGTGAAAGGCCCGCAAGCGCATATCCCACCGGTGCCACGAAGCTTCCCAGCTGCAACAGGAACGGGAGCAAACTGATGACATCGCGGAACCGGACCGCGAGTCCTGCGAGGATCGCCGCCGGCCCTATCGTGAGAACGGTCAACCAGACGACTGACACCGGAAGCAGCAGCACACGCGCCGACAGGTGGCCTGTGACCGCGGCGGAGATGATCGCTGCCGCCGCTGTTATTCCGAACGACGGTAGGGAGGAAATCAACCCAGAGATAAGGAGCGCCAGCCGCGGTACAGGCGTCCATCTGACAAGGTTGATGTTGGAGATCATCGACGGCACGCAGATTGTGAGCGCGGCCTGGAAGTACGACCATGCGCTGAGCCCGACCAGTGCGAACACCGCGTACGGAATGTTGCCCGTCTTCACGTCGCCGAGGCTTCGAAAGGCGATTATGAAGGCGGCCAAGAGCGCCAACGGCTGAAAAACAAGCCAAAGCGGTCCGAGGATCGACTGCTTGTACTTCACCTTCATGTCACGCGCCGCGAGAACGCGGACGACATCGCCGATGCCCAGCAACTGACGGACCGTGATTCTCCGTTTCGCCGGGCGGATCACGCGCACGCGCCGATCGACCAGCGGGGCTAAGTCGGGACCATGGGGGGAGCCCTCAACTGGGAGTGTGCTCGATGTCATCTGCGCTCCGGCGTGGTCGACGCGATGCTATCCCGCATCGTCGTGTCAGGGCTGGTCGCGCCAGAAGAATGATCTACACGAAGCATGGTG
>PLES01000016.1 GCA_003137075.1 Solirubrobacterales bacterium
CGCGCAGATCCACGACTTGATCGCCTCACTGCCCCAGGGCTACGACACGGTCGTCGGCGAGCGTGGATACCGCTTCAGCGGCGGCGAGAAGCAGCGTATGGCGATAGCCCGCACGGTTTTGCGCAACCCGCCCGTGCTGGTTTTCGATGAGGCCACCTCTTCTTTGGACACCCAGACCGAGGCCGCGGTTCAGGCGGAGTTGGAGCGGCTTTCCGAGGGGCGCACGACGATCACCATCGCCCACCGGCTCTCAACCGTGCGTGACGCCGACCAGATCATCGTGATCGACGGCGGTGTGGTGGCTGAGCGTGGGACCCATGAGGAGTTGCTGGAACGTGGGGGTTTGTACGCGGCTCTGGTGTCGCGAGACTCGGCGGAGCAGCCCGCCGGGGGGTGAAAATGGGGTTCGTCAGACCTCTACTTCTATATGGAGAAGTTTTGGTCGGACGAACGGTTCACGGAGTTGGTGAGCCGCCAACACGGGCGGATCACATGGGCGCAGCTCAAAGCGCTGGGGGCATCTGATTCGACGATCTCCCAGTGGAGATCCCAGGGTCGCCTGACGCGGGTGTTACCGAAGGTGTACGTGGCTGGTCCCAAGGTCCCGACCCTCGAATCGCGTCTCTGGGAGGCAGTGCTCTACGCGGACCCGGGCGCGATGCTCTCCCATCGAAGCGCAGCTCACGCATGGGGGCTCATCAAGTACCCACCCGTCGTGATCGAAGTCTCGACGCCACGAGAGAAGGCGGCTTCCATCGATGCCGTCGTGCGCGTGTATCGCGGACGCCACGTAGTGCGCTGTGCGTGTGACCGGTTTCCGGTCACCACCATCCCGCAGACGCTGCTTGACCTCGCGCGCGTCGAGGCGGCGCTGCTCCCACGAGCTCTCGCTACGCTCGACTTCCGCAAGCAGTTGGACTTCGGTGTGCTCGAGGCCATCTGTGGGAGCGGCCGGCTCGGCAGTAGCGCCTTGCGCGCTGCGCTGCTCGAACACCAACCAGCACTCGCCTACACCAACGGAGAGCTCGAGCAGCGGTTCCTGCGCTGGTGCGAGCGCTGGAAGGTGCCGCTGCCGAAGTTCAACGTGCGGCTACACGGAGTCATCGTGGACGCCTACTGGCCCGAGCACGGCCTGGTGGTCGAACTCGACGGACACGCCAACCACTCGAGCCCGGCACAGCTGCGGCGCGACCGCGCGCGCGACTTGAAGCTGCGCGCCCAAGATCTGCGTGTGGTCCGCTACGACTGGGAATTGATGCACCGACAACCCGAGGCGATGCACGCGGATCTGATGCGTCATCTCGGGCCAGAGAAGTAGGTACTGAGAAGCCGAGCACTTACGTTCCGTAACCTTTGGTTATGACCTCTCCTATCTCCGCCACCCTGTTCAGTGACCCCGCCTGCCCGTGGGGCTATTCCGAGAACCCAGCCCTGCGCGTGATCGAGTGGCGCTACGGCAGCCAGATTGATTGGCGCCTGGCGCTTGTCGGCCTCAGCGAGGACACCTCGCGTTATGCCAACGCTGGCTACACGCCGGCCCGTATGGCGCTCGGCGGTGTCTCCTTCCGCGACCGCTACGGGATGCCGTTCGCGCCCCAGCCGAAGTCTCGTCTGGCCGCCTCTTCGCGCGCCTGTCGCGCCGTGATTGCAGCGCGTCAGCAGTGGCCCGGCAGCGAGTGGGCCGTCTTCCGCGCCCTGCAGCTGGCGAACTTCAATACGCCGCTGCTGTTCGACGAGGACGAGCAGTTGGCTGAGGTGCTGAGCGTTGTCTCCACGGTAGATCCCGAGCGGATCGTCAGCCTGATCGACTCGCCGGAGGTGGTCGCCGCCTACGAGCGGGACAAAGCTGAGACCCGCACCGCCGCCGGATCCCCGACTGACTTCCAGGGCAAGGCCGGGAACAGCGACGGTCACGTGCGGTACACGGCCCCCTCAGTGATCTTCAAGCACGCCGACGGACGCACGCTCGAGGCCGGCGGCTTCCAGCCCGTCGAGGCCTACGACGTGATCATCGCGAACCTCGACCCGACCCTGGATCGCAGGGCGGCGCCGGAGGATCCGGCCGAACTGCTTGAAGCATTCGAGCTCGGCCTGACCACGCAGGAGGTCGCCGCGTGTATGGCTAGAGGCAACGACAAGCCTGACCGTGTCGCGGCGGAGCTCGCGCTGCTCGGGCTGGTCGGCGAGGGCCGCGCCGAGCGTCATGCGCTTGGCGACGATGCGCTCTGGAGCTTGCCCGGTGGCCAGAAGCCACCACGCCTCGACTCCGCTGAGTTCGCCACCGCGGCGTAACGTAGCTCTCTGAAGCACTGCGGGCAGCCGCAGTGCTTCAGAATGAGGTGTAGCTCTTTCCGGTTGCGGTGAACCCGTGCTTCTGGGCGTTCGTGCAGGTCACGCTCGAGGCGGCCAAGACGCACCTGATCGAGTGCCAGGACCATCTGGCTCCGGGCTTGAGCGTGACGGGTGGCTCGCCACCCAGCGGACTGAAGGGCTCGTGCCACTTGACGAGGGCGACGGTTCCCGTGCCTCGGAGCCTTAGGAAGCCCTTCGGGTCGCTGCAGATCAACGCTTCCTTGCCGCCGAACTGACGCAGGGTCGTCAGACCGCAGTTGACGCTTCCGGTCTGATCCTGAAACTCGTATGCCTTCGCGGAGTAAGCGCCCGCCTGACTCGCGGCGAGCGCGCAGATGCTGGCGAGCGCGGCCACCGCGACACCGGCCATTCTCAAGGTACGGCGTAGCCATGCTGGTGCGTGAATCGGTGCTCTAGCCATCGGTGCTGATACCCCCGGTTGCGTGAGTTGCTAGATCCGCGGCAGACGTGGTCCTCGACTGCCTGTTCGAAACATACGCTCCGTCGCTAGAGGTTCGCCGTAGGGATCGACAGGTGGCCGATGCGACGCGCGGTGTGTCTGATGTCACTGCGCGCGCTATGGCTATCGACCGGATGCCTTGTTAGGTTTCGTCTTGTTCGTACAAGTCGGCCGGGGGGCTAACGATGGATCGACGGTTGCTGCGCGCGCTTGTGGTGTTGAGTGCTTTGGGTTTCGTCACTTGTCTGACGCCCGTTGCGGCCCAGGCGGCGGTGAGTGTTGAGGTGACCTCGACTGGCGGTGCCGTGAGCGGCCCGCCGAGTGGCATCTACACGCCCGAGACGCTTCCCGACGCAGTCGCCTACGTGCAGAGCCACCAAGGCGGCAGCATCACATTCGCGCCGAACCTGACCGGCCAGACGATCACCTTGACGACCGGCCTCGCGACGATCGATGAGGACACCACGATCACCGGACCGACCAGCGGCACGGTCACGATCAGCGGCGCGGGCGCGGAAGCGATCTTCGACGTCGAGGACCCTGTGACGCTCAGCCTCAGCGGACTTACGCTCACCGACGGCATCGGGGTCCAAATGTCGGGGAACAACCGTATCGGCGGCGCAATCTGGGCGGTTACGGGCAGCACCGTGAGTGTTCAAAACTGTGTTATCGCAAACAACTCAGCTAGCACGGCCGGCGGTGCTATCGGATCTGAGGGCGCGGTCAACGTGCTCGATTCGACCATCAGCGGTAACACGGCTGCTGAAGGCGGCGGTATCTATGGGCTGAATACGACGATCACGGGATCGACCGTCTCCGGAAACCTCGCCACGGAAGCCGGGGGCGGCATCTTTAACTCCGGCAACCTGACGATCTCTGACTCAACCTTCACGGGCAATGACGCCCGGAACGGCAGTCTGCCCGAAGGTGGTGGCGGCGCGATCCTCGAGTACCTCAACCCTGGGCCCGGCAGCGTCAGCATCGTCTCCTCGACGATCGTTGGAAACGAAGCCGCGGGATCGAGCGGCATCCCGTCTGGTGGCGCCGGCATCTTCATGGGGAACACCGGTGGGAACGAGCCACTCTCGCTCGTGGACACGGTGGTGGCGGGCAACAGCTCGCCGGTCGCACCGGACATCAACGCTCAGAGTTCACAAACCACGGCGAGCTTCTCATTGATCGGCAACCCGAGCGGTGACGGCACCGTTGGCAGCACCGCCACCGACCTGATCGGCACCTCCACGTCACCGTTGAACCCGCTGCTCGGCCCGCTTGCGAACAACGGCGGTCCCACCGAAACGATGCTGCCGCTCACTGACAGCCCAGTGATAGACGTGGGCAAGGCGCCAAGCGGCGTGACAGCAGATCAGCGAGGGGATCCGCGTACGGTCAAGCTCGGCTTCCCCGAGCCTGCGGGTGGCGACGGAACCGACATCGGTGCCGTTGAGCTCCAGGCAAGCGAAGCCGGGGCCCCGACGGTGTCTGCGGTCGCGCCGAACACGGGCACCGCTGGAACGAGTGTGACAATTACCGGTACGAACCTCTACACCGCCACACAGGTGCTGTTCGGTTCGACGCCGGCGACAGCAATCACACCGGTCTCACCGACCGAGATCACCGCGACGGTGCCCGCCGGCACCGGCACAGTGGACGTGCGCGTGGTCACCCCCGCCGGGGAGAGCGCTGCGAGCTCCGCCGACCACTTCAGTTATCCGCTCCCGCTGCTCACCGTCGCCAACACCGTCTCGACCGTCCAGGCCACTCTCGACAATCAGAAGCTGACGCTCACGACCCCGGCTGCCAGAGTCTGCCAGGCACCTTCAGCGAAGCTCAGCGTCGCCTTCAAGACCACGGCGATCAAGGGCTCCAGCAAAGCGAAGCTCAAGTTCAAGAGCGTGGCTTTCTACCTGGACAAGGGCGTCAAGCACACCAAGACGGTCAATAAACACGAGGTCACGAGCTACACGGCCAACGCCACGAGCAAGAAGGCGCCTGTCTCCGAGCAGCTAAGCCTGAAGGGGCTGAAAGCCGGTAGCCACACGCTGAAGGTCGTTGCCGCGTACACCAAGGCGGTCAGACACGGCAAGCGGGCCAAGGCCATCAAGACGCTGAAGTCAACGATCAGCGTCTGCTGAGGCCGATTAGCGCTCCAACACCAACGGCAGCCGATCGAGCCCGTAGATCCCCGACGGCGTGCCGAATTCGGCGCCGCCGTCAGCCTTGATCGACGTGACGTTCTCGGCCAGGAAGGCGAGGCCTTCCTGGATCTCGGCGCGCGCAAGGTTCGCGCCGACGCAGTAATGGATGCCGGCGCCGAAGGTCAGCAGACGCTTGCCGTCGCGCTCGAGCGTGATGTCGAACTTGTCCCCGCCCTGCGCGCCGTCGCGGTTGGCGTGCCAGGAGGAGACGAAGATCACCGTGTTCTCAGGGAACGTGATACCGCGGAACTCAACCTCTTCTGAGGTGACCCTGGCTGTGAACGGGGTGATCGGCTCGTAGCGCAGCGACTCGTCGGTCACGTTCGCCGCGAGCTCGTGCGGGCGCTCGCGCAGCAGCGCCCACTGGTCCGGGTGCGCGGCCAGCAGCCTGATCGCGTGGGAGAGCTGGCTCTGGCTGGTGTCGACGCCGCCGAGCAGGATGCTGAAGATCAGGTTGCGCAGCTCGTCCTGGTTGAGCTTGTCGCCGGCCTCCTCAGCTCCGATCAGGTCGCTGATCAGGTTGTCTCCCGGCTCGACTCGGCGGGTCGCGATTAGCGCATCGATGTAGGCGTAGCAGTCGACGACGCCCTGCTCGATCTCAGCCAGGACCTCCGGATCCATCAGGCTCATCGGGTCGAACTGGCGCTGGATCAGATTCGACCAGTAGTGCAGCTTCGGGGCGTCCTCGTCCGGAGCGCCGAGCACGTAAGCGATCGCGCGCGAGGTGTAGGGCTTCGCGAAGTCGGCGATGAACTCGATCGGCCCCGATTCCGGCAGCGAGTTCATGACCTCGCCCAAGAGCGCTCGCAGCGCCGGCCGGTAGGTGTCGGCCCGGCGTGGCGCCAAGGCCGGGTTGACGAGCCCGCGTAGACGCCGGTGATCGTCTCCGTGGCGGGTGATCAGGTTCTTCGAGATCTCCTCGTAGAGCGGGCCCTCGGTGATGTTGAAGACCGCCGCCAAGGTCATGGAGGGGAACATCACCGCACGCGAGCGCAGGAAGAACTCACCGGACTCGCGGTCGAGCGTCACGAAACCGAGCGGCGAACGGGCGAGCCAGCCGTCGTAGCCGACGATCGAGCTCATCAGCTCGTCAAATACGGGGCCACGCACGTGGTCCTGGATCGCATCGAGCTCGGGCAGCTCAAGATCGGTCACAAGCGTCATCTTCAAAGCACCTCTCCAGGTGGAACTACAAAAACCGGAACTTCAGAGCCAGCGATTCTCCGCCAAGTTGCGGGCAACCGCTTCTGAGAGGTGCAGCGCCTGCGTCACAGTGGCGTAATTCACGTTCTCCGGTGTGTCTGACATCTGGTGGTAATTCGACAGCGCTTTGGCCCGGTTGAAGGAGACGAGCGTGGCCGTTGGATAGCCGGCATGACAGGGGATCGTGGCGTCGGTCGAGTTGCGCGCGCGCATCCCGCGCCGCAGCGGCAGCCCGCGCTCACCGGCAACGCGTGCGACCAGATCACGGAAGCGCACGTCCGGGTAGTCCTCCATCAGGATCGGACCTTCGCCCTCCAACAGCGCGAGCAGCGGCGAGCCGAGCGTCTCAAGACCGAGGAACCAGGTCTGCTCACGGTCCAGCTGCGGGAAGTGCTTCTCGGCGAAGGAGTAGATGCCGCCCTGCACCACCTCCTCAGCCCCGCACGAGACCAGCATCACGCGCAGACCATCGAGCGGCTCTGCTTTGAGCCGCTCGGCAAGCGCCACCAGCACCGCAACGGCAGTGAGATTGTCGTTCGCGCCGGGCACGATCGGACTCCTGGCGATGTCGACCATCGCGGCGGTCGCGAGCGCCGATCCGCCGATCCCGAGTCTCAACAGGGCCTTGCGTTTGCGGGCCGCGCCGAGCGCGACCGCGATCGGACCGGCAAGCACCAGCCACCACAACGGCACTGACGTATCAAACCGTTCGAAGATGCCCGGGAACTTAAGCTCGAGCAGATTCTGGAGACGGTCGTCAAAGATGTGGCCGCTGTGGGCGGCATCGTGATGCGCGAGCAGCACCAGCGTGCGCTGGGCGTTGCGGTCGCCCGCGATCGCAACGACATTCTGGGTCGGCAACGGCTTCGCCGTCTTTCGAAAGACACGCCAGGTGTTTGAGACGTCGTCGGCGATCAGCAGCGCCGCGACGGCTGCGGTCAGGCCGCCGAGCAGACGCCCACCACGCCTGTGCGCCAGCAGACCACCCAGCGCTGCGGCGGCGGTCAGCCTGCCGATCGGCTCCATGTAGCCGTCGTAAAACTGTGCGGGCTCGACCTCAACCTCGCAACCGGCCTGCTTGAGGCGCTCAGAGAGCCAGTCGGCGGCGGCCGCTTCGCCCTGCGAACCGGGGCCTCGCTCAATCTGGGCGAGCCGCTCGACCACCTCGCGAAGCGCCGGATGGATCGGCGGCTGGGCCTGCATCGCTGGGACGGTACCGGTCTTGTGACCTACGTGAGATCAGAAGCTGCGATCGCTTGACAGCGGGTCGCGCACGGACGCAGGCATGGAGCATCGGCATCGATCCGCGAGCTCGACACCTTGGACCCGCAATCTGCGCGGCCCCAGCGGCCACGATGCGCGCCTGCCGGCGCTGGCTGTTGCGGCGCTCTTGGTCTGGCGTCGGGCGCCGTTTCTGATCGTGGTGCTGGGCGCCGGTACCACGGCCGCGGGCGCGCGAGCGCTCGGCTGGAGCGGCTGTGTTCAGCCCCGCCCGCAGCGCCGCCCACGTGTCCAGACAGGCAGGGATTACCGGACCGGGCTCGTAGACTGACTAGTGATGCCTGCGCCGCTAGCGAACATTGCCATCGCCCGCGCGGCGGAACGCCTCCCGGGCCTGCGCCGGCTTCCGCTGGCGCGGTTGGTGATCGCCGCTGAGCTGGCGATCCTGGCGAAGGCGCATCTCGACCGCCTGAAGCCATCTGAGCGCAAGCGACTGCTGATCTTGCTGAGGGATGCCAGGGGCATTCCGAAGAACCTCGCGGGCCGCGACCGGCGCGAGTTTGAGAAGCTCGTCGAGAAGCTTGAGCCGAGCATCTTCGCCAGCACCGCGGCCGAGAAGTTCTCGCCGCTTGGCGGAATCAGCCGTCGATCTTGATGTGACCCGGCTGGGCGGCGACCCGGTCGATCCAGGCGAGGATTGACGGGTAGGGGCTGAGGTCAAAGCCGCCCTCTGCAGCTACGTGCGTGTAGCCGTAGAGGCTGATGTCGGCGACCGAGTACCTCTCACCGACGAGGAAGGTCTTGCCGGTGAGTCCGCGTTCGAGTGCTTGGAGCGCCTTGTCTCCGCCTGCGTGCTTAGAGTTCAGCGTCTCCTCACTGGGCGTGACGTTGAAGAGTTTGAAGAACCGTGCGACCGCGAGGTTGGGTTCGATCTCGTACTGCTCAAAGAACTGCCAGCCGAGGATCTGCGCGCGTTCGTAGCGGTGCGCCGGCAGGTACTCGGTGCCCTCGGCGAGATAGTCGATGATCGCATTGGACTCGGCCAACGGGCGACCGTCGTCGAGAACGAGGGTCGGGACGCGAAGCGCGGGGTTGAGGTGTCCGATCAGGCCGGGCCGGTTTGAACGGTCGACAACATCGAGTTCGACGAGTTCAAGCGAAATGCCAAGGTGAGCCGCCAGCAGCCGGACCTTGTAGCAGTTGCCTGACACAGCGCTGTTGTAAAGGAGCATGGCCGGGAGGCTATCGACCGTTAAGGTCGGGCCTGACCAATCGTTGAGTTCGCTTGCAAGCTGTCGGCTGCTGTGCAATCAATCCCGGCCAGGCGAAGAGAACTTCTTTTAGGGGGCCAGGGATGGCAAACACCAATCCGGCGCAGCAGCTGAGAAGGCTGGCAGAGCTTCGGGCGCAGGGTGTCGCGACTGAATCAGAACTCGCTGCGGCGAAGGCGAAGGTGCTTGCCAGCACCAGGCCCGGTAACTCCGGCGGCACGGCGTTGGCGGCGACTGCGGGTTTCGGGGCAGTCATCGTCGGCTCGATCGGCCCATGGGTGGCCGCGGGCCCGCTCAGCAGCGTCTCAGGTTTCGACGGCTACGGCAGGTTCACGTTAGTCGCAGCGGTGATTGGGATCTTTCTGGAGTTGCTGCAGCAACAAGGCTGGGCGATGGTGTTTGGCGTGGGAGCCGCTTTGATCGGGACTTACCACGCGATCGACCTTCATAACGCCCTGGCGCACGAACGAGTTTTTGCTTTGGACGTAGGTCACGTCGGCTGGGGTCTATACGCCGTGATCGTTGGCGGCGTGATCGCCACGATCGGCGCTTCCAGCTCGCGACGACGGACGTCGTGACGCCTGCAAAGTAGGTCCAGTTGACTGTCGCCGCTGTACGGTGGGTACATACGAGCGATGGAGAGTCAAAATGCAGGCGAACGATGGTGCCGAGCTGCGTGATGCGCTTAGAACGCTAGTGGGCGAACGCAGCGACGGTGAGGCTCGTGGCGGAGCGGCCGCGATGGAGCGCGCGCTGCTAACCACAGCGGCCAGCAACATCGACTCTGACAGTGAAACGGTGGTGACCGCCGTCAGGCTGCTCCGACCTGCCGACGACAGCGGTACGACCCGTCTCGAGGTCCGCAATCAGGCGATGACCCATCGCCGGTGGTTCGAGGTCAGCCGTGAGGGAGACACAACGTGGGGTGACCGGTAATCGAGGCGAGGACCCACCGCTGCGAAAGCCCAGAGTGACGCTCCGTGCCGCCATTGGATCGGAACGCCCGGGCCTAGCCGACCAGCTGCTCGCTGGTGACCACGAGCGACCCGTCGACGTGGATCAGCTCACCGCTGCTGAGCTCTCGCCAGCCGGGGTCGTCGTCCATGCGTTCGCTGGCGACCACCACGACTGCATTATTGCGGCCGTGCTCGCTGTGAACGCGGGTTCCATGGCTGCTGGTCTGCTCGAGCGGCTCTGTTGAGTCTGTGCCACTGCCGCCGGCGCAGCGCTCGAGCACGAAGAGTGAGTGATGCTCCGGGTAGCGCAGCGCCCAGAGGTCGGCGGCCGTGATCAGAACGAAGTTGATCGACTGGACTGCGAGGTCCTCACTGATCCATCGGACGGCGGCGCGGATGCCAGCGCCGACGTCACCGTCATGCCGATCAATCTCTCGGGTGATCAGAGCGAAGTAACGCTCAGAGTCGGTTTCGCCTTTGACCAGCGCGAGGTCATCACCAAGGTGCTGCTCGAGCTTGGGCAGGTCGTTGATCACGCCGTTATGCGCGAACAGCCGATCCTTGAGGCAGAACGGATGCGTGTTGACGAGCGTCAGTTCACCGGTCGTCGCGTGGCGTATGTGCGAGACGAACGTGCGCGAGCGGATCTCTCGCGCCTCGGCCGCAAACTGCCGATCCTCGAAGGCTGCGATCGGCTGTTTGTCGATGTGCGGGGTCCCATCGGGGTCGAAGAAGCCCAACCCTGTCCCGTCGACGTTTCGGTGGCTCTGAGTGACGAGGCTGTCCGGCGCGTCGAGCAGCCAGAACGTCGCCTGCACCGGCGCTTCGCCTGCAGTCATTCCAAAGAGTCGGCACATCGAGCGAACGCTACCTTAGGCGCCTACAGCCGGCCGATGCTCACTGAACTGACGCCGCCACGTGCGAGCAGGTCGTAACGATCGCGCGCGGCGCTCCAGCCCGGCTCTGTGAAGACGGTCCCGCCGGCGATGCCGGTGTGCGTCGCGCCGTCGACGGTGACGTGGGCCGCCCCGCCGTTCACTGTCAACCGCACCGGTGTGGCGACGGCGAGACGCACCGTGAGTTCGCTCAGGCCGCCTTGCTCGGCGATACGCACCGTCCTGGAGGGGCGCGGCAAGGTCAGCGAGGCGTGCGAGTCACCGGCAACGAGATCAAGCGCGTCGAGCTTGCCGCTGCGAAAGTCAACGTCGAGGTCGTTGGCGCCGCCGCCAAATCGCAGTCCCCAGACAACAGCGTTTGACAGCACGATCTTGAGCGACGCTGGTCCGCCGCTACCGGTGAGCGAGACGCGCACCTGCCCATGGGTCTGTCGCACGAACGGTCTGACGCCGCCGCGGGCTGGCGTCGAGACGCTGTAGAGATCGCCGCCGAGCGGTGCCGACAAGACGGTGACGGAGCTCGCACCGGACACGACATCGAGCGCGGCACGAGCTATGCCTGAGCGTGAGCCGCTGACTGTGTGGGCGTTGTGATGGCTGCTGCCGCAACCTGCCAACACACAACTCGAGGCGGCAGTCACCGCAAGTGTTCGGACACAGATGCGCTTGGTCATACGCATGCGGCTGCCCCGTGGCAGGAGCGTCTAAACCAAGCGGGTAGCGGCAGCGTGCCGGTACCCGCCAGCCGACCAGCGCTATCCGACCCCGCGCTGGATACACATCTTCTGCAGCTGAGACATCGCCAGCTCCGGTTGATCCGGCAGGGTGTCCAGGGCGCCCGCTGCTGACTGCAGCTCCTCGAGGGTCACGCCCCTGACCTCAAGGGCGAAGCGGCCGAGCCAGCGGACACAGGCACGGTCGTATTGGGCCTCGGGGCCGGTTCTCATCAGAAGAACGACCTGCAGTGCGTCACGCAGGGTCACGGACGGCATTGACTTCGCGAGCTGGAGTACCCGGCTGAGGTCTCCGGCGTCGAGTGCGGCTCTGAATGTTGGATAGGCGACGGGCATGGGTTGGCCATGCTGCCGCGAGGGTCGGACGGAACGATACGAACGTATGTTCGCTAAGGGTCTGGCTAGCAGGCGAGCATCTTCTGCACGGCCTGGCGGCTGACCTCAAGCTCGCGGGCGATCTCTGCTTGGGAGACGCCCTGGTCGATGAGTGCGCGCATCAGGTCCCGGCGCTCAACCGCGAGCCGGCGCGCGATTATCGTGTGCTCGATCGCCTGTGCCCGGACTTCCTTGATGCGACGGAAGGCCTCTTCGTGTTGGGGTGCTGTTCTCATGCGAGGATGATGACAACCGCGGGTTGTCGTGTCAACCAGTGGTTGTCGTCGACTCTGGGGGAGAAACACGGCGTGGAGCCGTGTTTCTCCCCCAGAGTCCACGGGGGCGTCTCGACACCAGCGTGGTCGGGCGACGCCGGCTAACCGAGTGTCGGCAGCTGGAGCAGGGGGATGGCGGCGCCGCTGCTCTGCGTGCCCCAGGTCAGCTGTGAGAGCATCACCTGCGGCCAAGTCACCGGTGCTTGCACGGCCGCGGCCTGCGCCTGCGGCTGCGGGATGTTCGCCCCGGGGAAGTGGATGAAGCTGTTCGGCCAGGGCTCCCAGGCGGTGCTGGCGGCGTAGATCCGCTCCCAGTCGTAGCCGTTGTCGGACTTGCCCATGCCGCTTTGGGAGACGTCGATGTAGCTGGCGTTGGGCCCGACGGCCTCGACGATCGCCACATGGCCGTAACGCTTCATGCCGACCGTACCGGCGCCCCAGAAGGCGACTGCGCCGACGGTTGGGGTGTCATCGACCGGGACGCCGTTGGCCCCGGCGTTGGCGGCCCACTGGTCGGCGTCGCCGAGCAGGTAGGTGGGCTCGGTCACGCCGAAGACCTGTGACTCGACGTAGGCGACGTAGTTGGTGCAGTTGTCACCCGGGTACATGCGCCACCAGGAGGTCTTCTCGTTCGCCGCGTAGTCGTTTGTCGTGAAGCCACCGGTTGAACAAGCCTTGTAACCGCTACAGAGCAGGACGCCCTCGGTTGTCACCGGCGGCGGGGTGGGCGTGGTGGTGGTCACTGTGGGAGTGGTCGTTGCCACCGTGGGACTCGTCACTGTGGGAGTAGTCACCGTGGTCGTTGTCACCGTGGGACTCGTTACCGTGGGAGTAGCCGGCGTTGTCGGCGTAGCCGGGATCGTTGGAGCCGGCTGAGCCAAGGCAGAGCCCACGCCAAGGCCGAGCATGGTGGTTGTGAGAACGGCGAGCAACACAGCCGTTCTGCGTGCGACGCCAACGACCGACCGCTCCAGGAAGACCTGAAGCCCAGTTTCCATTTCCCGGGATAGAAGCGAATGCCGCGGCGGAATGTCTACAAGCGAACGTTTGCTTGCAATCTGATGGCCGCGTTGCACGTCAGAACTCGATCGGCTGAGTCAGGTGAACCGGTGCCCCGGGGGAGGCCGGTGACTGCAGTTCGTGCGTATCGGGGCCGAGTTGCTTCGACATCCACAGCACGTCCCGCCAGGCCCCGGCCTTCCAGCCGATCCGGCGGTAGATGCCGACTTCCTCAAAGCCCAAAGCGCGATGCAGGCCGACGCTGCCGTCGTTCGGCACAGTGATCCCCGCCAGCACTGAGCGGTACCCCTGCCGTTCGAGCAGCTCGAAGAGCGGCACGTAGAGCGCTCTGCCGAGCCCGCGGCGGTGGTAGTCCGGATCGATGTAAACCGTCGCCTCGGTGGCCCAGCGATACGCGGGCCGGTCGCGATGCGGGCCGCTGTAGGCGTAACCGGCGATGCGTCCGTCGTCTTCGGCGACCAGGAACGCGTGCGTGCGCGTCAGCCGCTGAATCCGCTGGGTGAACTCAGCGAGGCTCGGCGTCTGCTCCTCAAAGCTGACAGGCGAGTCGTCGACGTATCGCGCGTAGATATCCAGACAGGCGGCGGCGTCGCGTTCAGCATCGGCGTGGCGGACCAGCATCAGCGGGGAGAGACTATCCGCTAACGCCCAACGCGTGTGGTCTGAGGCGCACCGATTTCCCGGGAGGGCGTCAACCAGCGCCGATGCGCTCCAGATACCAGTCGACAAAGGCCGCGACGTTGTACTCGCGGGTGACCGAGTAAGGCCCGGGCAGATATGCCGGATTTCTGACACCGGCATGGTTGCGCTGACAGAGATCCCAATCCTGTTCGCTGGTCAGCTGCCAGAACGGCAGCAGCGCGTCGAGCTCATAGTCGCTGCCGGCTACGGCGTCGCGGTCGACCAGCCACTGCACGCGCACCAGCGTCGTTTCGGGACCCGCTGGAAGCAAACGCGTGAGCACTGCGTGATCCGCGCTCATGTGCGACCAGAAGTTCGGCACCGTGCGCACCCTCAGGGTGCCGATGTCGTAGCCGCTGTGCTCACCCATCAGTGGCGCCACTGGCTCACCGGTCAGTGACTCGGTGACGAAGCCGGGCCCCAGCGGCGTGCGGTTCGCGGACCACCAGCGTCCGGCCGCCGGGAAGCGGTAGAGCCCAGGCTCGGCGTGCTCGTCTACGCCTGCCGCATCGCCCAGCAGCAGCGCGTGATCGTGCGCCCGTGCCAACGCCAACTCGCGCTGCTGCTGCGTGTCGGGCACGCTGTCAAAGTTCGCCTTGACGTACTGGGGATGGCCGACGTGGCAGTGCCAGCATTCGCGGTTGTTCTCCCAGATCAGCTTCCAGTTGGCGGCGACGCGGTACTCGATCTGGTGGGCGACCTTGGCGTGCTTCAGCCCCTGCGACACCAGGGCGTGAGCCAGCTCCGCCTGAGCTTCGCTGAACGGCTCGACCTCAACGTCGCCATCGGGCCAGACGAACACCAGGCCGCCGACCTCGAAGACCTCAGCGTGCCGCAGTCCGTAAGCGGACGCGTCGATCTGCCGCTCCATGCCGCCGCTGCCGAGCAGCTGCCCGTCGAGCGCGTAGCTCCACTGGTGGTAGGGGCAGACCCAGCGGCGGGCATTGCCTGCCGGCTCCGCGCAGACCGCCATGCCGCGATGCCGGCAGGTGTTGTGCAACGCGTGCAGCTGGCCATCCTGGTCCCGCACGACGATGATCGAGTCTTCGCCAACCGCGAACGTGAAGAAGTCGCCTGCTGATTCGACCTCCGACGAGAGCCCCGCGAGCAGCCAGCTGCGCCGCCAGATCGTCGTCAGTTCGTGCGCGTAGATCTCGGGGTCGAGATGGAACTCACGCGCGAGCGCGTGACCGTCCCGATGCGCGGCGAACGACCGCGTCAACACCGCCGGAGCGCTCACGAGCCTGAGAGCGAGTCGATCACGATCCTCAGTTCGGCCCGATACGAGTCGATGTCCGGCACCTTGAGACCCGGCTCCTTGCCGAGGTCGTCAATCAGGCGCAGCGCGACCGCCTGCTGCCAATCCTCGTTCAAGCGGAATTCGGTGATCTCAGCGTCGCTCATCGCGTCGCCCTGAGCCAGCAGCGTGCGCTGCGAGACCTCGCTGAGCTGATCCCGGTAGGCGGGATCGGTGGCCACCAGGAAGCGCTTGGCGGGGACATGCTGCTCCGCGAGCCAGGCAACGCGTGCGCCGACCCGCGGGGTCAGCCAGCGCGCCGCAGCCTCGCCGTGGTGCTCGCGCGGGCCGTCATACGCGATGCCCGCGACCGCCGGGGAGCGCGCGATGTCGTGCAGCAGGCAGGCGACCACGAACTCGTCGTCGTTACCGTGCTGCTCACGCGCGAGCGCCGCGCACTGCAGGGCGTGCTCGAGCTGATCTACGGGCTCGCCGTCATACGGCAGCCCCACCATCGAAAGGCATGCCGTGACGATCTCGTCGACGGTCGCTTCGGTTGTGCTCATGAAGGCCTCACTCCCATGGCAGGGTGTAGAGCTTGGTGAAGGACATCGCCTTGATCGCCTCGCGCACGCCCTCCTTGACGCCGAGGCCGCTGTCACCGAAGCCGCCGAACGGAGTTACTTCGGTGCGCCAGCCGGGGACCTCGCGGATGTTGACGGTGCCGGCGCGCAGCTCCTTGACGCAACGCGAGATTGCGCGCCAGTCAAATGTGCAGACTCCGCTTGAGAGCGCGTAGGGCGTCGAGTTCGCAACCCGGATCGCGGCGTCGAGATCCTCGACGCGGATGATCGGTGCCACCGGCCCAAAGGTCTCGGTCGCGACCAGCCGGCTCTGTGGCCGCACGTGGTCGAGCACC
Source organism: Solirubrobacterales bacterium (assembly GCA_003137075.1). Classification (GTDB taxonomy): domain Bacteria; phylum Actinomycetota; class Thermoleophilia; order Solirubrobacterales; family Solirubrobacteraceae; genus Palsa-465. Next base: position 15,799 of record PLES01000016.1, read on the forward strand.
GCCGGCGTCAGCAGGGCCCCGTCACGCTGACCGCCGAAGAGCAGCTTTGCGCCATCAGCGATCGCGTCCTGGACGCGCTCCTCGATGTTCTCGGCGGCGCGCTGGTCGATCACCGTGCCGATGTCTGTGGCCGCATCGAGCGGGTCGCCGACCTTGAGCGCGGCGGCCCCCGCCGTGATCCGCTCAGCCAGCTCATCGGCGACCGTGTTGACGGCGATGATCCGCTTGACCGCGGTGCAGCGCTGCCCGGAGTTCCTGAAGGCGCCGGACACGGCCAGTGCGGCGGCCTCCTCGAGGTCGGCGTCGCCCAGGACGATCAGCGGATCGTTGCCGCCGAGCTCGAGCACCGCGCGGCGGTAGCCGAGGCGGTCGGCGATCGACTTGCCGACCGCGACGCCACCGGTGAAGGAGATCACCTCGACGCCGGAATGTGCCAGAAACTGATCGAGGATCTCGGCCGGGTTGCCGCATACGATCTGCGCGGCGGCGCCGGGCAGCCCGGCGCGGTGCACGATCTCAAACAGCGCCATTGCGCTCAGTGGCACCTTCTCCGACGGCTTCAGCACGATCGGGGCGCCCGCGGCGATCGCCGGCGCGAGCTTNNGGCGGCTGTCGGCGAGGCAGAGCCCCGACTCGGAGCTGATCAGCGTCGCCAGCTCAATCTCGCGTTCGGCTAGTTGCGCCGCGACCGCGAACAGGATCTCGGAGCGCTGATGGCGCGAGAGCTCGTTCGTGTAGGCGCTGCCGGCATCGAGCATCTCGCGGACCTGCTCGGCGCTTGAAAGCGGCGCCTCGCCGATCAGATCACCGGTGTAGGGGGAGTGGACAGCGAGTGTGCTTGTGGCGGTCATGCGAGCTGGTTGAGCAGCAGATCGTGGAGGTCACGGTTGCGCAGGTCACGCCCGAGTAGAGCGCCCTCGCGTAGGCGGTGGCTGATGATCAGCGGCACCGAACGCTCGTGCAGGCCACCGTGTGAGCGCAGCGTGCCGTGCAGCGCGCTGAGGTCGTGCGCCGCCGCCGACTTGCCGATCACGGTGCCGGCATCGGCCAGCACGATCAGGTCGCCGATGCGGTCGGCGGGCAGCTCAAACGCGTCGGCCGCCGCGAACCGGTCAAGCACGCCCTCAATGCCCGGTAGCGCGGCGATCACGCTGCGGGCGTGACCGAGCTGGCTGAGGTCATCGAGGTGAACCCATGCCAGCGAACCGAGCGCGGCGTGATGCACAACGTAGGGGTCGGTGATCGGGCAGAGCGTGTGGGCACCGGTCACGCCGGCCGCTTCCAGCGCGTCGTCAAGGAAGCGCACGTTGGGGCTGCCGTCGGGCGCCGCCTTGGGGCGCATGCCGTGGTCGGCTGCGAGGCCGAGCACGAAGCCGGCGTCGAGCGCGCGCCCGATCGAGATGTCGACCGCCCGGTAGAAGTCGTCGGCCATCGGCTCGCCAGGGGCGGCCGAGTGCTGCACGAAGTCGGTCAGCGAGGCGTAGACGATGCGGGCGTCGAAGCGCGGCGCCAGCGTCACCGCCATGTCGATCGTGTAGGGGGAGAGGCGCCAGTCGTAGATGTCGGGGTTCTCGGCGCCCATCGCCTCGATCACCGGGGTGCCGTCCGGCAGCTGCTGCTCGTGCGCCTTCTCGGCGCTGAAGGCCGGTACCCCGCCGGTCGCCAGCAGCTGGCGCAGCTTGTCCTTGGCGGTGACGCAGAGTACGCCGATCCCGGCCTCGAGCGCGGCCGCGTGGATCGTGGTCGCACGCAGGAAGCTCGGGTCGGTGACCTGCACCTCGCCGCCGTCGGCGGTGCGGTAGTGGTTGCCCGCGATCCCGTTCTGGGCGGCGCTGACGCCGGTCACGATCGTGACGTTGTTGGGGTTCGTGAAGGTCGGCACCTGGGCGCGGCCGAGCGTGTAGGTGCCGCCGTCCGCGAGCGCCTGCGCGAGGCACGGCATCAGCACGCGCTCGAGTGCGTCGTCGACGTACTCAGGGTCCCAGCCGTCTGCGCAGATCGCGAGGATCGGCTTGTCCGGCGCCTGGTAGCTGCGGTCGTTGGCCACAAATGTTGAACTCATCAGAAGGTGACTATACAAGTTGGTGAACATCGAATGTGGTTTTGCTGTGACTGATTCGTGAATCTAGTGGGAACTTTGATCCCGTCTCGCCGCAGATGTTGGTAACTTGTATAGACAGCATGTCTGCCCCTGCACAAGTGATCGAAGCTGAAGTCTGCGTCGTCGGCGCCGGCATGGTCGGCCTGGCGCACGCGCTCGAGGCGCGCCGGCGCGGGCTGAGCGTGGCACTGATCGAACGCGACCACCACGCCGTCGGCGCCAGCGTGCGCAACTTCGGCCATCTCTTCTTCACAAGCCTCGGTGACGGCGAGGGCTTCGACTGCGCGCTGCGCTCGCGCGAGCGCTGGCTTGAGCTCGGCGCCTCTACCACCCTCGAGCTGCGCGAGACCGGGTCACTGCTGATCGCCCGCGCTGAGGATGAGCTCGCCGTGCTCGAAGCGGTGGCCGGCGATCCGGCTCGCGAGGCAGTGATGCTCAGCGCCGAAGCGGTGACGGCGATGGTGCCGGTCGACGCGACGGGGATCGTCGGCGGGATGCACTGCACGCTCGACCTACGCGTCGATCCGCGTGCGGCCGTCGCCGCGCTCGCGCTGGCGCTGGCGAGCGACCCCGACGCGCGCGTCGAGTGGGGCCGCCACGTGCACGAGATCGAACCAGGATGCGTGCACGCTCACGGGCTCACCATCAACGCCCCGATAATCATCGTCTGCCCCGGCCCTGACTACCGCTCGCTACCGCCGGCGCTGAGGCCTGGGCTCGACCAGCTCACACTCTGCAGGCTGCAGATGCTTCGCGTGGCGGCCCCGCTGGGCCGCCACTTCAGGCCCGCGTTGGCGACCGGCCTCAGCATGATCCGCTACCCGGCGTTCGCGTCGCGGCCACAGGCGGCGGTGCTGCGTAAGCGGCTCGGCGCCGAGCGCCCGGAGCTGCTCGAAGCCGGCATCCACCTGCTGATCGCGCAGCTGCCCGACGGGGACCTGGTGATCGGTGATACGCACACCTACGGTGAGACGCTTGCGCCGTTCGGCGAGGAGCGGCTCGACGAACTGCTGCTGGCCGAGGCCTGCGCGCTGCTCGGCGTCGCGAAGCTGGAGGTGCGCGAGCGCTGGCACGGGATCTACCCGTCGCTGCCGGGCAGCACCTTCCTGGTGACCGAGCCGCTGGCCGGCGTGCGGGTGGTTGAGAACGTCGCCGGTCTGGGCATGACGCTCTCGCTGGGGCAGGCGCCGCTGGTGCTGGACGGGCTGCTCGCGACGGCTGGCGTCTAGCGCCGTCTGCTTTCTGGGGGCGCCAGCGGGCGCCCCGGCACCACACCCTTAGGAGACGAGCGTTAGCCCAACGCCTGAGCGGCTGAGTGCGACCTGGTTGTGGATCGTGATCGTGAAGGCGTCGGCGCGGTAGCTGTCGTGCGAGTACTCGAGCGGCAGGCCGGCGGGGTCAAAGACGGTGCGGGTGACCTCGAGCAGCGGCGATTTGCGCGGGATCTCGAGCAGCGACGCCTGCTCGGCGCTGGCGGCGACCGCTGAGATCGACTGGTTGGCCTCGCTGAAGACGACGCCGAGCAGACCGAGCTGGGCGTAGACCGAGCCGCCGTCGAGGTCGCAGCCGACCAGCAGCACGCCGACCGCCTCAATGAAGGTGCTGAGCTCGATCATCGCCGGCTCACCGTCGAGCAGGCGCAGGCGCCGGTACTGGAAGACGGCGGTTCCGGGTTCGAGTCCGAGCGCGTGGGCATCCTGGGCCGGGGCGGGGCGGCGGGCCAGCTCGAGCGTGCGGGCCGAGGGCTTGCGGCCGAGGCTCTGGGCCCAGGCTGAGAAGGAGATCATCTGGTCAAAGCTCTGGGCGAGCGCCGAGCGCGAGACGACCGGACGGCGGCCGCGGCCGCCGGTGATCAAACCGCCGGAGCGCAGGTTGGCGAGTGCCTGGCGCACGGTGCCGCGCGAGACGGAGAACTGCTCGGAGAGCTCTGACTCCGAAGCCAGGGCCGAACCGGGTGCCAGAGCCCCGGACTCGATCTGCTGCCGCAGCGCCGCAGCGATCGCCGCGTGCCGCGAACCCGGTTCCTCGTCGGCAGCCATAGAGCACGATCATGTCAGTGCGTGCGCGCGTAGGTAAAGACGGAATGTAAAGTCAGCGCCGGAGATGCCTCGCGAAGCCGAATACGACATCGTGCTGTTCGGGGCGACCGGCTTTACGGGCGAACTCACGGCGCAAGCACTGCTATCGCAGATGCCGGCAGGCGCAACGTGGGCACTGGCGGGCCGCAATCAAGGCAAGTTGACGGCAGTGCGGGATCGGCTCGCTGCAATCGACCCGGCAGCGTCTGAGCTGCCGCTGCTGACCGCCGATGCCGCCGACCCGGTGACGCTTGAGGCGCTGGCGGCGTCGTCCAGGTTGGTGATCTCGACCGTCGGTCCCTACCTCTTGCACGGCGAGGGGCTGGTAGCCGCCTGCGCCAAGGCCGGGACCGACTACGTCGACCTCTGCGGTGAGCCGGAGTTCGTCGACCTGATGTACCTGCGCTACCACGAGCTGGCGCGCGAGAGCGGGGCGCGGCTGGTGCACTCGTGTGCCTTTGACTCGCTGCCATACGACCTCGGTGCGCTCTTCACGGTCAGCCAGATCCCCGAGTCGGCGCAGGTGCCGATCGCGCTCGAGGGCTTCGCGCTGATGTCAGGCGCGATCTCCGGCGGGACTTACCACTCTGCCGTCGGCGCGATGGGCCGGCTCAAGGAGAGCGGTCGCGTGGGACGCCAGCGCCGTTCGGTGGAGCGCCACGCACCCGACGGCAAGCTCGCCGAGGGCCGCAGCGTGCGTGGCATCTCGCGGCGGCCGCACAAGGACAAGCTCGGCGGCGGCTGGGTCGTTTCAGCTCCGACGATCGATCCTCAGCACGTGCTGCGCTCGGCGCGACTGAACGAGCGCTACGGCCCCGACTTCTCCTACGCGCATTACGTCGTCACCCGGAAGCTGAGGACCACGATCGGACTCGGGGTGGTGGTGGGCCTGATCGCGGGGTTCGCGCAGGTCAAGCCGACCCGCAAGCTGATGCTGAAGCTGAGGAGCGCCGGATCAGGGCCGAGTGAGGCGAAGCGTGCCAAGTCATTTTTCAGGGTGCGGTTCCGTGCGCAGATCGGCGGCGAGCAGCCGCGCCAGCTGGTGACGGAGGTCAGCGGCGGCGACCCAGGATATGGCGAGACCGCGAAGATGCTGGCGCAGTCCGCACTTTGCCTCGCCTTCGATGGAGTTCCCGCACCAGGCGGCGGGCAGTGGTCGCCGGCGTTCGCGCTCGGGCAGCCGCTGATCGACCGCTTGGTCAAGGCCGGGATCGTCTTTCGGGTGGTCGAGTAAGGGCGGATGTCGGACAAGGCTAAGGCTGAGGTTGAGCCTGAGGTCAATGACCCCGGACAGTTCCTGCGCACCTACGGTCCCGCGACGGTCGAGTGGGCGGCTTCATACCTCGATCGCGTCGGTTCGCTGCCGGTGCTGACACAGCTCGAACCCGGTGAGCTGACCGCACGGCTGCCGGCCGCCGCCCCTGAACAGGGCGAGAGCTTCGACGCCGTGCTGCGCGACCTCGACGAGGTGCTGATGCCGGGAATCACGCACTGGCAGCACCCGCGGTACTTCGCGTACTTCCCGGCAGCCACCAGCGGCCCTGCGATTTTGGCCGACATGCTGGCCTCGACGATCAACAGCATCGGTTTCCTCTGGCGCTCGGCGCCGGCGGCGACAGAGCTCGAGGGCGTGGTGATGTCGTGGGTGGCAGAGCTCTTCGGTCTGCCCGCGGGTTGGCACGGGCATATCGAGGGCGGCGCCTCGCTGGCGTCGCTGACGGTTGCGATCGCGGCTCGCGAGAGCACCGGCCGCAACCTGCTGGTCTGCTCGCAGGAGACCCACTCCTCAGCTGCCAAGGCGGCGCGGATGCTGGGCATGGAGCTGCGCACGGTGCCATGTGACGAAGACGGCGCGATGCGGGTCGACGCGCTGGGGCCGCTGGACGGCGCGGCGATCGTGATCGCGACCGTCGGAACCACGAGCCGCGGCGCGATTGATCCGCTGGCGGCGATCGCCGACGCCTGCGAGGCCGCCGGGGCGTGGCTGCATGTCGACGCCGCCTACGCCGGCACGGCGATGGTCTGCCCCGAGCTGCGCTGGGCCTTCGACGGGATTGAGCGCGCCGACTCGGTGCTGGTCAACGCCCACAAGTGGATGCTGACGCCGATCGACTGCACGATGCTCTGGACCGCACGCGGCGACGTCTTTCGCAACGCCTTTTCGATGGTGCCGGAGTATCTGCGTACGCCTTCGCTCGAGGACAGCTGGTCATTGCATGAGTACGGGCCGGCACTCGGCACTCGTTTCCGGTCGCTGAAGCTGTGGGCGGTGCTGCGCTGTTACGGGCGCGAGGGGCTGCAGCGTCACGTCCGCAGCGGCGTTGAGATGGCCGCGGAGTTCGAGCGCTGGGTCGTAGCGGACCCCGACTGGGAGCTGGCGTCACTGCGTCGTTTCGGGCTGATCTGTTTCCGGCACCGCGGCGACGACAACTTCAACAAGACGCTGCTCGAGCGGGTCAACGCCTCCGGCGAGATATTCATCTCGCACACCGTGATCGACGGCCGTTACGCCTTGCGTTTGGCGACCGGGGGGCTGCTGACAACCTCCGCGGACATGGAGCAAACCTGGGCGGTGCTGCGCGAAGCGGCCGCGGCGCTGTCATCCTGAAGCCATGCGCGTATTAGTTGTAGAGGATGAGCGGCGCCTCGCGGACGCGATTGCACGCGGGCTGCGCCGGGAAGGCATGGCGGTCGACATCTCCGCGGACGGGGCCGACGCGATCGAGAAGACGAACCTTGTGCGGTATGACGTTGTGGTGCTGGACCGCGACCTGCCGGAGGTTCACGGCGACAAGGTCTGCGCGGCCGTGCGCGAGCACAAACCGGAGACCGGGATCATCATGCTGACCGCAGCCAGTGAGGTCGAGGAGCTCGTCGCCGGGCTTGCGCTCGGCGCCGACGATTACATGGCCAAGCCCTTCCGTTTTGAGGAGCTGGTCGCCCGCATCAGGGCGCTCGGACGCCGGGCCTTGCCGGCCCGGCCGCCGATTCTGCGCCACGGCGAGCTGGAGCTCGATCCCGCGCGGCGCAGCCTGACCCGTGCCGGTCAGCCAGTCGAGCTCGCCCGCAAGGAGCTCGCGGTGCTCGAGGCGCTGATGTCGGCGGACGGGGCTACGGTTTCGGCAGAGGAGCTGCTCGAGCGCGTCTGGGACGAGCACACCGACCCGTTCACCAACGTCGTGCGGATGACGATCATGACCCTGCGCCGCAAGCTGGGGGAGCCGCCGGTCGTAGAGACCGTCATCGGTGTCGGCTACCGCATGGCCTAAGAGTTCCTTGGTTGGACTTGTAAACAGGTCGACAATCAAGCCATGAAGTTCCGTGCGCGGGCAATCAGGATGCGTCTCACGCTGACCTACGGCGTGGTCTTCCTGCTGACGGGTGCGCTGCTTTTGACGATCGGCTACGTGCTGGTGCGGCACAACCTGCACGATCGCCACAGCGTTCATGAGAACGCCCGCAAGCTGGCGTTCGAACAGCTGGATCCGCACTTCACGCTGCCTGCCGGTGCTGGCCCACCGAAGGTAAACGCCGCCTTGAGAGCAGCCCTGGCAGCCGGATACGCGCAGGCGGCGGGGGATGCGCTGCACCGCCTCTTGCTCGAGTACATCGCGGCGCTGATGGCTATGACCGGAGTTTCAGTGATCGCCGGCTGGCTGCTGGCGGGCCGCGCACTTGCCCCGCTGGACCGTGCCTTTGAGAGCCAGCGACAGTTCGTCGCCAACGCTTCGCACGAGCTGCGAACACCGCTCGCGATCATGCGCACCGAGGTTGACGTGACGATGGCCGATCCCGGCGCCAGCAGCGCTGAGCTGCGCTCGATGGGTGAGACCGTGCGCGAGACTATCGACCGCAGTGAGGGGCTGATCGCGGCGCTGCTGACGCTCGCCCGCAGCGAGATGGTCAGCACGCGCGAGGACCCGATCGACCTGGCGCTGCTCGCGGGGGAGAACATCAGCGCGTTCACGTCGGCTGCCGCTGCAGCCGACGTGCAGATCGAGGCGGACCTGCAGCAGGCGGCGGTGCTCGGCGACGGGCCGCTGCTCGAGCGAATGCTCGCGAACCTGATCGACAACGGGATCCGCCACAACGTTGCCGACGGGCGTCTGCGCGTGACTACGCGGACCGTCGGCGGCGTGGCCGAGCTGATCGTCAGCAACGGCGGCTCGGTGATCGACCCGGAGCAGGTGCGAACGCTCACGGAACCGTTCCGGCGTCTGACCCGGACGCCCGGTGGCTACGGCGTCGGGCTGTCGATCGTGCGCTCCGTAGCCGAGGCGCATCGCGGCACGCTTCAGGTCAGCGCACCGCCGAGCGGCGGGCTCGAGGTTCGGGTCCGCCTGCCCGCTGACTCAGTCGCGGCTCACGCACCTGTGACTGTGCCGCCGGGGCTCTCTGAAGAGCCTTCGCTTACACAGAACTGACATAGAAGAATCTTACGTTTTTCCGCGCGTTTCTTAGGAAAGCCTCCCTACAGTCGCAACCGGAAATTGACTTGGATCCGGCTGCTCAAGCCGGCTCGCAATAAGAGGCTTGAATATGACTCGACGCCGTGGCCGGCGGTCGGCCCGACCGTGGTACCTATATCTCTTCGGCGTGGTGACGATCGTGATCGTCGCGCTCGGAATCAGCGAGGTCGGCACGCCGACCAGCTCGGCCCGGACGTCCAAGGAAGTCGTGACAGCGGAAGACGGCGTGGTGCAGACCACCGTCTCCGGCAGCGGCAACGTCGAGCCCGGCGTCGATGACGCCGTGAACTTCGCCACCAGTGGCACGCTCCAGACGATCAACGTCAAGGTCGGTCAGAAGGTCAAGAAGGGCCAGTTGATCGCGACGCTCGATCCGACCGCAGCGCAGCTGACCCTGCAAGAGGCGCAGGACAGCCTCACCTCGGCGCAGGACAACCTCACGGCAGCCGAAGACGGCGACTCGACCTCCAGCGGCTCCAGCGGCTCAGGCTCGTCTGGCGGCTCCGAAGCCTCGGACGCCTCGGTTGACGCATCTGCTGCGTCCGTTGACGCGACAGCCGCATCCGTTGCACATTTCGGCACCGGAACGACTACGAGCCCGACCGGCACGGCGCCGACCGGGACCGGGACGACCACGACTACGACCGGGACGACGACGACCACGACCGGGACGAGCACGACCGGGTTTGGCACGAACACCGGCACGACGACGACCGGGACCACGACCACCGGGACGACTACCTCTCCGACGGCTACCAAGCCCGGCGCTGGTACGACCAAGACCGGCACCACGAAGACCGGCGCTGGTGGTACGACCAAGACCGGCACTACGAAGGCTGGTACGACCAAGACCAAGACTGCGACGACGAAGACTTCCGCAGGCCCCGGCAAGAGCAGCGGCGCCGGCACCAAGAAGGCGAGTGGTACGTCAACCAACGCCTCAGCGACGAAGACGACGACGACCACCAAGTCGACGCCGTCACCGGCTGAGATCGCTCAGGCCGAGTCCTCGGTCGATAGCGCGGAGGCGACCGTCGCGAGCGACACCAAGGCGCTCGCCGATACCAAGCTCTACGCACCCGAAGCCGGCACGATCGCGGCGCTTGGTGACGACACGATCGGGGCAACAGTCTCGTCCGGAGGCTCGTCTGCTTCTTCCAGCGGGTCGGGTGGAGCGACCGCAGGCTCGGGAGCGTCAACCGCAAGCTCGAGCAGCAGCTCCTCATCGAGCTCTGGCTTCGCGACGATCATCAACAACAAGACGATGACGATGACGGTCTCGCTCAGCGAGTCAGATATCTCGAGCGTCAAAGTCGGGCAGATCGCCACGGTCTCACTGACCGCGCTGAGCGGTGTCGAGCTGGCGGGTCGTGTGACCTCGATCTCACCGCTCGGGACCGAGGATGACGATGTCGTCTCCTACGACGTTACGGTCACCGTCTACCAGTACAACCCGAAGGTGCTGCCAGGCATGAGCGCCACGGCTTCGATCGTGACCGGCCAGGCTCAGGGTGTGACTCTGCCGAGCGAGGCGGTCAGCGGCGACACGGTCGATCTGGACACGAACGGCAAGATCACCACGCAAGCCATCACGGTCGGCCTCAAGGGCACCTCCCGTGACGTGATCCTGTCCGGACTCAAGGCCGGTCAGGAAGTCCAGGTCACGATCACGCTGCCCGCGCTCGGGACCAGCACCACCAGCTCCTCATCCAGCAGCACCACGTCCAGGTTCGGCGGAGCCGGTGGCCTCGGCGGCGGCGCCGGTGGCTTCGGCGGCGGCGCTGGTGGCTTCGGGGGAGGTGCCGCGGCGCGGGCCTTCTTCGGTGGTGGCGGCGGAGCGTAGTGATGGCGCGCGCCGACAGGCCCGTAATTGAGCTGCGTGAAGTTCGCAAGACCTACGAGCTTGGAGACATCTCTGTGCATGCCCTGCGCGGCGTAAGCCTGACCATGCAACGCGGCGAATACGTCGCGATCATGGGCCCGTCCGGCAGCGGCAAGAGCACGCTGATGCACATTCTCGGCTGTCTGGACACACCGACGGCGGGGTCATACCGCCTCAATGGGATCGACGTCAGCGGCGTGGCCGAGGATGACCTCTCCGACCTGCGCAACCGTTACATCGGGTTCGTGTTCCAGGCCTTCAACCTGATCCCGCGCACGCGGGCGATCACGAACGTTGAGCTGCCGCTCACCTACGCGGGCCTCTCACGCGGAGAGCGCCAGCAGCGCGCCCGCGAGGCGCTGGCCTCGGTCGGTCTGGCTGACCGCCACGACCACCTGCCGTCGGAGCTCTCCGGCGGTCAGCAGCAGCGTGTCGCGGTCGCGCGGGCGCTTGTCACCAACCCGGCGATGATCCTCGCCGACGAACCGACCGGCAACCTCGACACCCATTCGACCGCTGAGGTCCTGGGCATGTTTGACCATCTCAACCGTCAGGGCCGCACGATCATCCTGATCACGCATGAGCCCGAAGTGGCGGAGCACGCGCGTCGCGTGATCCGCGTCCGGGATGGGCGGATCGTCTCCGACGAGCAGAACGGCCATGCGCAGCGCACCGCGGTGCTGGCATGAAGGAGACAGTCGCCACCGCCTGGGCCGGCCTCACCGCCAACAAGCTGCGCTCGGGTCTGACGATTCTCGGCCTGATGATCGGCGTCGGCTCGGTGATCGCGCTGATCGCCGTCGGCAAGGGGTCAGATTCGGCGGTCGAGTCAGAGATCAACGCGCTGGGCTCAAACACGTTGACCGTCTCGTCGGCACAGACGCTCGGCGGCCTCTTCGGCAGTGGCTCAAGCTCGGGTCTGACGATGTCCGACGCCACCGCCTTGGACAACCACTTCGAGGATCCGGACGTGAAGAGCGTCTCGCCGGTGGACGACGCGTCGGATGTCACGCTCACCTACGGCAACTCCACCTATGAGCCTTCCTCGTTTGTCGGCTCGACGCCGAGCTACGAGCAGGCCCGGAACTACACGATCGCCGAAGGCAGCTGGTTCACCAGCAAACAGGTCAAGAACGACGCCGACGTCGTGGTGGTCGGTCCTGAGGTTGTCTCAGAACTCTTCGGCGGCGCCGACCCGGTCGGCGACACGATTCAGATCAGCGGCACCAACTTCACTGTGGCTGGGGTGACCAACTCCAAGGGCTCGGACGGCACGACCGATCTCGACGACGTTGTCATCGCCCCGATCACGACCGTTGAGAACGTGCTTACCGGCTTCGGCAGCATCAGCTCGATCTTGGTGGTGGCCAACGCCACCGACGCGCTCAACGCGGCCCAGACCGAGGTCACCGACATCCTCAACAAGCTCGACCCCCCGACGGCAGCCTCGGACGAGGAGAGCAACTTCGATGTCGTCAACCAGAGTTCGGTGCTGCAGGCATCGACGTCGAGCAGCAAGGTCTTCACCACGCTGCTTGCCGAGGTGGCCGCGATCTCCCTGCTGGTCGGNNCTGGTGTCGGTCACCGAGCGGACCAGAGAGATCGGGATCCGTAAGGCGGTCGGCGCACGCCGCAGTGACATCCTCACCCAGTTCCTGGTGGAGGCAGTGATGGTCTCCGTGTTCGGAGGTATCGCCGGCGTAGCGGCAGGGCTGATCGGCAGTCAGTTCAAGATCGCCGGGGTGCAGCCCGTGGTCGCGCCTTATTCGATCGGGCTCGCGTTCGGTGCCGCTGTGCTCACCGGCCTCTTCTTCGGTACCTACCCGGCGGCCCGGGCGGCTGCCATGCGACCCATCGATGCGCTGCGCTTCGAATAACCCTTCCAGCAACGAAACCATTCAGAGGAACCTGACATGAACGCAACCCCCGACCCGCACGGTCCCGTGGACCCGGTCCTGGACGAATACGAGTACGAGGACGACGGCTTCGCGGAGACCCTGCCGGTCCGTCCCAAGCGCCCGTTCCTGACCAAGTGGAGCGCGGCCCTCATGTCGCTGATGCTCGCCGCTGTCGGCTTCTTCGTCGGCGTTCGCGTTGAGAAGGCCAAGATTCCCTCGAGCAGCGGTGGCGCCAACGCCTTCGCCAGCGCGTTGGCGGGCGCGGCCGGCAAAAGCGGCACCGGTGCAGCCGGTGGCGCCGGCGGCTTCGCCAGCCGCTTCGCCGGCAGTGCCGGTGGCTTCGGTGGAGCCGCGGGCAACGACACGATCGGCTCGGTCTCGAGCGTGAACGGCAAGACGATCTACGTGACCGAGACCTCGGGCGACACCGTCAAGGTCAAGCTGACCGGGCAGACGACCATCACCAAGAGTGAGTCGGTCAAGTCCTCAAAGGTCTTCCCGGGCGACGAGGTGGTGATAGCCGGGAGCAAGGGTTCCGGCGGCACGGTCGACGCGACCACGCTGACCGACTCCGGAGCGAGGTCCACCGCCAGCACCACTTCAGGCTCCACAGGGGGCAACGCATCATCCGCCGTCAGCTCGCTCTTCGGGAGCTGAGCAGCATTTACTTCGAAAGGACTAGAACACCGGTGAAACGTCTATCTGGAGCACACCGCGGTATCGGCATGGCGCTGCTCGCCGTCGCCGCCGCGATATGCATCGCCGCCTGCGGCGGCAGCTCAAACGCCTCCTCGACAACCAAGGCCAAGGCCACAAACACAAGCACGACCAGTAAGTCCAACAGCTTCACGGCGCTGCGGACCTGTCTGAGCAAGCACGGCGTGACCTTGCCGACCCGCACCGGCGGTGGTGGCGCAGGCCGTGGCTTCTTCGGCGGCGGTGGCACCCACACGGGCACGACCGGCACTGGGACGCCTCCGGCCGGAGGCGCTGGCACGGCGCCCGCGGGCGGCGCTCCGGGCGGTGGCGGCGGCTTCGCTGGTGGCGGTGGCTTTGCCGGCGGCGCCAACTCCAAGTTCGCCAAGGCGTTCAAAGCCTGCGGCGGCAAGCTCGGCGGCTTCGGCGGCGGTCGCTTCGGTGGCGGCGCGGGCGGCGGTTACCCCGGCGGCGCCGGCGGTGGCGCGGGTGCCGGCCATTTCCGGCCATCGTTCAGCACGGCGACGCTGACGGCCTTCGTTGCGTGCGTACGCAAGAACGGTTACGCCGCGATGCCTGAGGCCAAGAAGACCAGCACCGGCGGCTTCTTCCCGACCAGCGTCGAGAAGAACGCCGACTTCCAGAAGGCTGCGGCGAAGTGCGACAGCATCCTTCAGAAGGCGATCCGCAGGGTCAACCCGGGCGGGCCCAACCAGCCCGCCACCACGACGACATCGAGCTCCAGCAGCACGTAGTTCTCCTCAATAGGCGGCCGGCTCGCCCGGTGATGCGTGTCTCCCGACAGGAATGACGGGAGGCACACATCCCCCGGCGTGGCCGGCCGCCATCTCGTTCCTAGCGAGGCGCCGGTTGGTCGAGTCGCAACACGAGCCCCTGCTCTATCGCGAGCCCCGGTTCCTTACGAACGCATTGGACTGAGCGGAGTGGTGGCGGCTGTGTGCATCGCCACGATTCTGCTTTGGGGCTCGGGTGATAAACGACGAACCCTCACCCACGGTTTCAAACCACTCCAATCGCCGGCCACGGCTCGCCCCAGCGACGAAGACGCTCGTCAGGCAGAGTGTCGCTGGTAACCCGGCAGCGGAAGCGAAGTCGGTTCGATCGAAACCTTGGTTTTGCAACAGCGGTCGGGGGCCAGCACGCCGGCCGCCCTTGAGGGGTCAAATCGCCCGGTATTTCAGGACAGCCTGGGCTATTTGCCGATTCGTGCGAGTTCGATTGAGACGACGAGGAACCACGTAATCGACGATGCGTAGTAGGACCGCTCGATCAGGCCGAAGATGCGCTTCAGGTTGGGGCCGATCATTGCGATTCCGGTCGCGGACGCTGTGATCGTGACCACCCACGGAAGCCAACCGTCGACCAGTCCGTGGACCGCGTGCCAGGCGGGCTCATTCCCGAGAGTTCCTCCGAGGTTTGCTGCGGCGACGGCGATCGACGCGAAGATGGCGACGGCCAAGATCATGTGGATCGTTCCCTTCAGGGTCTGGAAGCGGCTGCCGTTCTGATCGGTTGGGAACACCGGAATGAGAACACGGGCCGCAGCGGACACCAGCAACATCGCGACTGTGAGAGTCGGCTTTGAAGGATGGGATCGGGCGAGTGCGATCGCGAGTGCAAGGCCCGACACCGCGCCAGCGGTCACGAACGTCCAAAACAGTGCGCGGTAACTGCCGATCGCGTAATCACTAACCGCATCTCGGATCGGGTTATAACCGGTCGGCAGCACGTGTAACACCAGCAGCGCAAAGGTACTCACGCCCATCGCGACCCCGGCGATGATGGCTAGGGTTTCAACCATCCCTCATCCCGCAGTCGCTCTTGGGTAAACGGAGGGCACATGCTGTGGCGGCCGTGGCAGCGGGCCAGGTCACGTGATCGCTTTCCCGCACTGCGGGCAGCGATAAGGCTTGAACTGAGCGGAAGCCCGCCGCCCGAGGTAGGCCAACAGCGGCCATGAGGCAACAGGAAAGTCCTTCTCGCCCTGGACATCGCCATGATCGGGGCACTTTCCGGCTTTGGTGCGCGTCGTCGTCTTCGTCGCAGACATGAGGCTCCTCTGGCTGTGGGTAACTCGCCACCGCTGTTGGGGCGAGGCCGGTCAACCGCTCGATGCGCCAAGACATCTGCGTCACCAAACGTTGCCCGAGATGTGCTCACCGCTTGATGAGCACCAGGCCTGACCGAATATCGGAGCCAGAGAAACACCGCTCGCCAAAGGTTGAAGCGAGC
>PLES01000063.1:0-4134 GCA_003137075.1 Solirubrobacterales bacterium
CTGTTCTGGGGCGGCGTGCTGGTCTCCTCACGAGGCGCTTCGCTAGTCGCCAGGCTCGCCTCGAGCGGAACCGTGATCGGGACGCTTATCCCCGGAGCCATCCTCGTAGTCCTCGGCGTCGTCTACCTCGCGCAGGGACATCACTCCTCGGCGCCGATCAACACCCACCAGATCCTGCCGCCGTGGAGAGGGCTTGCCAGCATCGTTCTGGTCGTCAACAGCTTCTTCACCTACGCCGGAGTCGAGGTCAACGCCGTTCACGTGGACGAGCTCCGAAACCCGGGGCACGACTATCCGAAATCAATCTTAATTGCGATGGCGCTTGTACTTGCGGTCTTTATCCTCCCCACGCTCGCTATCGCGTGGGTGATCCCGGCGAACCACATCAGCTTCACCGCCGGCGTCATGCAGGCCTTCAGCGCCTTGATGACGCACTTCGGGATCGGCTTCGCGGTCCCGGTTATCGCGATCGCCCTGGCGCTTGGGGCTCTCGCCGGCATGATGTCCTGGCTCGATGGCCCTTCGGAGGGCCTCGTGCGGATCGGGCGTGAACAGGGCTATCTGCCGCCGTACTTCCAAAAGGTCAACGAGCACGGGATTGAGATCCACATCCTGACCGCACAAGCCGTCGTGATCACGTTCATCGCCCTGCTCTACGCGTTCATACCGACCGTCTCAAGCGCCTATTGGATCTTTACTGCCCTGGCTACGCAGGTCTACCTGCTCATGTACGTCCTGATGTTCGTTGCCGCCGCGCGGCTGCGACGCACACAGCCGGACCAGCCGCGTGGATACCGCGCACCGATGTTGGGCTTGCTCTGCGTCGTTGGCGGGCTCTCTTCGGTGATCGCGTTCCTGATCGGCTTCGTCGCTCCGTCACAGATTGTCCACACGACCGCGGTCCTGTATGCGGCCCTAATCGCTGCAGGAATGCTCGCGCTGGGAGTACTCCCTCCGCTGCTGCTGCACCGCTTTCGCAAACCGGCGTGGAAGGCTCCCGCGCCAATGAGCGGTGACCACCCCTAGCACGTCACTTCGCTAGCTCTCGATTGAACTGACGGTCAGCATCGTTTCGCCTGTGCCTTCCCGTCAACAATCCGCACCAGCGCCTTCCAAGCCGATCTCGTCTCTCACCGGCAACCAGCGTGATCGGCAATCCATGGGACCCGCCGAGCGCTTGTCAGTGCCGGATTGCCGCCGCTGCCAAAGCGATCGGGCGCTTGGCGGCGGCGGTTCGAGCGAGCTTGGTCAACTGCCCCCCCGGCATTGGTCGACCGAGGAGAAAGCCCTGGCCCTCATCGCAGCCATAGCTCGCGAGACGGTCGCGGATCGACTCGGTCTCAATGCCCTCGGCGACAACGCGCATATCGAAGCTATGCGCGAGATCGATGATGGTCCGGACCATGGCCGCGTTGTGGTCATCGGTATCCAGGTCGATGATGAACGAGCGATCGATCTTCAATTCCTGGACTGGCAGGTGCCGCAGAAAACTGAGCGACGAGGACCCGACGCCAAAGTCGTCGAGTGAGAGAGTCACTCCGAGCGTACGTAGTTGCCGTAGGACGTCGATCATGCTCGCGCGATCGTTGGACACAATCGTCTCGGTGATCTCCAACTGCAGGGAAGCGACCGGGAGCCGCCATTTGTCGAGCAGACGTTTGACTTCGAGCGGCAGCGCAGCATCGAGCAGATTCGGGGCGCCCAGGTTGACAGCGACACAGAGGTCGAGTCCCTCCGCCCACCAGCGCGCGCACTGCGCAAGCGCTGTGTCGAGCACGGAGTGCGTCAGTTGACGCATGACACCTGCATGCTCCGCAAGCGCCACGAACTGATCCGGTTGAAGCAACCCATGAATCGGGTGCTGCCAGCGCACCAATGCCTCCACGCCAACGATCGCCCCATTCTGCAGGTCGTACTTGGGCTGGTAGTGAACAACGAGCTGTCCGGAGGCAATTGCCGCCGGAAGCTCGCCGATTAGAGCGAGCCGTTGGCGGGAGTGTCCGTCGTAGGCCGCGTCGTAGAGCTCATGCCCGACCCCGTGCTTCTTGGCTGAGTACATGGCAACGTCAGCGCGCTTAAGCAGGGTGTCGGCGTCGTCCGCATGCTCGGGATAAACCGCAATGCCCACGCTCGCTCCGACGCGGAGCGTCAGGTCCTGGACGTCGAACGGTTCCTCCAACGCGACACAGAGTCGTTCCGCGATCCGCTCACCTTCGGCTGCACCACATCCGGGGGCCAGGATGACGGCGAACTCATCACCACCGATACGCGCGACGAGCTCAGCTCCTGAGCTGACAGCCAGTAGGCGCGGGCGGATCTCGCGCAGCAGCTGATCGCCGGCGGCGTGGCCGAGCGTGTCGTTCAACTCCTTGAAACGGTTCAGGTCGATAAGCATTACCGTCAGATCGCATCCCTGCGTTTGGGCTACGGCCAGCGCCTCGTCCAGCCGGGCGGAGAGCAGGCGGCGGTTGGCCAGCCCNNGTCAGCGGGTCGTGCATCGCTTCGTGCTCCCGCTTCGCTGCCAGCTCGCGCAGCTCGCGCTCAAGTTGCCAGGCGTCGCTCACATCACGCATGTTGAGCACAAAGCCGCTGACGCTTGGGTCGTGCAGACGGTTCGCCGCGACCAGGTCGAAGTGCCGGTAGCTGCCGTCGGCATGGCGGAGCTCCGCCGTCAGCGTTCGTGAGACTCCGGGCTCAGACAGCGCCTGCGCAAAATACTTGCTGAGGGCGGGACGATCGTGCTCGCGCACGAGGTCGAGGATCGGAGTTCCGAGCAGTCGCTGCGGATCGAGACCGAGCACGTTGCGGATCGAATCGGCCTGCCAGCGAATCGTCAGGTCCGAAGCGACGACCGTGACGATGTCAGTCGAGTTCTGGATCAGCGACGCAAGCCGTCGCTCGCTCCGCTCAGAGCGCTCGCACGCCGTACGCAACGCTTGCATCACCAGCGGCGCCACCCCTGTACCCAGAGCTCGTGCGATGTCCGCGTGCATCTCAACGCTGCCGCGTGAATCGTGCGCGCCCAGCAGCGCTGCAATCCACACGCCGTAGCGCGCCACGGCGAGCGGCAGCCCACCGTAGAGTGACCTGAACAACAGCCCGAACAACGGCAGAACAGGATTGCCGGGGTCGGCCCGCAGCACCAGGAATACCGCAGCAACCTCAAGCGGCTCGAGCGCCAATGAGAACTTGCGGCGCCGGTAGCCGACAGTCCAATACGCCGGCAATGCGATCGCAGCCACCGAGCCGCCGAGCCGCCAAGCAAGCGCCATCTCCCCGCCCGTGATTGACGGGATCGTGGCGAGCGCAGCACCGGCGGCGAGAACCAGGAACAGCAGCTGAACGCGCGCCACGGTGGGCGCGGGTAATCCCGGAAGCCGGCCTAGCCGGCGCAGATAGGGCAAGAAAAACAGCTGCAAATGCAGAAGGTGTTAACACCTTATCGGCGCCCCAGCGGCGAGAGTTGAGGCCGAACAAGCACACCCGCCGATACGCGAACCAGCAGGAGTAACGTCAGAAGCGTCGCCCACGCAAGTGACGGTGCGCGTCGACCGATCTAATCGAGGGTTCCCAAGGCTGAGGAGTCGAATATCGTGCGCACCGCAGCGGAACGACTAGAGGTCCTGGACGGGATGCTCACCGAGGCCGCGGGACGGGGTCTGCTCTTTCTGACACCCGATGATGAGCCGCTTGATGGACGGATGCTGTCACTGGGTGGCCGCAGCACTTTGAACTTCGGATCGTGCAGCTACCTTGGTCTGGAGCTCGATCCTCGCATGCTGGAGGCCGTCTGCGCGGCCGTGATGCGCTACGGAACGCAGTTCTCATCCTCGCGTACCTACATGTCGGCGCCGCTCTACCCCGAGCTCGAGGAGAGGCTCGGGCTGATGTTCGGCGGCCATGTCCTCGTGGTCCCGTCCACCTCGCTGGGGCACATCGCAGCGCTTCCGGTTCTGATCGGATCCGGCGATGCCGTGGTGCTGGATCAGCAGGTGCATCACAGTGTGCAGTCAGCCGTCAACCAGCTACGCCCACAGGGCACGACGGTCGAGCTGATCAGGCACAGTGACCTCGGCCAACTCGAGCAGATGATTGCGCGACTGGCTCCCCACCACCGGCAGATCTGGTACCTGG
>PLES01000063.1:4200-10540 GCA_003137075.1 Solirubrobacterales bacterium
GTGCAGACCCTCGGCGGGCCGATGATCTTCTCAGGGCCGATCCAACCGCCGATGCTCGGCGCCGCATTGGCATCGGCCCAGATTCACCTCTCGCCCGAGCTGGAACAGCTTCAGGCGGCGTTGCGGGACAGAGTCTTGCTCTGTACAGAGCTGCTGCGCGAGTTCTGCCTACCACTCGCCTGCACCGACCTCACGCCGATCCGCTACCTGACCCTTGGCCTGCCGCGAGTCGCATCAGAAGTCGTCGCGCGGCTGCTCGACGATGGCTTCTACGTCAACGTTGCGATCTTCCCAGCAGTGCCGATGAAACAGGCAGGCGTGCGCTTCACGCTGACCCTGCACCACCAGCCGGCTGACATCCGCGCACTGGTCCAAGCACTCTCGCGTCACATACCGGCTGTGTTGGCAGCGAACGCGCCGCCCAGCGAGTTGAGCCCAGCCCCAAGCAAAAAGGCCCAGGTGGCGGTTTGCACGCCGCTTGCCGTGCCGGCCAGCGGACTATCCATGGAGCACTCCACTTCAATCGCAGCGCTCGACGCTCGCGAGTGGGATGCGCTGCTCGGTGACCGGGGGTCGTTCTCGGCCGCCGGCCTGCACTTCCTCGAGCATGCGTTCACCGACGGCCGCGCCGAGGATTGCTGGAAGTTTCACTATTACGTAGTCAGAGACGAGAACGCCAAGCCGTTACTCGCCACTTACTTCACAGCCGGGCTGTGGAAGGAGGACATGCTCTCCAGTACAGCGGTCTCACGAGTCGTCGAGGCACGTCGGACCGACGACCCCTACTACCTCACCGCCCAGACCTTCGCGATGGGGTCGCTGCTGAGCGAGGGCGACCACCTTTATCTGGATCGGGCTGCTGACTGGCGCGGCGCGCTCGGATTGTTGATGCGAGCGATTGGTGAACACGCCGAGCAGGCCAACGCGGGAACGATCGTGCTCCGTGACCTGGCGCAGGATGACCAAGAACTCGCTGAGGCGTTGCACGACAACGGCTACGTCAGGCTCTCGATGCCCGACTCGCTGGTCTTGAACACGGTCACACCCGACGACGACGAATGGCTCGAGGGCCTGTCGGCACGGTCACGCGTTCATCAGCGCCGTGAGGTTCTGCCTTGGGATGACGTCTTCGACGTCGAGATCCTGCGTCACGGCGGTCGAGAGCCTGACGACGACGAGCTCGCCCAGTTGCACCGCCTCTACTGCAACGTGCGGGAGCAGAGCCTTGAGATCAACTCGTTCGAACTGCCAAGCACCCTGCTGCGGGAAATGCTCGCGCACGAGTGCTGGGAACTCATGGTCATGCGCCTACGTGACGACACTGCCCACGCGCCCGTCGCGTTCGGGGCGCATTTCATCGGAGCCCATCATTACGCGCCGATGATCATCGGACTCGACTACGAGCACGTTCGCTCCGACCACAGCTATCGCCAGGCTCTGCGCCAAGCGCTCCTGCGGGCTCGGGTGCACCACTCCGATCGCGTGCTGCTCGGCATGGGAGCGCCGCTTGAGAAGCGTCGTTTCGGCGCCACCGCCGAACATCGGTGTGCATATGCCCAGTCCGGTGAACATTACAGCCATGAGGTCTTGGCCAGCATCGCGGCGGAGTCATCTGCTGGCAACTGAAATCTGGGCGACCAGGTCCTGCTATCCCTCCACGTAGCTGAGCGTGTAAGTGCCGGCCCCGGTTGCATCCTGGCCGGTGAAACGGCCCTCGCCGACAAAGCCGGCGAGCTTTCCGGTCCCGTACGCGACCATGCCGCCGCTATACGTCCCGTTATCGGTTCCGTCGAGGCTGATATTGACTACGCCGCTTTGACCGTCGATCGTGGCGACCGCCGACCAATGGGCAACGAAAGTCTCCGTCCCGTTAGCGCTCACGACCGCGAGAACATAAATCGTTCCGCTACCGGCGATGGTCCCGCCGAAGCCCAGCGAACCATCCTCATAGGTAAGGAGCTCGCTACCGATTGCGTGCTCCCAGATCGGCGTCGGCGGGCCAAGTTCGAGTGTGCCGCCACCTGACGAAACGGTTGACGCGATTGAAGGCGAGGTTGCCGTGACCATGGCCGCGGCAACGACCAGGATCCCAATCGCAAGAGTGCTAAGTGGCGAGCGCATTGCCTGTCGTTCCTCTGGTAGGTGTCCCGCTCAAACCTATACCCGGACCTGCGGCAGCGGGGCTTTCCATAGCAGCCCCCGAAGTTCAGACCTTGATTGGCTTACGGTCCAAGATGCGGGTGACAGCCTGGACGTCGAGTGGACGAGCGAAGAGGAACCCTTGTCCGCTGTCGCATTCCTCGCGTTTGAGTTGCTCAAGTTCGGCGTTTTCTTCAATGCCCTCCCCGAGTGTCTCGAGGCCGAGTGCTTTGCCGAGCTGGATGAGTGTGTGCATAAGCGCCCCGGCTTCCGGTGAGGTGGAGATCCCCGACATGAACGAGCGGTCGATCTTCAACGCGTCGACCGGAAACTGGCGTAGGTAGGCGAGCGAGCTGTAGCCCGTCCCGAAGTCATCGATGGCGATCCGGACTCCGAGCGCTTTGAGCGCGCGTAGGCGTATCGCCGCTGCGGTGGCGTCGCGCATGAGCACCGTCTCGGTGATCTCGAGTGTGAGTGCCGAGGGCGGCAGGCCGTTGTGTACGAGTGCGTCATGGACCTCTGCGACGAACTCGTCGCGCTCAAGTTGGCGGGCGGACACGTTTACCGACATCCCGATCGTGTGACCTGCGGCGTGCCAGGCCGCTGCCTGTCTGCAGGCCTGTTTCAGGACCCAGCGTCCGATCGGGATGATCATCGCATTCTCCTCGGCCAACGGGATGAACACGTCCGGCGCGATCACCCCCCTCTGCGGGTGAGCCCAGCGGATGAGCGCCTCTACACCGGTCACGACCTGGGTCCGGAGATCGAACGTCGGTTGGTAAGCCAGAAAGAACTCGTGTTTGGCCAGCGCGTCGGCGAGGTCGGTCTCTAGTTCAATGCGGTCAGCCGAATCGGTTTGCATGCTCTCCTCAAAGAGGACGTAGCGATCTTTGCCGGCCTGTTTTGCCTGATACATGGCCAGGTCGGCGTCGCGCAGCAAGTCCTCCGCCGTCGCACGCTGACCGACGGCGATCCCGATGCTGACCGAGCAGGACTGTGGTCGCCCGCGTGCGCCTTCGAGTTCGAACGGCTGGCGCAGCACTGCGACGAGCCGCTCGGCGACAAGCTCGGGGCCGGCAGAGATTGACTCGCCCTCAACGAGCACCAGGAACTCATCCCCGCCGAGTCGCCCGACCGTATCGGTCTCACGCACGACACTTGACAATCGAGCCGCGATGATCCGCAGAAACTCATCACCAGCCGCATGACCGAAGGTGTCATTGACGTGCTTGAAGCCGTCGACATCGATGAACATCGTTGCGATTGGGGTGTCCTGGCGTCTGGCTCTGGCGAGCATCAGCTCGGCCCGGTCGAGTACCAGCGCCCGGTTCGGCAGATCGGTGAGGCCGTCGTGCATCGCCTGGTAGCTCAGCTGCTCGGTCTTCTCGAACACGAGGCGCAACGCGCGCCAGCGTCCGGTCAGCAGGACAAGCGCAAGCAGGAACAGGACAGCACTGAGCAGCACTCCGCCGGCCAACAGCGATCTTGAGTTGCTGTTGGCGAAGACGCCGGCGCTTCCAAGAGCGGCGTACGTCTCCACCGTCGTGCCGTCGCGCAGGTTGACGGTCATCCGTCCGGTACCGTGCGGAGCGTGCCCTGCTGTGAACGCCAGGGTCTTGGATCCGCTCGTGTCGTGGAGCGCAACGGCGATCCCAGGATGACCATCGATCGCCGAGTCCAACAGGATCTGCGGGACTACCACAATCGCCGTCCAGCCAATGAACGTGGCGCGTCGCTCGCCGGCGGTCGCGGGGATGTGCCCCCCGCGA
The DNA here is from genome assembly GCA_003137075.1 of Solirubrobacterales bacterium. GTDB lineage: Bacteria > Actinomycetota > Thermoleophilia > Solirubrobacterales > Solirubrobacteraceae > Palsa-465. Next base: position 8,109 of record PLES01000063.1, read on the forward strand.
TATAGCGGGGTCTCGATCCCGAGCAGCGGCGTCTTGCCGATGGTGGGAACCGTGATCGCCGCGTCGTAGCCGCGACCGGACGCCCGGCTTCCGATCAACTGTGGATTCGCAGCACAGTAGTCAACGTCAGCGGGAGCTCTGTTCGCCCCACTGCGACCCTGTGTCAGCGCGATGAAGCAGTAGTACGGCCGGATGCCGGCTGGGACGATCGCGAAGCGTCCGCCCGCGCCGACTGGATCGGCCTGGGCGTCGGTTTCAAACGCAGGCAACCGGGAGCGGGGAACAAACGCGATAGTGGCTATGCCCTGCAGTTCCGGGTAGCGCGCAAAAGCGCCCTGCTCCCGTGTCCAACGGGTGAAGTCGGCTCTCGACGCGTCGGGATTGTCGAGGTCGAACACGCCGGCGCTGACAACAAGGTCCCGCTCACGCACGATCGCCAGACGCAACGTCGACGCGATCTGAATCGAAGCCTGCGCAAATCTCTGATGAGACCTCTGGGCGTCCGCACTCGATACTGACCGTGCGGCAAAAACCGTGGCTATGACACCGCCAGAAGCCAGCAGCGCCGCGATCACAACCCAGATGCCAAGGCGTCGTCGTCCGCGGCCACCGACGCCGGGCCGTATGGCTGACGCAATCCCCTCAAACGGGTTCAAACCGCGCCAGCTCATAAGTACTCCCTACCTCAACTTCGAAAAGCAGTCCAAACGAACCGCCACATACTTCATCGACGCCCAGAGCCAACAACGTGAATCAAACGAACCAGCGTCCCCATCGGAGCTCAAGAGCAGGGACGCGCTCCTTTGCTCGGGAGCGGATCCGCTACTAGCCGCCGTCTCCAGTCGCCGGATGCGTCGCGGCCCACCGTTCAGCCCAAGTCTCTAGGGGTTTCAGTGCCGGACCCAGCCCCTGGCCGAGCTCGGTCAGGCTGTATCGCCCGTCGGGCTCGGTGGCGATGATGCCGGCTTCAACGAGACGACGGAGGCGGTCTGCCAGCACGCTGGAGGACACAGCGTCGGCACGGCGGCGCAGTTCCCGAAAGCCTGCGGGTCGCTGTTGTAACTCCCAGATGACTCGCAATGTCCAGCGCTGGCCGAGCAGGTCCAGGGCCGCCATCATCGGTCGGCCGGTCCGTGACCCGCGGACAGGGGTGCCGGGCAAAGGCGTCTGTGTGCTTCTCATTACGAACCACTACTGTAGTGGTTCTGAAAACGAAGCGAAATGAGGAGGCACTTCCTTGCATCTCGTACCGGAGATGACCTACACCGAAACGATTGCCGGGCCGTGGGGTCCGACAACTCACAGCCCCCTCGGAGCGCGGCTGTGCTGGCAGGTCACCAGCGCGACGCTCACCGGCGCTCGCATCAAAGCCGAACTGGTCATGCCGGGCGCGGACTGGATCCGCCTCAGCGCCGACGGCATCCGCCGCCCCGACCAGCGCCTCGTCTTCACCACCGACGACGGTGCGATCGTGATGCTGCACTACGACAACGCGATCATCCGTGAAAGCCCAGCCTTCCTGGCCGCACTCAACAGCGGTGGTCAGACCAGCACCGAAGAGCAGTACATGCGCATGGTCGCGCAGTTCGACACCGGTGAACAGCGGTACTCCTGGCTCACCAGCAGCCTATTCATCGGCGAAGGACGCATCGCCGGCGACCACCAGATCGAGTACAGCATCCACCGCGTCGACTGACACGCGAGCCCCGGCAGACGAACCGACATGTTGGCCTCGGACAGCCCACCGGCTCCGGCGAAACATTGCGTTCAGGGTCACCCAAGCTCGATCGCGATGCACCACTCTCGATCGGCGCTGTCAGGCTTCCGGTTTCACTGAGTGGCGATGCAGGCCACGGCACTGGGATGACGGCGAGTGCACCGTGCATGCGATGTCGGGAAGGCGCTACTGGTGGATCAGTTCTTGGCTCGCTGGCCAGCGGCCGCCGGGCGACATGTCGAGCCGGTCGGTCAGATCCTGTCGCCAGTCCGGGGTCTCAAATGGTTTGCCCCAGTAGTCGGTGACGCGGATCGCTTGCCCGTTTGCAATCTCGGCGATCGTTACATTGCGGTAGATCGCTCCGTCGCCGTAATCGTTGCTCCATTCGACAACAAGGAGATCGCCGATTCGGTAGCGAGCGCCGACGGCGAGGGTGAGTTCCTCGAAGTTCCCCTCGACGCGTCCGATCAGTTCACGGCCGCGGACGATCTCGCCCATCTGCGGCCATTGCCGGACGACGTCATCGGCGAGTGGCACGCCGAGGATATAGGCGAGTCGGGTCTCGCCGTTGGATTGTGCGGTGCCGTCGTTCACGATGCCTCCGGTTGATTGTGCGTGAGCCAGGGCGCCGGGCCTTCAGTTCACGACCCCGCGCCTTGTCTGATTTTGCATCTTCCTGGCTTTGGGCTACACCACGGCTGCTGTAGCGGCGCGG
>PLES01000044.1 GCA_003137075.1 Solirubrobacterales bacterium
ACGCAGCGCCGTCAGAACCGTGAGCGCCGAGGACGCGGAGACCATCCTCCAGCAAGAGCACCCCGATCCGGACGAGATTGCTGTGCGCTCGCTCAACAGCGCAACTGTGGCGTGCACCCATCCCGGCTCACCTGACGGAACGAGCCCTTTCCGGGAATTGCAACCGCCCCGCGCTCGGCGCCGCTCCCTGGTCGCTGATCCGATCGTGGCGGCTCCGAGGACCGTCACGCCACAGCGGTCGTCGGCCTAGACCTAGAGGTCGAGAAAGTCAGCCAGCCAACTGCGTACCGCGGCGAGTGTTGCGTCGTTGGCGTGCCCGGCGCGGCCCACCACTCTCTCGCGGGAGCTGGTTCTAATCTGCTCGGACATAGCCCATGAGCGCTGTTCCAGCTCGGCCCCGAACACCTCTACGTGGTTCGGCCAGTCTCGATCCACGGTAGTGATCGGCACCACCAGCGCGAGCGTGTCAACGGTCTGCAGATAACCGGTACCGGCTACAACCAGCGCTGGTCGTCGTCCTGCCTGTTCTCGGCCGACGACGATCTCTGGTTGCACCCAGACCACGTCACCCGGCGCCAGCGCTTCGCCCTCAGGCATTCTCGAGGCGATCCCAGGCCCTGGTCTCCTCGCGGTAGGACTCAAGGTCCTGAGGAGTTGTTGCCTTGACCGCTGCGCGGAGGCTGGCTATGCGTGCCTCGCGCTCTCCAAGGCTCGCCAGGTACTCGAGATGCTGGCCCAGCGTGCGGTGCGCCAGCGCCGCTTGGCCCTTCAGCTGATCACGTACGTCGTTCGACACCTTGATCGTCGTAGTCATACTCTCAGTATACCGCCGCGTGGCCGGTCTCCATCAATCCAGCCTCCGCACTACGACACCGGTAGCCGCGCAGCGTCGTGGTGATCGCCGGCGTCGACATGCGCGGCCTCTGTTCCGGGCATGGCACTCGTTCGGCGTCCCCGGTCGGCGGCCGCTGGGCCGTCGCCGTTGGGATAGCGGCGGCTGAGATACTGGTCGGACGAAAGGAGTCGTCTCGCCGCCGCTATTTATCACCTGTTGCTGGCGGCGACAGCGTTGACGGCGGGGCCAGCGCGCCGTGGCCCGAAGCTCCAACTCGCCGCGCCGCGTCCGCGAGATCGAGATGTTCGACTTCCGGATGGTCTCGCAGGCGCTGAGTGACCGTGATGATTCGGCCGTTCACGTAAGGGCGATGTACGAAGAGCTGCTCGACGAGATCTCTCTTGAGGCGTAGTCCCTCCACCACCGTGAAGTCCTCGTCGAAGATCACGATCACCACACAGGAGTAGTCCGCGTCTCTGATCGGGCTCAAGTTACGTCGCTTGGTCCCAGGGACCTGGCGCAGCGCTTTCACCTGGATGAGGTCCTTGCCTGCCTTGACGTCCCACCCGGCCTGAGCGAAGGAGCCGCGAGTGCCGTGGAAGTGCTCAGCGACAATGGCCTCGGCTATGTCTCCGACCGGGTTGTTGTTCGTTCGGACGATCCCGAGCGTGCGTAGTTCACGCATGATTGCGCCCCAATCCCGCAGTAGCTCGGGCACAGATCTTTCGCCTGTGTTGTACGCCATCGCGCGAGCCTAGCCGGTCCCGCGTAGTGCCGATGAGGCACGAGGCACGGACAGTCGCCGAAGCGCTCGCGGGACTCCGCGTACGCCGAAGTCAGAAGCGATCGTCCTGCCGGGTGTATGTGGCTAGCGCTGATTCTCTCTATTCCTGTGCCCGTCTATATCGTTAGCTGCGTGAGCGAGCCGCCTCTGCTCTTATTGGATCTGGACGAGACTTTGATGGTTGAGGAACCTGCCGCCGTTGCCGCGTTCCAAGCCACCGCTCGGTACGCCGCCTCGGTTCATGACATCCACGCGGACGCATTGGCGCTCGCTGCCCGGTCGCGGGCGCGGGAGCTGTGGTATGCCGCGCCGACCCACCCGTACTGCGAGCGGGTCGGCATCAGCTCGTGGGAGGGGCTGTGGTGCCGCTATGACGGCAACGGCGCTGACCTGGAGAAGCTGCGTGCGTGGGGCCCGACGTACAGGCGTGAGGCGTGGACGCTCGCGTTGGCCGACCAGGGCCTACAGAACAGCGACTTGGCCTCCGAGCTTGCCGACAGGTTCGGAACCGAACGCCGAGCCCGTCATCAGGTGTTCCCGGACGCCGAGGCTGCACTGCGTGAGCTGAGCGCCACACACACGTTGGGGCTGGTCACCAATGGCGCGTCCTGTCTGCAACGCGAGAAGCTCGCCGCGTCCGGGCTGGCGAGCTACTTCAGCTTGGTGGTCGTGTCCTCCGATGTGGGCGCAACGAAACCCGACCCCGCAGTGTTCCACGAGGCGCTCGTGCTCGCGGGAGCTGAGAACGCGGTAATGGTGGGCGATAGCGTCGAGAAGGACATCCGGGGAGCGCAGGCCGCCGGCCTCGGGGCGGTCTGGCTCAACCGCGCTGGACTTCCTGTGCCACAGAACCTCGGCGCGCCGCACATCTCCAACCTCAAAGAACTACCCGGCGTGCTGGTCAACGACCTGTTGCACTGAGATCCTCGCGGCTATCGCTTTGACCGATCGCAGCTGCGGAACTCAATGAGCCCTTTGGTGACGTAGCGTATCTCGCTACAATGTGCTACATGGGTCAGCCTTTGAGTCTACGGCTCGCGGAACAGACGGTTGAGCGTCTCGGGATGCGGGCGCGACGCATTCAGCTTCCGCCACGGACGCTTGCCCAGCGTTACGTCGAGGAAGGGCTACGAATGGACGAGCACCCGCTCGTGCGGTTCACCGACGGGCCAGCCGGCAGGCGCGCGCGGCTGGTCGGCAGCGGTCTCGATGTANNTCATCGCGACGGTCCGCGACAACAACGGGGACCTTGACGCTGCTGCCTCATATCTCGAGATCCCGGTCGGATCGGTGCAGGCGGCCGTGTCCTACTACGGCTCCTATACAGATGAGATCGACACGTGGATCCAGGACAACGAGCTACAAGCATCAGAGGCCCACGCCGCGTGGCTTTCCGGCCGGGCCGCGCTTGAACGGTGAGGCTGCTGCTCGACGAGATGCTCGCCCCGGCGATCGCCCGCGAGCTTCAGGCCCGGGGATACGATGTGACCGCTGTCGCGGGCGACCCAGCGCACGAAGGGCTCTCTGACCGCGAGGTGCTCGCTTTCGCTTGCGCCGAAGGTCGTGCGGTCGTGACGAACAACCTCAAAGACTTCCGTCCGCTCCACGCCGAGGCTCTGCTCGGCGGCGGCAGCGGGCACTTCGGATTGATCTTCATGCCAGGGATCTACCGCCGCACCCACGCGGACGTCGGCCGGATCGTTGACGCTCTCGAAGCCAAGCTCAAGCAGTTCCCGAGCGATCGCGATCTCGCCAATAGCGAGACCTGGCTATAGCCGTCCGCGAACTGCCTGCCAGAACGTTCGGTGTCTCGGTTTATGCCGGTGGATAGAGTCGGTCAGGTGGGGGAAGTTGAGCGACTGGTCACCCTCGTTGACCTTGATGACCGGAATCAGAATGACGGCGATTCAGCTTGGGCGCATCTTTACGTCGTGCTTCGCAGCGGTGAGCGACGTCTGCTGCTAGATGACCGCGGGTGGAGCAGTTCGGCGGAGATCGCTCAGGAGGGCCTGCGGCAGATCGAGGACACCGCGAGGATGGTCGTCGGTCCAGACGGACCCGGGGCTGGCGAGACCGATGAGCAGATGGAAGCCTGGTACTGGGAGTGGATGCACCACAAGCTCCGCGATGCCGGGGTCAGCGCCGAAGCAGACGACCTCAAGGCGCTACCGCACGACGTCGAGATTGGCGAGCGTTTGCATCACCGGCTCGCCATGAGCGCATGATCTGGTCGCCGCCGGGCCGATCCGACGGCGATTCCTTTGACCTCCGAGCCGCAATGCAGCGGACTAGAGCTATGGCGACGCGGCGCTCGCTGTCGGNNCAGCGGACTAGAGCTATGGCGACCTTCGGTCACTTACGCGGCTCTGGGGGTAGTGTTTGGATCGTGCAGGTACGGAACGCGGTGTACGTGGCGCTCGGACGCGTCGGGCAACTCATGCCCTAGCCCGCGTCGGTCTTGACGCGGGCGGGGCCGATCAAGGAGTCCGAGCCATGCGCACACGCGCCTACCGTCGTCACCAGCGAGCCCGTGTCCGTGCGCGTCATTTGCGGGAGTTAGGGCTGTACGCCTCACAGGCGACGCCGGTGCCTAAGGACATCGCCGTCAGGCATCCGTTGGACTGCGGGCGTCGGTGTCTGCTCTGTCACTGGAGCAAGTTCCTTGACCCGCGCCGCGCACGTGAGCGGCGCCAGTGGCTTCAGGACAATCAGCGCGCCGACGGTTGACGGACTGTGAACTNNGAACCGGTCCGACCAGCGCTAAGAGTCTCGCGACGCTAGCGGCTGCCAAGTGTCCCACCGGACGAGCGCTTTCTTCGAATGGGCGCGCTGGACTCGACGATGGCGCTGGCGACAACCCGCGAGCCGGGCACGTCCCCTGGTCATCGATACGATCTTTGCGACAGCGCTAGTCGGACGCGACTCGCACTGGATGGAGCGCGGACGCCATGACTTCGAACTGCACCGAGTATTCCTTCCGTTCGTCGTCCTGAAGGCGGAGCTGGAATCCGTCGTTGTAACCGCGATGGTTCTGAAGGACCCAGGCATACACGATGCGTTTGCCAAGGAGACGCTCGGCCCAGGCTTCATCCACGTCAGACGCGCCCGGATGACTCTGGCCGATTTCGATGATGATCTCGTCGGTGTCGATGTCACAACTCAGGCTAAGTACGCCATGCGCAAACTCAAATCTGAGTGACTCCCAAGGCAGCAAGTCCTCGGCGACCCCTGTGACCCGCAGTAGCGGGCCGGAGTCTTCGCAGAGCGCCCAGACGTCACGGTCCATCGCGCACGAGGCTATCCGCTGCCCGCCGGCACCCGCTGATCGATCAGAGCGGCAGGGACGCAAACGCGCGGGCTCGTCATCGATTCGGATCATCGACTCTCGTTGATTCGTTCGGCGAGTTGATCCAGCACTCGATTGCCGAGCTTCTGAGTNNATCGACCGATGAAAGTCAAGGGTTCTGGCAGGAAGTTTTTCGGGGTGCGGTGGGTCGGGCGTGGCCCGCGGCGGGGCTGAGACGGGGTCGTGTGAGGCCGGAAGGTTCGGGTTGCCGGTCGATCTTGCTGTTTTGGCCGGTATTT
>PLES01000075.1 GCA_003137075.1 Solirubrobacterales bacterium
ACGTGAGCTCCTTCTTGCTGATGGCGTTAGCTGACGCTGACGAGGCGGCTACGCCCGCCACCGCGGCAACAGCCACAAATGGGATAGCGACGTAACGCCCGCGAGCGACAAGCCGCTGAAAATTCATGTTCATGGACACCTCTCTCCTCTTGATTCCAACACAAACCCGCAAGGCGATACCTGCGGACAAACACGGGACACTGCGCACGAAACTGTATTTCCAGCCTGGTTGCCCTCTGGTTAAGGCTGAACCGCTGAGTTGCATGCAACCCTATCGAACGATCCGTCCGTCACAGCCGCAGACCGCCGCACCAAGGGCGATTCTGCGCGGTTGCTGCCAATATTGTAAACAAAATTACTATCGATCTCAAACTGCTGGAACGGCTGCCGCGTGTGCTCGCAGCGAGAGCGCATCGATCACGCTCTGCAGATGCGCGCGCATCGCATCCTCGGCGGCCTCCGCGTCCCCGGCGGCCACAGCGGCCACTATCGCCTCGTGCTGAGGCAGCGAAACCGCCGACCTGCCCGGCACCAGTGAAAGCGTGAACTGATGACGGATCGTCAGCGCGCGCAACTGCTCGAGCAGCTCAGCGCTTATGCGGTGTGCGGCCATCTCCCGCAGCAGCGCGTGAAGCCTGACGTTGAGGGCGCTGTAGTGAGTCAACTCGCCCGACTCGACCGCGGTGCGCATATCGCGCGAAATCTGTCGCAGCGCCGCCGCTTCATCCTCCGTCACGCGCTCGGCAGCACGCGCCGCGACGAACCCCTCGAGCAGCATGCGAACCTCGGTGATCTCGACCGCTTCACCAAGGCTCACAGCCCTGACGCGCGCGCCCTTGTTGCGCTGAAACTCGATCAGACCCTGGGCGGCCAGGTCCTGCAGAGCCGTCCTCACCAGGAACCGTGAGGCGCCGAAGTGCTCGCAGAGATCGGCTTCGATCAGCCGCTGCGCGGGCGCGTACTCACCGTGCAGGATCGCCTCGCGAATCCGCTCCCTCACTGCAACCGAGGCTGGATCGTTGCTCTGAGCCTTCATCTCTCCGGTCGTGAACGCTACGTTCACCCTGGGAGATTGTCAACAAAATTGTTTCGTAAGTCTGCGGTCTGCCTCCAGCCCGCCCCGGGGAAGCTAGATCGCGTCTGAGGCGACCGGCCTCGCAATCTCACGCTTGAGGATCTTTCCGGTCGGGCCCTTGGGCAGCTCGTCCAGGAACCAGATCTTGCGCGGGTACTTGTAGGCGGCGACCCGCTCCTTGATGTACTCCTGCAGCGACTCGGCCGTCTCCAAGGAGCCTGGCTTAAGGCTGATGGCGGCGCCGACCTCCTCCCCGAGCATCGCGTCCGGCACGGCGACCACCGCCGCTTCGAGCACGTCGGGATGGCTGTAAATCACCTCTTCGAGCTCACGCGGGTAGACGTTGTAGCCACCGCGCAGGATCATGTCCTTCTTGCGATNNACAGGTAGCCGTCCTCGTCGATCGAGCCGACGTCCCCGGTGTAGAACCAGCCTTCCCTGATGGCGTCTGCGGTGGCGTCGTCACGGCCCCAGTAGCCGCTCATCACGAACGGCCCACGGATCACGATCTCACCGCGCTCGCCCTGCGGCACCTCTTTCCCGTCGTCATCAACGAGCTTGACCTCGGTGCCGCCGACCGGCAGCCCGACCGAGCCTGGCTTGCGCTCACGCGAAGGCAGGTTGAAGGTGCTCATGCCGGTCGTCTCCGAGAGCCCGAACCCCTCGAGGATCTTGGTGTCGAAGGCCGCGTCGAAACCGTGCAGGACCTCGACCGGGATCGGCGCGCCGCCAGAGACGCAGATGTCGAGGCTCGAGACGTCCCGCGTCTCACGGTCGGGGTGGTGCAGCAGCGCCATGTACATGGTCGGCACGCCGGCGAAGTTCGTGACGTGGTCGCGTTCCATGATCTCGAGCACCTTGTCGGGCTCAAAGCGCGGCACCAGCGTCATCATCCCGCGCGAGTAGAAGGTGCAGTTCATCACCGTGTTGAGGCCGAAGATGTGGAACAGCGGCAGCGCGGCCAGNNTCGGCAATCTCCGCGACCGGCTCGGCGGCCCCGAGCAGCCCTTCGAACTCGCCGGGAACGACCTCGATCGGATCGGCGCCGGCTGCCTCGCAGCCACCGATCAGTGCCTCTTTGAAGCCGTGCCAGCCGACCATCACGCGCGCGCCGGAGTCGGTCAGGTGGTAGGCGACCTCGCGATCCTTGAGCAGCGGGTTCATCGGCACCATGATCGCGCCGAGCCGCAGGATGCCTAGATAGAGGATCGGGAAGTACGGCAGGTTCGGCATCTGCAAGCCGACCCGGTCGCCGGCCTTCACCCCATGCGCGGCCAAGAGGCCGGCCGCCCGCTGCGCGGCCTGGTCCAGGGCGCCGTAACTGAGCACGATGTCGTCGAACTTGACGGCCGGACGCTCGGCGTCCTCATCAAGTCGCGACGCGATGATCTGCGCGAAATTGGTCATGCTGCTCTCCACCCGCTCCACCGTTGGACGTCAACCACGATCAGGTCGCCACTCGGGCGCTGTTGCGCATATTGCACATACCGGGCGACCAATGTGTCAATTGCCTCAACTCTCAGCTCTGGCTCCATATCTGGGGTGACTACCCGGGCGACGCCATCCGCACGCGCCCACCAGAGCCGGTCCCAGTCGTCCCCGTACTCGTCGACGAGCAGCGAGACGGCCGGGTTCTGAGCGATGTTGGCGAGGCGGCGCAACGCGGTCGTGCGCTTGCGCTTGTGGTCGACGGCAGTGACGATCGTGTCCAACCCGACCATCGCGAAGACGATCGGCACAAGGTGAGGCGTGCCGCCGGGGCCGACGNNTTCGCCATGCGGGCGACCGGCGCAGTCGAAAAGCTCTGGCGGGCCGTCTGCGGGTCCATGTTCACAAGCTAACCGACAGGCAAACTGCCTACACGCTGTAGCGTGTTCCATATGCGCGTTCCAATCACACTTGACCTTCACATCCCGAACTTCAATTACCCGGATGTGAGCGACGACCAGGTCTTTCAGAAGGTCCTGGAGATCGCCCAAACTGCTG
>PLES01000174.1 GCA_003137075.1 Solirubrobacterales bacterium
CGCTCCGTGCATTAATTGGGCTACTTCCAACACTCTGCGTGACGAGCGCTTCCGTCCAATCGGGCGAGTGAAACCCGGCCATCGCGTTGGCGACCACGCAGCGGCGCCAGGGTGCGAGCTCCCGGCGATCGCAATGCCACGATCCGTTTCAGGCGGCCGTTTTCCTGCTCCAAAGCCTTCAGCCGCTGCGCCTCATCCTCCTTCAACGCCCCATATTTCGTACGCCACCGATAGAACGTCTGATCCGAAACCCCGATCCGCTTGCACGCCTGCGGGATCGTGAGTCCCTGCCCCTGAAGCTTTTCATGCGCCCCGGAGCTTCGCGACGATCTGCTCAGCCGTATACCGCTTCGCTGCAGCCATCAGCGCCCGATCCTCTCATTAGGACTCTCACAAGTCGAAGGACTAACACACGACCTGGACCGAACAAGAGGGGCCTGGACAGTGCCTTTGTCACCCCGTATGCAGGACCAGCCCCGCCTGACCGACGCTCCCGCCCCTGGGATGCATTGGTCAGGCGGTTGCTGCTGCCGGTGTTCGGTTGCGACCAGCGGGCGCTTCCGCGCTACGGAAGCAGAGATGACAGGCGTGCCATGACTACCTTCTTCGCCTCCTCGTATGACGGAGCATCGGGCGCCACGGCCGGTATTGCGGCGTCGTACTCGGATTCCATCGTCTTGATCCTGTCAATGATCCGCTCGGATACGTTGCCGTCCTTCACCAGCTCGAACTTCTTCTCGGCGAGCTGCCGTACCCGGCTGTCGTCGGTCGGGTGCGCCCCGAGGACCATCGCGAGGTCCGATAGATCTGTCGGGCGGCTTCTCTGGGCGAGTGTTCGCAGCTTTTCGGCGACGATCTCATCAAGCTGGAGCACCGGGATCTCAAAGGGCTTGTAGTAAGGGTCACCGATGGCGGCGACGAACGGAGGCAGGATCACGTCCTCGCGGTAACTGACCTCGACCGCGATGGTGTCCTGGCCGATCGGCCCGCGGTACCCGATGCTGTCGAAGTCGAGGCTTCGGCCTGAGTCGGTGGCAGGATCTCCGGGGTTGAACGTGAGGAGGTTCTTGATTCCTGCGCCCCGGATGGCGTCCTTCACCTCACCGGCATCGAATTTGTGTTTCGGCGGATTGATCCGGGTCGCGTCGAGATCCTTGGAGAAACGTTCGTGTCCGTAGACGTGACGGAGCACGAACCCGCCCTTAAAGCAGAGCGATTCGCCGTACATCCTCACGAGTCCCGCGGCCACGGTGACGAGCGCGAAGTCGCGCTCGATCAGTGTCGCGTCGCGCCCTGAGGCGTCGATCACGTCCCGTAGTTCGAACTCGCTGTGGATCAGACGGACCGGTTCAGGCATCACGAGTTCCGGTGTTGTGTCAGCACGGCGCGATCAACGTTGACCCGGATACCCCAGGTCGTATCAACCGGCCCGCGCTCCGGCCCGCGTGCCGACAGCTTGGTGGCAGCCTTGCTACTCCCTCTCAACAGTAGGAACGGCCGGGCGGCGTCGGCACCAGCGAACGTCGTGATCAGGTATCCGAACCGACGCGCGAGCGCGTGTCCGTAGTTGTCTGCGATCTCGGCTGCGAGCGTGTCTGCGAACGCTGGGTCGCGATTCAGCAGCTGATCGGTCGCTTCCGCGACCTGCGGCAGCGTGACACCCCACGCGGGGTGATCCAGACTGTCGGCGACCGCACGGGCGGGGTTTGCGATCACCGCCGTGGTTCTGCGGGGCCGGGTTCCGACACCTGCAAGCTTGCGGCTGGTTCGTGCGTACCTGATGGTCTGGCCGCGGTAGCTCCAAGGCCGCAGCTGTGTGTTGACGAGCACGACGAGCAGGCGAAAGTGCTGGTCTGTCAGCCCGTGGAACTGAAGGGCCGCGCCGGCGGTCACGGTGTACGGCTTGGGTGTGAGGGCAGCCACCAGATCCAGGACACCTACGCGGGTGTTGCCGCCTGCATCGACCATGGTGTACGCGCCACGACGCACCGGCTGTAGCCGACCGGCTTTCTCGAGTCGCGCGATTAATGCGCGACTTCGAGCACGGGACCCGAAGCGTTCATCGAGCGCAGGCAGGTCGGCGTCCAGCACCACAATGCCGGGCCGCTTGGCCAACACGCTTGCCCGGTAGAGGGTTGTGAACACAGCCTCAGCCTGCTGTCCAGCTGCAACCGCCATGCGAATATCGTAACACCAGATAGGGCTGTAACAGGCGCACCGTTTCAGTCGTGTGTTTTGTACGTATATAGTTGCTGCTACGGGCTATCTAGCGTCCCCAGGTTTAGTTACGAAAATCCTGATTCTGATGATTTTCGTAAGCGTGCTTGGGGCATCTGTCCGGTGATGCCGTTACGCTCGCGCCTCGCTTCGCGAGAGAGCCGCAGGCGGCGCGCGAGCGTAACGGCATCACCGCGCGCGCTATTGCCCTGCCGATTCCCGGTCTCGCGCCTACGGATTCGAGAACTCTTGTCAGAGCCTCCGGTTCAAGCGAGTTCAGGTGCTCAAGCAGACGGTCCTCTTCGCTGAGCGGCCCATGCGCGAGCGCCTCGGGGGCGTTATCCACGAGGTCTGACGCTCGCACCGCATGCCGGTAGCGCTCGGTCGTCTTGATGCTGGCGTGCCCCATGATCGTCTTGACGATCTGGATGTCCATCTTGCGAATTAACAGCGACGCTGCCGTATGCCGCAGGCCGTGGAACGTGAGCGGCCGCACGCCGGCGGCGTCGCGGGCTTGGTAACGGCATTTGGGGCGCTCATGTGTCAAGAATCGGCGCTTCGCGGCTTCTGACCACGCAGCCGTCTGAGGAAGAGCTGCTCGAATCGCTCCGGTCCTGGCGCCTGCTTCATACGGGACTGGTGCTCGACCACCTGGTTGAGGTAGCGGGCGAGTGTGTCGTCGGCTTTTGCGTCGGAGCTGATGTGCGCGAGTCCGTTGCGTGCGAGGAAGACCTGGGTTGCGAAGTACGCGGTGCGACGGTTCCCGTCGCGGAACGCCTGCGCGCTCGCGATCCCGTGCGCGAGGATCGCCGCGACCCGCACGACATCTTCGGGAGTGGGCGCCTATTCCGCTGCGGCTCGCGCTAGGCAGCCTTGGAGCGGCGACGGCTGGTCGAGCTTGTAGCGCTCCGGTTGACCCGCGTCGTCGTGGATGAGTCGGTTGAGGTCTTTGAGCTCAGCGACGCTCGGGATACCGGATGCCCCAGTATCCGCAACGCTCGCTGATGATGGCTCTTGACCCGAAGGAAGTATTCGGCCGACGTCTCCATGCCCAGAAGGGTACTGATCGTGGCGGCTTTCGTCACGGCTTTCCTGCTCGGATCCGCTGCTGCCTTTAGCGTTCATCACGCCGCGACTGCGATCTGCTCGAGCAGCCGCTTTCGGGCATCGGAGTCGAGCGCGCGCACCTGGTCGACGAGACGGTCCTCCTCACTGACCGACGCGGGAGTCAGCGCCTCTGTGACCTTGTCCACGAGGTCCGCGGCACGGACTGCGTGCAGGTAGCGCTCGGTGGTCTTGATCGTTGAGTGGCCCATGATCGTCTTGACGATCTGCACGTCCATCTTGCGGATGAACAGTGACGCGGCCGTGTGTCGCAGGCCGTGAAATGTGAGCGGTGGGACGCCTGCGGCGTCACGGGCCTGGCCGTAGCGACGGCGCAGCGCCGAGGCGTCGGGCCGATCACCCGCCAGTGTCGCGAACACGTAGTCATCTGGATGGGTGAAGTTCGGACGCCGGCGCAGGCGCCTGAGCGCGTCGAACGCGGGAGCCCCGAGTGGCACCACCCGCGTCTTGCCTGACTTGGGTGCGCCTATCGTCGCGCCCGAGAGCGCCCGCTCGACCGTCGCGGTCCTCTCCTTGACGTTGATGTCCGACCATTGCAGGACCACGAGCTCGCTCTGCCGCAGCCCCGTGTACGCGGCGAAGCGGATCAGCTCGGCGAGCTGCTCGTTCTCCTCCTGCTCGTTCTCCAGCGTGAGCTGTCTGCGGTTCTGCGTCGACTGCACCGGGTCCGCCCGCCAGGCACCGGTCGCGGCGGCGTGCGCGATCGCCTCGACCTGCTCGATCTCAAAGAACCTCACTCCACCGGATCCCGCCTCCACGCGCTTCTCAGTCCACACCGCCGGGTTGCTCTCCAGATTCCAGCCGTTGCGGGGATCCATCCCGTACTTGAAGATCGCCCGAAGGTTCGATCTGACCTTGTTGATGGTTCGCCCCGCGCGTCCGAGCTCGTCGTATTCATCCAGCAGCTCTTCGATGTCCGCGTAGGTGATCTCATGGGCTGGCCTGTCACCGAGCCTGCGCATCACCAGCCCACGTGACTCGCCGTCCCCGCGCTTGTGCGCAACGCCGGGCTCAGCGAGCGTGTACGCCACGTCGGTGGCGGTGCTGTCCTTGTGCTTGCCGCGCTTGAGGCGGTCCGCCTGCCACCCGCGCGCGAGCATCCGGAAGGTCTGCGCCTTGCGGGCACGGTCGCGTTCCTGCGCCTTCACCTGCTCAGCCCAGCCGGCCTGCAGGTCCTCCGCCTGGCGGCGCGCGTCTGACTCGTCCAGCGCGTGCGTGGGCACCCTGCCCTTGCGCGCCACCCAGTTCCCATCCCGGCCGAACGTCCTGCCGTTCTCCTTGGCGTCAGCGGATCCCTTCGGTGCGAGCCACGCGGGCCCGAGCCGACGCTTCACCGGCCGCCCGTCAGCCCGCCAGGACGCCGCCCAGTAGGGCAGCTCGCCCGCCTTATTGGCGGGCTCCACAACCAGCGCGACAGCGATTTTCTGAGCGGGCATCGACCGGCACTCTAAGCGGCCCCTCGGACAGGGAGTAGCAGTTTTTCGGCAGGGAGTAGCAGTTCTTCAGGGAGTAGCAAAAGGAGTAGCAAATTCGTCTCCTGCCCCGTGTTTATTGGGGTTTCAGCGACCCGAAATCGCCTGAAAACACGTGAAAAACACTGTGCCGAGGGAACTCCAAAACCGGGGGTTGCAGGTTCGAGTCCTGTCTCCCCTGCTTCG
>PLES01000156.1 GCA_003137075.1 Solirubrobacterales bacterium
CTTCGTCATCAACGGCCAGAAGATTTGGACCTCGTACGCGGCCTTTGCCAACTGGTGCTTCCTGGCGGCCCGCACTAGTCGCGGCAGCAGCAAGCACCAGGGCATCACGATCTTCCTGGTCCCGATGGATAGAGCCGGCATCACGGTGCGCCCAATCGAAGCGATGATCGGCGCCAACCACCTCAACGAGGTCTTCTTCGACGATGTGGTGCTCCACGAGGATGAGGTCCTCGGCGAGGTCGACAGGGGCTGGGACGCGATCGACGTTGTGCTCAAGCACGAGCGTGTGGGAATCGCGCGCTATGCGCGCAGCGACAGGATTCTCTGTGACCTCTGGCCCGCCGTACAGTCGGCGTCTGGCCCAGGCTCGGCCGAATTACGCTCAGCGCATGCGCGAGAACTAGTGCACGCGCGCGTGGCCCGGCTGCTCAGCTACCGCACGCTCGTGACGACGGAGAACGGCGACATGCCGAACCAGCCGAGCGTCGCGCGGATCGGCTCGACCTTGCTCGACCAGCGGGTCGCTGAGGTCGCGATGGAGGCCGCCGGACCGGACGCCATCGACGCCAGCGAGGACGCCGCACTTGGCGGCTGGGCGGAGGATGCCTGGCGCTACTCGCGTTCGTCGACGATCGCCTCTGGCACAACCGAAATCCAACGACTGTTGGCGTCCCGCGCCATGGTGGACCAGGGCTGAGATGGAACGACCGTGGCCCGATGAGGCGCTTGACTTTGAAGCCGGCGTGCGCGGGGCGCTGCAGCGCGCGGGCGGTGTCGATCTCGCGCGTCGCAGTGAGGCCGATCCATCGGTGCGCGCCGCCGTTGTCAAGCCGATTCTCGATGAGCTTGGCATTCGCGACCTGGACCTGGGCGGGGGTGAGACAGAGGCGGCCGCAACCGCTCTGGCCGTAGCGGCGGCGGGCGCATTCGTCTGCCCCTGGCCACTGGTGCAGCAGCTGGCGGTACCGGCCACGTTGCGCGGCGAGGTCGGCGCGGTCTACCTTCGCGACGGAGTTGTCAGGCGCGCCGAGCATCTGGACATCGTCGGTCGTGCAGCCGCCGTTGACATCGTTACGCACGAGGCACAGGCATTACGCATGCTCGACGGCGCGGGCCCGTTCGTCAGCCCCATGGCACTGGACCCGTTCGGAGTGCGCTGTGAACTCAGCGCCGAGAGCTTTGAGCTCGCCGCGCTGGTTCCCGCGCACGTGGTACTCGCCGCGTTCTGGACAGTCGGGGCACTGGGTACGGCTCGCGACCTGGCGGTCGAGCACGCTCGGGATCGCCAGCAGTTCGGCCGCCGGATAGCGGACTTCGGTGCCGTTCAATGGCATCTGTCGGACATAGCGCTTGCGCATGACGGGCTTTGGGAGCTGGCTGGGTTCAGCCTCGCACGGCTGATCGACCAGACCCTGACCGTGGCCGACACACTCGCCTTGCAGTACCTGATGCTCGAGTCGGCACAGAGCGTGTTCATTCACGCGCACCAGGTCTTGGCTGCGATCGGGCTCTGCGACGAGCATGATCTAACGGTGCTTGAGCGCCATGTGCAGCCGCTGCTGCGCCGCCCCTGCGGCATCACCCGCACGCTGGGGCTGCTCGCCGAAGAGGTTGCCCGCTCGGGCTTCGACAACCTTTACCCGATCCCGGCCACGATGCCGGCGAAAGATCGTGGACATCGAGGAGGAGAAATGCAGTTAGCAAACGACGGGGGCGGCTTAGTATGAGCGGAGTGGGGGAGAGCCCAGCTCTTGAGTTGCAAGGCATAACGGTCCGTTTCGGCGGTGTCGTCGCGCTGAGCGATGTCTCGTTGCAGGTCGCCGAAGGTGAGACGGTCGGGCTGATCGGACCGAACGGCGCCGGCAAGACGACCCTGATCGACGTGATCGCCGGAAACCGTCGCCCCGATCCGGGCGAGGTGGTGCTTTACGGGGACCGCGTAACGCGGTTGCCCCCAGCTCGTCGTGCCCATCGTGGACTCGCTCGTACGTTCCAGACCCTCTCGCTGTTCGACGGCATGACCGTCTGGGAGCACGTGCTGCTCGGATATGCGGCCGGCACTCCGCACGGCGCCGGCAGCGGCCGCTTCGTCTCGCAGCGCAAGCGCCTTGAGGACGCCGCTAAGTCCGACACCAGCGAACTCGGTCCGGTCGCGCTGCTCGACAAGCTCGGTCTGGCAGCGGTTGCTGACGAGCTGGCGAGCACGCAGTCCGTCGGCGTTGTGCGCATGGTCGACATGGCGCGCGCCTTGGCCTCGCGTCCGAAGGTACTGCTGCTCGACGAGCCGGTCTCTGGCCTACCGGAACCAGAGGCGCGCGCGGTCGCGGCGGCGCTTCAGGCGATCCGGAAGGAACATTCCATGGCGCTGATGGTCATCGAGCACAACCTCGAGTTCGCGCGGCTCGTCTCCGACCGGATGATCGCGATCGACTTCGGCAAGGTGATCGCCGAGGGGTCGCCGGATGAAGTGCTCGGATCAGACTCCCTGCGCGTCGCCTACTTCGGTGAGGAGGCCGAAGCCGACGCGCCGACTTCAGATGCCGCAACCGACGCCGCGACGGCTGCAGAACTCGCCAGTAGCGAGGCTATGACCACCGGTGAGGGAGAGGATCAGCATGATGTTGCGCAGCGCGCTTGACGAGGGCGTGGTGGGCAGCGGCCCCGCACACGTCGAGGTTGTCGACCTCACAGTGCGGTACGGCGAGGTCACCGCTCTGCGGCCGGTGTCGGTCACGATCGAGCCTGGGACAGCGTTGGCGGTGCTCGGGCCGAACGGCGCCGGCAAGACGTCGTTCGCCAACGCGCTGAGCGGAGTGATCCGCAGCGAGGCCACCGCCATCAACATCGACGGCGTTGATTTCCGCTCATATCCCTCATATGCGCGTGCTCGTCTCGGCGTCGGTCACCTTCCGGACGCACGTGCGATCTTTCCCTCGTTGTCCGTCGAGGAGAACCTCAAGATGGGGTTCCATACCGACCGCTCGACGTCGAAGGCAAACATCGCCGCTGCCTACGAGCTCTTCCCCAACCTCGACCGCCGCAAGCGGGTGGCGGCCGGCAAGCTGTCCGGTGGCGAGCAGCAGATGCTGGCGCTGGCGCGGTTGCTGGTCAGGCCGCCGAAGCTGCTGATTGCGGACGAGCTGTCCCACGGACTCGCGCCGGGCGTCGTCGCGAACCTCTTCAAGCTGCTCGAGGGTCTCAAGGGACGGTCGACGATCATCATCGTCGAGCAGTTCGTGACGCGTGCGCTGGCGCTGGCGGATACGGTTCTGGTGCTCTCACACGGAGACGTCATGCACCAGGGCGAAGCCGCGTCGTTCAGCGCGGACCAGGCTGCCGAGTTCTACAGCCTGCAGCCGGCCCGCCAGAGCTGATCTGCGCACCCCTGCGGGGGTGCGCTAACGGGCGCTGACGGTGTTTTCGAGATCGTCACCTGACGCGAAGTGTCGGAGGTTTCTGCTCAGCAGCTCAAGCAGTGCCTCCGGGTAACCCACGTGGGACGTGGCCGTGTGCGCGGAGAGATAACAGTTGGCAGCGGTCCACAGCGGGCTGGTGGCCGTTAGCGGCTCGGTCTGAACGACATCCAGGATCGCCGCCGACAGCTGCTCTGAATTGAGCGCGGCGATCAGTGCAGCCTCGTCGAGCAGGCTGCCGCGGGCGACATTGCAAAGGATCGCGCCGCGCTTCAGGGCGGCCAGTTGGGGCGCTGCGATCAAACCGTCGGTCTGCGGCCCGGCGGGCGCGCAGATCACCAGGATGTCGCATTCACACAACATCAGATCAAGGTCATCGGCCGCGAACAGCCGGTCGACATCGGGATCGTTGTCGTCGCGGTGCGCACTGCGGCGAGTGGCAACCACACGCATCTGGAAAGCCCGCGCGAGGCGTGCCGTCGCGCGCCCGATGGCGCCCAGACCGACAATGCCGATCGTGCGGCCGGCCAGACGATCGCCGTGTTGCGCCTGCCAGCGTTTCTCCTGCTGGAAGCGGTCGAGCTGGCGGAAGCTCTTGCACTCCTGGAGCAGCCGACCGATTACGAACTCGGCTATCGACCCAGCCGCCACGCCCGAGGCGTTTGTCACAACAATCCCGCGCAAAGCCATCTCGTCGAGAGGCAGATGGTCGGTCCCGGCGCCGATCGCCTGCCCCCAGCGCAGCGCCGGAGCACGCGACAGCAGACCGTCGGGAAGCTCGAGCGCGACGACTACGTCTGCGCCCGCAATGCGATCCCAATCCGCGTTGGACAGCTGCGGCTCAGAGCGCTCTGCCCTGCTCAGCTTGCCACCGTCGTAAAGCTTGTATGGGACTACCGTCACCTCTAGCTCAGCCATCGCCGCGGGCAGCCGCTGCGCTGCGTCAGGCGGCAGGAACTGGGGCGCGAGGACTACAAGGCTGATCAATCCCGGTAGTCAGGCTCGGTCGCGTCAAGCACGCGCTTCATCGCCGCGAAGCTGCGGTCGAGGATCCCGCCGGTGTCGTTCTGCTCCTGATCGACCTTGGTGCGCGCGGTGAAAACCTGCATCTGCTGCTCGCTGAGCTCGGTCAGCGGCAGTCCGGTGGCAAGCGCCATCAGCTGAGAGGCACAGGTGCGCTCGAGCATGTAAAGCTCTGAGTACGCCTTACCGACGGTCGGGCCGGTTACCACGGCGCCGTGGTTGCGCAAGAAGAGCACGCTGCAGTTCTCGCCCATCGACTGCGCCATGACCTTGCCTTGATCGGTGTTGGCGTCCTGCAGGCCATCGAACTCCTCGGTCACCGCGCAACGGTTGTAGAACATCAGCGCGCTCTGGTCGACCATCCGTAGACGGCAGTCCTGGAGCATCGACATCGCCTTTATCGCGGGGCTGTGGACGTGCAGAACACAACGTGCGTCAGGGCGGGCCGAGTGCACCGGGTAGTGAATGCGATATGCGATCCAGGCCGACCCGTCGGGATGGAAGTCCGGTCCGACATCCAGCAGCGAACTAGCCGTGACCTGTGACCAGTGGGTGTCAGGAGGCGTCATCAGCATTCGCTCTGGGTCCTCCGGATGGCTCAATGTGAGGTGGTTCCAGGTGCCCTCGTTGAGGCCGTCTCGAACCGCCAGTCGGTGCGCTGCGGCCAGATCGATCCGGGCCGCCTTGACCCGCTCCGACGTTTCGGTCCTCGTCGCTGTGATCGCCATGATCTGAAAGTTCCTCTCTGATCGCTCACGAGTCGCCGCTGCGGCTCAGGTGCAGACGCTCCCTTACGCCCTGCCGTATAACCATATACATGATTGCAATGCTTCAGGGAAGGAACCGGATCGAGCGAATCGGCGGGAGGCTCCAGTGGACTTAGGGCTAAACGGCCACACCGCGCTCGTGACCGGGGCTAGCAAGGGCATCGGGCTAGCGATTGCGACGCGGCTCTCGCAGGAGGGCGCAGCCGTGGTGCTCTGTGCGCGTGGGGCGGACGAGCTGGCACAGGCCGCCGCTCAGATCAAGTCAGCTGGTGGCAGTGCCCTCGCCGTCGTCTGCGATGTGAGCGACCGATCGTCTGCGGAGAAAGTGCTCGCGAAAGTGGCCGCGGCCCAGTTCGGCTCGGTTGACATCCTCGTGAACAACGTTGGACTCGCGACCTCGGCCAAGCTGCTGGCGAGCACCGACGAGCAGTGGGACGCGGGGCTTGACCTGAATTTCCTCAGCGCGGTCCGCTTCACCCGGCAGTTTCTGCCGCAGATGGTCGAACAGCGCTGGGGGCGGATCATCAACGTCTCCTCAATCTCCGCGAAGCTGCCAAACCCGAACCATCTGATCTACGGCGCGGCCAAGGCGGCAATGATCCACTTCACGAAGGTCGTGGCCGATTCGTTCGCGGCTGACGGAGTGCGCTGCAACTGCGTGCTGCCCGGGATAACGCGCACTGAGCTAGTTGAGGCGAACACGCTCGCCGCGGCGATCGCGACCGGCCGCACGCCCGAGGCGGTGATGGCGCGAACGCTCGCGCGCTCACCGATTCCGGCTGGGCGTATCGGAGAGCCAGCTGAGATCGCCGACGCGGTCTGCTTTCTGGCATCGGCAAACGCCGACTGGATCACCGGGGTGACATTGCCTGTCGACGGCGGTGCTATCCCGACGGTCGGCTGAAGCGTTCGGTCGGGCAACTCCGGAGCTTTGGGTTGATCGCTGTCCTTCCGTTGTAAGCAGGCAGGGTACAACCTAGACAGATATATCGTTGAGATGATATAAACGTCTCGGGTTGTGGGAAATCGCACAATCGATCTCCACCATTTTGATTGTGCGATGTCTCCACCGGAAGGCGGCGTCCATATCTGGAAGCCGCGAGCAGCGAGGAGAGGAGCACCGTTTGATTC
Organism: Solirubrobacterales bacterium; assembly: GCA_003137075.1. Classification (GTDB taxonomy): domain Bacteria; phylum Actinomycetota; class Thermoleophilia; order Solirubrobacterales; family Solirubrobacteraceae; genus Palsa-465. Next base: position 6,335 of record PLES01000156.1, read on the forward strand.
TGATTCGGCGGTCAGCGCGCCCAGTAGGTATGGCCCATGAGACCGCCTGCGACCTCGACCGGCCGCGCTCTTCGCAGCGGTCCCGGGTCCCAGCGTGCCAGCTGCGTCACGGCGGTCAACGACCGTCGACTTAGCGGCGGTGGGTTTTCGTTTATCTCATGAGGAGGAGAGGACTGATGAAGATGGATTTCGTAAGCAAATGGAAAGCGCGGGCGGTCGCCGCAACCGCGGCGGCAGCGCTTGTGGCGGTGGTCTGCGCGAGTGCCTCGCAGGCGAAAGCGGTCTCGCACGCGACGAGCAAGACCGAGGTCAAGGTGATGGCGATCATCGACCTGTCAAATACCGGTGGCCTCTACTACCAGTGGGCCAACTCGTGGACCGCCGCCGTCAAGGCGATCAACGCCTCGGCCGCCAGCACCGGCGCGCGGAAGTTCGATCTGATCACTTGCGACGCGTCGAACAACGCCAACTCATCACTGGCATGTGGCCAGCAGGCCGTGTCGGACAAAGTCGACGCCGTGGTCAGCCTCGCAGCTGAGGAGCCGTATGTCGGCCTGCTCGCAAAGAACCACATCGTTGACATCAACGCACTGATCGACCCGGCCACCTACACGAGCGCGAACTCATTCTCGCTCTATGGCGGCGGCGCGACCACAGCTCTGTCAGGCGCGGCGATGATGAAGATCGCCGGGTGCAAGAAGGGCTCGTACGTGAGCGCGCTCGACTATCCCGCGGCCACGCTCGCGCTGTTCATCAAGAACTTCCAGAAGGGCGCATCGGCGCTCGGCATCAAGCCGGCTCCGGGCGTGATCGTCCCGCAGAACACGCCAGACATGGCGCCGTACATCGCGGACGCCGTGAAGGATGGTGCTGACTGCGTCGACGTCAGCGGTGACAGCGCCACCGAGGTCGGTCTGATCCGGGCTGCACTTGCATCCCCGACTCCGATCAAGGTCGCAACGGGTCTGTCCTACCTGTCACCACAGACGGTTGCTTCGCTAGGTACCTCCACGGTCAACAAGCTGTACGTGTACGACGACTCTGACGAGCCGAGCGACACCTCGAACCCGACCGTCAAGGAATGGGTTGCCCAGACCGACAAGTACAGCCCGTCGCCGAAAGCGCTCAACGCAACCGGTGCGGTGGATTGGGAAGAGATCTACCTGATCGACTACGTGACCGAGCACATCTCAACGCTGAGCGCGGCCAACATCGAGAAGTACATGTCAGCGATGAGCAGCTACTCACCGGGCATTACTCCGCCGGTCGACTTCGCGAAGCCGGCGAAGAACTTCCTCGGCTCGCGGATCTTCTCGCCGTATGCGCGCAGGATTGTCTACAAGAAAGGCACCTGGGTTGACGACGGGCCGTACGTAGACCTGTTCACCGGCGCAGAAGTCAACAACTAGTAAGACCGCCAGTGGCACACCTGCAGACGAGGGGATGAGATGAACATCGTCAATTTCGCAACCCTGGGCCTCGGCTCAGGTGCGATCTTCGGCCTACTCGGTATTGGGTTGGTAATCACCTACCGAGGGTCCGGTGTCATCAACTTCGCTGCAAGTGCCACTGGCGTTTTCTTCGCCTATGTCTTCTACCGACTGAATCAGAACGNNTTGCCCTGCCGCTGGCGCTGATCGCCTCGGGCCTCATGGGATCGGTGATTCAGCTGGTGGTGATGAGACGTCTGCGCAACGCGACTGCCCTCAGCAGGGTCGTGGCGTCGCTCGGCCTCTTCCTGATTCTGGTCGCGGTCTCCGTGTTGGCGTTCGCGCCCCAGGGAGAGAGCGTCTCGGTGCCGTCATTGTTGCCTGTTGGCGACTGGCATATCGGCAGCGTGGTGTTGCCGCAGGAGGGCGCGGTGCTCACAGCGATCGCCGTGGCGGTCGCGTTGATCGTGTGGCTGCTGCTGAAGTACACGCGGATCGGATTGGCGACGACGGCGGTGGCGGAGAACGGAGTCGTCGCGATGTCGATCGGCCTCTCGCGCGACGCTATCGGCGCAGCCTCCTGGGCGGTCGGATCGGCCGTCGCCACGCTTGCAATCGTCTTCGCCGCGCCTTTCTCCGGACTCAATGTCCAGGACCTTGCCAACCTGATCATCCCCGCGATGGCCGCCGCGCTGATCGGGAGCTTCAGCTCCGTCTGGCTGGCGCTCGTCGGAGGGCTGCTGCTTGGTATCGGTGAGTCCGAGATCAGCCAGTTCTCATGGAGTGCAAACGGCTGGACCGCGGCGATCCCACTGCTCGCGATCGTGGTACTGCTGACCATGCGCGGCTCGCAGCTACCTGGCAAGGGCACGATCGTCGGGCAGTTGCCGTCGCTTGGCCCAGGCCGCCTGCGGTGGCGCCACGGTCTTTACCTGATAGCCGGCGTGATCATCGTGCAGTCGGTTCACGGGGTCTGGCTGGGAGCCATAACCACGACCTTCCTGATGGGCATCGTCGTGCTGTCTGTTGTGGTCGTCTCGGGTCTTACCGGGCAGCTTTCATTGGCCCAGCTTTCGATGGCCGGCCTCGGCGCCTTCTTCCTTGCGGTCTTCACCGAGCTGGCCAAGATCCCAGCGCTGCCGGCCGGGATCCTTGCGGTCATCTGCACGGCGCTCGCCGGTCTCGTGCTTGCGATTCCCGCCGTCCGGACACGCGGCAACAACCTTGCCGTCGCGACGCTGGCGTTGGCCGGCGTCGTCGAGGCGATGATCGTCGACAGCATCTGGACCGGGGAACATCTGGGCACGAATCCCCTGCCCAGCCTCTCGCTGTTCGGCATCAACTTCGGCGGAACCTTCTACCCGCACGCGTTCGGCACGCTGGCACTTGTGGCATTCGGCCTGTCGGCGATTGCGGTAAGCCGCATCCGCCGCAGCCGCGGTGGCCGGCAGGCGCTCGCCGTGCGCGCGAACGAGCGCGCCGCCGCGGCGCTCGGCATCTCGGTTACCGGCACCAAGCTGGCGATGTTCGCGATCGCCGGCGCACTGGCCGGCCTGGCCGGCGTGCTGATCGAGTGGAACTTCTCGATTGCGAACTTCAGCCTCTTCACAGCCAACAACAGCCTCGACGTGACCGTCGGCGCGGTGGTCGGCGGCATCGGCTGGGTCTCCGGGGCGCTGCTCGGATCGAGCACGCTCTCCGGTACCGTCGGACCGCAGATCCTTTCATCGGTGACCTCGCCATCGAACTGGCTCGAGTTGCTTGCCGGGGTCGTGGTGCTGCTGACGGTCCTGCAGTCACCCGGTGGCGTCGTCGAGTTCAACATCAAGCAGGCACGACATCTCTGGTCGAAGCTGCGCGGTACCCATGAGACTGAGATCTCGCTCCCCTCGCTGAGCTCAGTTGCCGCCGTGGGTGAGGCGGCACCGGCGAGCAAACTGGAGACGTTGCGAGGCGCGGTGAGCCCGATGGCGGTGAGCGTCGAAGGCATCACGCTGCGCTTCGGCAAGGTGGCGGCACTTGACCACGTGACCCTGAGGATCGCGCCCGGCGAGGTGGTCGGCCTGATCGGCCCCAACGGCGCCGGCAAGTCGACGCTGATCGACGTGATCACTGGCTTCCTCAACCACTATGAGGGCACGGTGCGTTTCAACGACACGGCGGTGGATCGCCTGAGGCCGCACCAGCGCGCGCGCCTCGGCGTGGTACGGACCTTCCAGTCACTGGAGCTCTTCTCGGACATGGACCTCGGCCAGAACGTCGCACTGGCGGGCGACGATCTCACACTGCGCGGCTTGATCCGGGGGCTGATCCACGATGGCAGCCACAGAGACCCGGAACTCGATGAGCTGCTCTCGGTGATGGGGCTCGCGCCGTTCGGCCACCTGCGTCCAGACCAGGTCTCCTACGGCACCAGGCAGATCGCAGCGTTGGCGCGCGCGCTCGCGCGCCAACCTGGCTGCCTCTGTCTCGACGAGCCTGGCGCCGGTCTCGACGCCGCCACCAGAACCCATCTGATCTCGCTGCTGACCTCGATCTCCCGCAGCCTTGGCACCGGCGTGCTGCTCGTCGACCACGACGTCGACTTTGTCCTTGCCTCCTGCTCGCGGGTGATCGTGCTCGACATGGGCAAGGTGATCTACGAGGGACCGCCTGAGGGCGTGCTCTCCGACGATCGCGTACAGGCGGCTTACTTCGGTGTCGAGATCGACACCGAAGTGGTGATCGATGAGGAAATTGCAGGTGCGGCTCCCGTGATCAGCTCGGCCGCCGGCGGCGATGAGGCGGAGCTCGCATGAATGCGCTTGCGCTTGCGCTTGACGCCAAGGACCTGACGGTCGGCTACAACCAGGTGCCGGTCATCTCGAATATGAACATCCAGATTGCCGCGGGCGAGATCGTGGCGTTGCTCGGACGCAACGGCGCCGGTAAGACCACGACGGTGAACACAATCGCCGGTCTGCTGGCCCCGATCGACGGCACCGTCACCCTCGCAGACAAGGTCGTCAGCGGCTCGCTCAACCGCCGCGTGACAAAGCACGGGCTGGCCCTGATCACAGAGGAACGCGCGATCATTCGCGGACTGACGCTGCTCGAGAACCTAAAGGTGGCGAAGGCGAGCCCCGCACGCGTGTTTGAGGTGTTCCCGGAGTTGCATGAGTGCCGCAATCGCAAGGCCGGGCTGCTCTCCGGTGGGCAGCAGCAGATGCTCGCGATGGGCAGGTGCCTGGCGACCGACCCCAAGCTGCTGCTCGTTGACGAACTTTCCTTCGGTCTCTCGCCACGCAGCATCGAACGGCTCGGCACGGCGTTGGTACGAGCGGCGTCAGCCGGGCTGGCGGTGCTGATGGTCGAGCAGCAGCTCCCGTTCGCGCTCAGCATCGCGAGCCGCGGATACGTCGCTAGTGGCGGCAGACTGCAGGCGGCGGCATCTTCGGATGAGCTCGGCCGGCTGATGAGAGGCACTGACCTCGTCAACGCTCCAGACGCGTGAGTGGTCCAACGGCGCCGCTGACGGTCTGGGCAGCGATCAGTGAACAGGCCCGGATCGCTCCCGACCATACGGCGATCAGGACCTCGGAGGCGGTGTGGTCCTACGGGCGCTTCTGCGAGGCAGCGCAGAGCGTCGCCTCTGGCCTGATCGGGCTGGGGCTCTCAAGCGGCGACCGGGTGCTGATCCTCGGTGTCAACAACGCCGAAACCTGCCTCGTCTGGCTCGCCTGTCACCGAGCGGGTCTGACCGCCTGCTTCGCGAGTCTGAAGGCGACCGCGCGAGAGCTGGCTCACGCGATCCAGGTGCTTTCACCGGCTGCGATCGTCGGCGCGCGTGAGCAGCTTGACATCGTCCGTGAGGTGCTGGCGTCGATCGCGGGCGCCCAGAGCGCTCGCCTGCTGCCGTTTGGCCGCGAGGAGGGCAGCGTCTCGGTTGAGGATCTGCTCGAGTCGCCGATTACCGTCATCGAAGAGCCGCAGCCGCATAACGTCGCGGAGATCCTCTTCACCTCGGGTACTACGTCACTGCCGAAAGCTGTGGTCGCCACCAATGAGGCGTTGCTCAACCACTGGCTGGCGGTGTCACGGCACTACCGGCTGGGTCCGGACGACGTCGGCTACATGGTGACCCCGATTCACCATCAGTCGGCGCTGCGTCACGTCGGCCTGATCTCGTGGCTTGGCGGGGCTGAGGTTTTCGTTGCCGACGGGTTCCATCCCAGACAGGTCTGGAGTGACGTCAACCGCTACGGCGTCAGCTACACCTGCATGCTCGACGCGATGTTCCGCATCCTTTACTCACTGCCGGAAACACCGCAGGAGAGCGGTCACCGCCTGCGCCTTGTGATCGGCGTTGGCGACCACGCGCTCGCCGAGTTGTGCGAGCGTCGCTACGGTTTCGAGGTCGCTGAGGTATACGGCAGCACCGAAACCGGAGCGCCGGTTACAGCGAACCTCGGCATGGATCCCGCTGAGCACTCTCGATACCGGCACGCGATCCCGGGAGCGAGGTTCTGCGGCTGGCCGCTGCCTGGCAATCAGGCATGGATCCGGCCGGCAGACGATCTGGCGGCCGGGGCGGACGGCATCGGCGAGATCATCGTACGGTCGACGCTCGCCTCGGGCGGATACCTGAACGGTCCCGCCTACGGAGGTGATGATCCGGGAGATGACGCGTTCCGTTCATCAGACCGCGGCATCATCGGCCCAGACGGCGCGCTCTACTTTGCCGGCCGTTCACAGGAGATCATCCGAAGGGCGGGCGAGAACATCTCCGCGCTGGAGATCGAGGCCGTGATGAATGAGCACCCCGACATAGTCCACGTGGCGGTGATCGGCGTGCCAGATGCGGTCCGGCAGGAGGAGGTCAAGGCGTTTGTCGTGGCCGCCCGTGAGGACCTTGAACCCGCGGAGATCCGCTCCTGGCTCGAGCATCAGCTTTCGGCGCACAAGCTGCCGCGCTACATCGATCTCTGCCCAACCTTCCCGTTGACCGAGTCCGGGAAGATCGCCAAAGCCGAGCTGATGCGCGGCAACGTCGAGACGCTTCGCAGCTTCGACGCGGTCGAGGCGNNGCGGCTGCACAGAGGTCCAGCTCGCGATGACGGCCCAGAAGTTCCCGGTTGAGGCCGGGCAGATCATGATGTTCGCCCGGGCGATCGGAGACGCCAACCCTGTCTACTACGCCGGGGAAGACCTGGCCACCGGTAGCGAGCACGTGATCGCGCCACCGACGTTCGTTGAGGGCAGCATCCACTACGACCGCAGCTTCCCGTACCGCCCCCGGATCGGCGAGCAGTGGTACGGGTCGGCGGCGGAGAGCTCAAGCGGTCCGCCACCGGCCGCCGCGGCCGGGCCAGGGAACGCCGGCGGCACGAGTTTCCATGCCGAGACACACCGCGGCCGATGACGCCCTCGGCTGCCAGCCGNNACTTCGGGCTGCTGCACCCGGGTGACCTGCTCGATGTTCAGCAACAGGCCGGCGAAAGCTGGGAGAAGGCCGGGTCGCGGGGCGGGCGGCTGTGGTTCGACAGCTACATCGCGGAGTTCCTGCGTGACGGCGCCCCGGTTGTGCGCAGCACCACCGTCGTCGTGACAACCGAGGCGAAGATTGACCCCAGTGCTGGCACTGGCGCCGGCGCCGCCGCCGCCACCGATGGCGACGCTGCAGTGGGGGCCAGTCCGGCGGCCGCCTCAACCGCCTGGGAGCAGGTCGCGTATCCGGTTCCTCCTCTTCGCCCGGCAGACGTCCCGGTCGGTACCAAACGCGAGCAGGTACTTGTTGAGAACCTCACGCGCGCGCAGATCCTGATGTACGCCGGGGCCTCCGGTGATTTCTCGCCGCAGCACACCGATGAGCTCTGGAACACCGAGGTCGCCGGCTACCCCACGATCTTCGCCCACGGGATGCTGACGATGGGAATGAGCGGACGGCTGCTCACCGACTGGTTCGCAAACGCGGCCCTGCGTAAGTTCAGCATGCGGTTCTCACGTCAGGTATGGCCGGGGGACACCCTCACCGCCCGCGCCGAGGTGACTTCGCTGACGGTCAACGGCGACACCGCTGCGCTGGAGCTGAGTCTCGAGACGATCAACGCCGCCGGCCAGGCGGTGGCGACAGGATCGGCGCGCATCGAACTCACCGCCTAGTCCATGCCTCCGAGGTAACCACCGCTGGCGGTGATCACCTGCCCGTGCACGTAGTTCGACCATGGCGAGCAGAGGAAGAGAATCACCGAGGCCGCCTCCAACGCGGTTGCCGCCCGTCCCAGCGGGATTGCCGCCGGAGCCTGTTCGATCACGCTATCGGGAATCCCGAGCTGAACCTCCGCGTCACCTACCATCATCCGCGAATCGCTTGTCTGGGCGTGGGTTAGACGGGTGTCGACGAAGCCGAACGCCACGGCGTTGACGTTGATCTT
>PLES01000042.1 GCA_003137075.1 Solirubrobacterales bacterium
CTGACCTCGCGGCTGATCGACCGCCCGATCCGGCCGCTGTTCCCCAAGGGCTGGCGGTATGAGACCCAGCTCGTGGCCCTGCCGATGTCCGTCGACCACGTCAACCCCTACGACATGCTGGCGCTGAACGGCGCCTCGGCGGCCCTGATGGTCTCCGACGTCCCGTTCCCCAGCCCGGTCGGCGCGGTGCGGATCGGCAAGATCGACGGCAACTTCGTCGTCAACCCCAATGAGGAAGACCTGCTGGAGAACACCGACCTCGATCTGATCGTGGCCGGCACCAGCGAGGGCATTCTGATGGTCGAGGCCGGCGCCAACGAGATCCCCGAAGCGGAGATCCTCGACGCGCTCGACATCGCCCATGACGCGATCAAGAAGCTTTGCGCCGCTCAGGACGAGTTGCGTGAGAAGGCCGGCAAGCAGAAGAGCGTGGTCAACGTTCCTCAGGTCGACGCCGACTTCTACTCGCAGGTGCAGAACTCTCACGGGGCTGCGCTTGACGCCGCGACTCAGGTTGAGGACAAGCTGGAGCGCCAGGACGCGACCGAAGAGGTCAAGGCTGCGGTCGTCGCCCAGTACTCGGGTGATCCCGAGGCTGAGGGCTACGCCGAGAAGGTCACCGCGGCCAAGCGTGTGTTCGACAAGCTCGAGAAGACCATGATTCGCGAGCGCATCGCGATCCAGAAGAAGCGCCCGGACGGTCGTGGCACGGAGCAGATCCGCCAGATCTCGATTGAGGTCGGCATCACCCCGCGAACCCACGGTTCGGCGCTGTTCACGCGCGGTCAGACGCAGGCGCTCTCAAGCGTCGCGCTGGGCACGACGCGTGAGGAGATGCGTCTCGACACGCTCGGTCTGGAAACGACCAAGCGTTACTTCCACCACTACAACTTCCCGCCGTTCAGCGTCGGTGAAGCTGGCCGCATGGGCGGTCCCAAGCGTCGTGACATCGGCCACGGTGCGCTCGCAGAGCGCGCTCTGGTTCCGATGATCCCGAGCCAGGAGGACTTCCCGTATACGATCCGCGTCGTCTCGGACATCCTTGAGTCGAACGGTTCGAGCTCGATGGCGTCGGTCTGCGGCTCCTCGCTGAGCCTGATGGACGCCGGCGTGCCGCTGAAGTCACCGGTGGCCGGTATCGCGATGGGCCTGATCAAGGAGGGCGACGACTACGTCATCCTCACCGACATCGCCGGCGTTGAGGACCATCTCGGAGATATGGACTTCAAGGTGGCCGGTACGACCGAGGGCATCACCGCCCTGCAGATGGACATCAAGATCACGGGCGTCACGTTCGAGATCATGCGCGACGCGCTGGCTCAGGCCAAGGTCGCTCGCGAGTTCATTCTCGGCGAGATGGACAAGGTCATCCAGACTCCGCGTGAGGAGCTCTCCAAGTACGCACCGGGCATCTCCAGCGTCAAGATCGACCCCGAGAAGATCGGTCTGCTGATCGGCAAGGGCGGCGAGACGATCCGCGCACTTCAGGAGGAGTTCGAGTCGCAGATCGACGTCAACGACGAGGGCCAGGTCCTTGTCTACGCCTCGAACCGTGAGCTCGGCGACGCGCTTGTCGACCGGATCCGGTCGATGACCAAGGAAGTCGAAGTCGGCGACTCGTTCAACGGCAAGGTCGTCAAGACCACGACCTTCGGCGCCTTCGTGGAGCTGGCAAAGGGCACAGACGGCCTCTTGCACATCTCGAACGTCGCCCCAGGTCGTCGGATCGCGACCGTCGAAGAGGTACTCAACAAGGGCGACGAGATCTCGGTCCGCGTGGTCGAAGTTGACCGCGAGCGTGGCCGCATCGGCCTGCGCATGGCCGAGGATCCGGATGTCGCCGGCAAGACCGTTGAGGAGCTCGCAACGGTCGGCAGCGGTGACGGCGGTGGCGGCGGCGGCGCACGCCCCGAGCGCCCGAACCGTGACCGCGGTCCGCGTGACCGTGACTCCCGCGGCGGTCGTGATCGTGGTGGCCGTGACGGCCGCGTCCGCGATAGCGACCCCGACCGCAGCTAATAGTGGCGTTCGAGCATCGACTAACGACGCTCGATTCGGGCGTACGGATCGTGACGGAGGCTATGCCCTCCGTCCGATCCGTCTCGCTCGGCTTCTGGATCGGAACCGGCTCCCGGGCCGAGTCCGAATCCGAGGCCGGGCTCTCGCATCTGCTGGAGCATCTGCTCTTCAAGGGCTCGTCGAAGTACAGCTCGCTCGAGATCGACCAGATCTTCGACGGAATGGGCGCTGAGCTCAACGCCGGCACGGGCAAGGAGACGACCTCCGTCTACGCGCGAGTGATCGACCAGCACGTGCCCAAGGCGCTCGACGTGATCTGCGACATGGTCTTCCGGCCCTCGCTCGATGATGTCGACTCTGAGCGCGCTGTGATCCTCGAAGAGATCGCGATGTACGAGGACGACCCGCAGGCGAAGGTCTTCGATCTGTTGGGAACCGCCGTCTTCGGCGACCACCCGCTCGGGCGTTCGATCATCGGCTACGCCCCGGTGATCGCCGACACGCCGGTGGAGCAGATCGCCAAGTTCCACGCGGCGCGCTATGCGCCCGCGAACATCGTGATTTCAGCCGCTGGGGCTGTCGATCACGATCAGCTGGTCGAGCTCACGGTTGAGCGCCTTGAGGGCGTCAGCGGTCGTGGCGCCAACGGCTCCGCCGCCGCTCTACAGGCAGCACCGCCAGCGGCTCAAGCCGGACGCCGTTTCGAGCGCAAAGACACCGAGCAGTTCCACGTCTGCCTCGGAGGCCCAGGGCTTTCGCGTCACGACGATCGCCGCTACGCGTTGCGCGTGCTCGACACGATCTTCGGCGGCACCTCTTCGTCGCGGCTCTTCCAGGAGGTGCGCGAGCGGTACGGCCTCGCGTACTCGGTCTACTCGTTCACGAGCGCCTACCACGACTCCGGTGAGGTCGGGCTGTACGTCGGTACCCGGCCGGACAACATCGCCGAGGCGATGAAGGTCGTGGCCGGCGAGCTGGAGAAGCTCGCGCAACAGCCGGCCACAGCCGACGAGCTCGAGCGTGCCAAGGAGAACCTCAAGGGCCGCGTGCTGCTGGCGCTCGAGTCGACCGGTGCGCGCATGAGCCGGCTCGGATCAGAGACGCTGGCGCAGGCACCACTGCTGTCGCTGGACGAGGTTGTCTCCCACATCGACAACGTTTCGCTCTCAGACCTTGAAGAGCTCGCCACCGAGCTCTGGGATCCGCAGCGGCTCTCAGTCGCTGGCATCGGGCCTGACGAGGAGCGCTTCGACGAGGCCCTGGCGAACCTCAACGTGGCCCAGGCAGCGTGATCCGCGTAGCTGTGAGCGGTGCCGCGGGCCGTATGGGCGAGACGGTCTGCGAGGCTGTTGAAGGTGCGCAGGACATGGAGCTGGTGGCTCGGATCGACCCGGCTCTGGGGTTGGATCTGAGTGCTGCGCTTGGCGTGCAGCACCCGGACGTCCTGGTCGACTTCTCGATACCGGCGACCGCCGTCGCCAACATCAAAACCGCGGTCGCCGCGGGAGTCCACGTCGTCGTCGGAACCACCGGCTTTGATGTTGACGAGGTCCGTGGTCTGAGCGGCGCCAACATCGTGATGGCGCCCAACTTCGCGATCGGTGCCGTGCTGCTGATGGAGTTCGCGGCGCGCGCCGCCAAGTACATGCGCTCCGCTGAGATCATCGAACTCCACCACGACCGCAAGCTGGACAAGCCGAGCGGGACCGCCAAGCGCACCGCCGAGCTGATGCAGGCTGCCGCGCCCGACAAGGGCTTGCCGCCGATCCACTCGATCCGCCTGCCGGGACTGGTTGCGCATGAGGAAGTGATCCTCGGCGATCTGGGGCAGACGCTGACGATCCGCCATGACTCAATTGACCGTGAATCGTTCATGCCCGGTGTTTTGCTGGCCGTTCGCAAGGTCGCGAGCCTCTCCGAGCCGCTCACGATCGGCCTTGAGCATCTCCTGTGAGATGATCAAAAGCAGATGACCGTAGACCTAGGAACAATCATCACAGCAGTCGTGACGCCGTTCGACGCGGAAGGCCGCGTTGACGAGGCCGCGGCGGTGGCGCTGTTGCGACACCTGATGGACCATGGCTGCGACGGTGTCGTGGCATGCGGCACCACCGGCGAGGCGGCCACGCTCGACGACGCCGAGCACCTGGGCTTCATCGAGCTGATGGTCAGCGAGATGCGAGCCTCGCATCCACACGGCAAGGTGATCGCCGGCGTCGGCTCAAACGACACCCGCCATGCGATCAAGCTCACGGAGGCGGCGACGGCACTGCGCCCCGACGCGCTGCTTTCGGTGAACCCGTACTACAACCGGCCGAGCCGGCGCGGGATCATTAAGCATTACGAAGCTGTGAATGGGTCCACTGACCTGCCGATCGTGCTGTACAACATTCCTTCGCGCACCGGGGCCGATATGCCTAACGACCTCATTGCCGAACTGGCCCAGAGCTTTGAGCACATCATCGGGCTCAAGCAGGCCAACCCTGACAACGTCGCCAAGATCGACGGCGTCCAGCTTTACGCCGGAAACGACGACCTGCTCGCGACCGTGCTGGACATGGGCGAAGCAGGCGGGATCCTCACCGGCAGCCACCTATTTGGAGATGAAATGAAGCGGATGGTTATGGAACCGGAGAACCGAGCGCAGATCGATGCCTCGCTCTCCGACGTGTACCGAGACATGGCCATCGCGCCAGCCGCCTGCAGCATCAAGGCGGCGCTCAACATGATCGGCGTCCCCGTCGGTGGGCCGCGCCTGCCGTACGTCGAACTCGACGATTCAGAAGCGAGCGTGATCCAGGCGTTGCTTGAGAGACACGGTTTGCTCGAAGCTGCGTCCGCGTGAGTAGCGGCAAGCTACGCGTCATGCCGCTTGGCGGCGTGGGCGAGATCGGCAAGAACATGATGGTCATCGAGTACGACGGATCGATCGTCGTGGTTGACGTCGGTCTGCGTTTCCCGACCGCGGAGATGCTCGGGATCGACCTCGTGCTTCCGGACTTCACCTACCTGCGGGACCGCGCGGCCGACATCGAGGCGATCGTGATCACCCACGGTCACGAGGATCACCTCGGCGCCCTGCCGTGGGTGCTGCGCGAGTTGCGTAAAGAGAACGAGGAGCTACCGCCGATCTACAGCTCGAAGCTGACGATCGCGATGGCCCGCTCCAAGCTCGACGAACACAAGCTCAAGGATGTGGATCTGATCGACGTAATGCCCGGTGACGAGATCGCCGCCGGCCCGTTCGACGTCGAGCTGATCCACATGACGCACTCGATCCCGGACACCTGCGCGGTGGCGCTGACCTGTGACGTCGGCACCGTGCTGATGACCGGTGACTACAAGTTCGACCAGACACCGGTTGACGGCGAGCCGGCCGATGTGCAGCGCCTGGCCGAGCTCGGCCGCGAGGGCGTGCTGCTGCTCTGCGGCGACTCGACCAACGCCGATCGTCCCGGCTTCTCGCCCTCGGAGCGGCTCGTCGGGCCGCATCTCGAGGAGGTCTTCTCACGCGCCGAGGGTCGCATCATCGTCACCAGCTTCGCCTCCAACATCCATCGCGTCCAGCAGGTGATCGACGCCGCCTCCTCACTCGGGCGCAAGGTTGCGCTGGTCGGGCGCTCGATGCGCAAGAACGTCGGCATCGGCCGTTCGCTCGGCCACATCGAGGTCCCCGACGGGATCCTGATCCAGCCGCAGGAGGTTGAGGACTGGCCCGACCACAAGGTCGTGGTGATCTCCACCGGCTCGCAGGGCGAGCCGCTCTCGGCGCTGCGCCGGATGGCCCACAACGACCACCGCCAGATCAAGTTGCGCGACGGCGACACCGTCGTCTTCTCAGCGACGCCGATCCCTGGCAATGAGCGCGCGGTCAACGAAACCGTCGACCGGCTGTACCACATCGGCTGCAACGTGGTCACGACCGCCGACGCCCCGATCCACGCCTCCGGGCACGGCTATCAGGAAGAGATCAAGCTGATGCTCAACCTGACGCGCCCGCGCTACGTGATGCCGGTCCACGGCGACCACAAGCGCATCCACCTGCATGCCGGACTGGCCGAGGCCGTCGGCATCCCCGCGGAGAACATCTTCCGTGGCGACAACGGACTGCCGCTCGATATCGATGAGAAGGGTGCCGCGTTCGGCGCGCCGGAGCAGGCGGGGATGATCTTCGTCGACGGCGTCGACATCGGCGATCCGGCTGACGTTGCCTTGCGCGATCGCCGCATGCTTTCCGCCGACGGGATCTTCATCGTCGTCGCGACAATCTCTGAGACCGACGGCTCAACCGTCGCCGACACCGAGGTGATCTTCCGCGGCGTGCCGTTCTTGGAACAGGCGGAGACGCTCAAGGACAAGATCCGCGAAGAGGTCGATCGCTCACTCGCGCGTGCGGCCAAGGACGGCATCCATGAGGTCGACATGCTCCAGGAGGAGCTCCACTCTGACCTCGCGGCGTTCGTCTACGACAAGCTGCGACGCCGGCCGATGGTGCTGCCGGTCGTCGTCGAAGTCTGATCCAGCTCGTCCGCGCCGTCGGGAACGACGGCGCGGTGCGCATGCGTGCCGGCGGCCGGGAAGCTGACCTTGAAGCGCGTTCCGCGCAGCGAAGGCAGCGACTGCAGCTCGACGCTGGCGCCGTGAGCGTCGGCAACAGCTGAGACGATCGCGAGCCCGAGCCCGGTGCCGCGTGAGCCACCGGCGTCGCCGCCGCCTCGCACGAAGCGTTCAAAGACGCGGGCCCGCAGTTCGGGAGGAATGCCGGGACCGTTGTCTTCGACGACCAGCACCGGGTGGCCGTTCTCGATGCCGGTGCGTGCCTGGATGTGAGTCCCGGGCGGGGTGTGGCTGATCGCGTTTTCAAGCAGGTTCAAAATCATCCGGTGCAGGTCATCGCCGATGCCGTCCAGACGCGCGGTTTCGGGGGCGATCGTCAGCACATGCTCAGCTGAGACGGGGCCGAGTTCAGCCGCCGCATCGGTGAGCCGCGCCGCGAGATCGATCGCGCGCAGCGGCTGGCGGCGCTCGATGTCGGCGCGGGCCAGGAGCAGCAGGTCCGCGACCAGCCGGCGCATCCGCCGCGTCGCCCGCAAGGCGGACTTGGCTGACTCCGCCTGTTCGCCGTCGAGCTCATCCGCCAGCAGCTCGAGGTTGGCGAGCACGCTGGTGAGCGGAGTGCGCAGCTCATGCGAGGCGTCGGCGACGAACTCGCGCTGACGGTTCAGCGCGGCGTCGCTCTCGGTTCGCGCGGAGTCCAGTGCCGCGAGCATGCCCTCAAGCGTGCGAGCCAGCTCCGACACCTCGTCGTCGGCATCGAAGTGGGGCAGACGCAGCGTCGGATCGCGGGTGCGCTCGATCTCGCGCGTGACCTCGGTGAGTTCGCTGACCGGCCGCATCGCCCGCTGGGCCACCAATAGCCCCGCCAAGAGCGCGAGGATCGTGCCGCCGAACACGCCGAGCCCGAGGAACAGCTTCAGCCGGCCGATCGTGTCTTCGATGCTGTCGAGCGGACGCGCGTAGACCAGCCAGCCGTGGTCGTTCGGCTTCCAGTTGATCCTGACGGCGCTCAGCCGATAGCCGTCCTCGTCGTACACCCCTCGGGCGGTTGGCACCGTGAAGGAGGGCACGCCCCTGGGAACGGTGTCGCCCGACACGCCGGTCATGTACGACGGTGCCTGGGTGCATAGCAATGCGCCCGAATCGTCGAAGACACGGATCTGAGCGTTGTCAGCGCCCGCGAACGACGGCAGATCAAGGTCGACGCCAGCGCAGTTGAGCGTGTGCGTCGCCGTGTAGACCGGCTTCATCAGGCCCTGGAGGTACTGGGTCGCGAGGTTCATCTGCGAGGAGAACTGATCGGTGATCTGCTGCTCTGTGAGCACCCCGACGACACCGGCGAAGCCGGTCAGGATCACGAACGTCAGAGCCGCTGAGCCGCCGCCGAGACGCCAGCGGACGGGAACGCGTCTATACGCGAAGAACGTAGCCCGCGCCGCGGATCGTATGGAGGAGCCGAGGCTCGCCATTCGCTTCCAGCTTACGTCGCAGGTTGGATACGAACACCTCGATGGTGTTCGTCATCGAAAAGGGGTCGTATCCCCAGACTTCATCGAGTAGTCGCTGACGCGAGACGACGATGCGCTCGTTGCGCATCAGGTATTCGAGCAGCTCAAACTCGCGCTGGGTGAGTTCGAGTTGGCGCTCTCCTCGTGAAACCTCGTGTGTGTCGGGGTTGAGGCGCAGGTCGCCGACCGCGATCGGCGCCTGGCCGCGAGGCGGGCGGCGGCGCAGCAGCGCCCGTAGCCGCGCCAGCAGTTCCTGGCGCTCGAACGGCTTGACGAGGTAGTCATCAGCGCCGGCGTCGAGCCCTTCAACCCGCGATTCGACGCCGTCGCGAGCGGTCAAGACCAGGATCGGCACGTCGTCGGTGCGACGCAGCGTCTTGGCGACCTCGATCCCGTCGAGCGCCGGCAGCCCGAGGTCGAGGATCACCGCGTCCGGC
>PLES01000021.1:0-23321 GCA_003137075.1 Solirubrobacterales bacterium
TACATGACTTGCTTCAGGCTATGAGCCTAGGTGCAGGTACTTCGTCGGGACGATGGTCTTGTAAAAGACCGGGACACCCTTCGAGTTGAACGTGTACAAGCCGTACGCCGTTGACGACAGGTCGCCACTGGAGTTGAACTTGAAGTCGCCGATCACCGTCTTGAAGCTGGTTGCGTGCAACTCAGCAACCATCTCCGAGCGGAGGTTGCCACCGGGCTTGACCTTCGCAAGCGCCTGCAGACCAACCTGAGCGGCGGCGTAACCGTAAATTGAATACGGAGTTATCTCGGCCGCGGTGGTTATCTTGTCGGCCTTGCCGTAAGCCTTGATGAACGCCTTGGCGAACGACTTACCGCCCGGCAGGCTGGTCAGGCTCAGTGCCGGCTGGGTGCAGAGCATGTGCGGGAGCAATGCGGCTGGAACCGCGAGGCCACCCTTTGTGTTCTGCGTCCATGAGGTATCGCAAAGACCGTCCGGACCGAGGATCCACGCGTGCGGGAGCACGGCGTTGACGGCCTTGGCCGAAGCGGTTCCCTGACCATAGGTCGAGCTTGCGTCCTCAAAGCACTGCGCACCGGCCGCCTGAATCGCCGACGCGATCGAGCTGTAGTTGGTCGTGGTAGTCGGGTTGACCGGCTGGTTGTAAACGACCTTGATGCCGTAGTCGGATGCCTCAATTCCGAGCAGGGCGGCGACGCCCTCCCCGTAGGCCCCCTCGTCGTTGATCACACCCAGCTTCGTGCAACCCTTGTCCTTGAAGGCGGTGAGGTCAGCCGCGGCCTGGATCGTGTCGATCGGGACCACGCGGAAGTACGTGCGCTTGCCGGTCGGGTAGTACTGCTTGGGCTCGCCAGGCAGCGTCGCCTTGTCCTTGATCAGGGTCGCGGAGTTGACCGTCAGTCCGGCATAGGTATTGGACGGGCTGACCTGCGCGATGCCGGCGGTGTTGAGAATCGGCAGCGAGACCTCAGACGCTCCTGAGTTGAACTCGCCGATGTAGAAGACGGCCTTCGAGTCGCCGGCGGCCTCCTTGGCGTTGGCGCCGGTCTTTGTCGGNNGGGCCCGCCTTGTCGCCGGCCTGGCTCAGGGCCAGTTTGACGGCCTGAACGATCGGCAATGTGTCGGCGGACGAGCCGCCCTGGAGCGGCAGACTCGAATAGAAGTCAACGGTCGTGCCGGCAGCTGCATGAGCAGTCTTGGCGTTTGATACCGAGCTGATGCCCCCAAATGCGGCCGCCGCGACCCCGGCTACTAAGACCGCTCGCATCGGCAACGCCCTGCTGAAGCTACGCATAAATCCCCTTCTCGTGGTTGAGAGACCCGACTAAGTCGTGACGCCCCTTGGCTGAGTCAAGCTAATCCGAAGATCATCCTCGGAGCATTGGCCGCGTGGATAATTTTCTTATCGATCGGGTTTGTCCTAACGCAAGGCTCACACAGCCGCATCGCGCAGCCGGCGAGTGTGTAAACGCTCGTCAACGGCACCGCCTAACGAGAGCCCGGCGCGTCAGTCGTTGTCGCTGCTTGGCTTGCGGCGCGCTCTGCTGGCCGAAACCACCCAGGCGATCAGCAGAGCCTGCAAGGGCAAACGCGCCTTCAGCGCGGTCGCACCGCCTGGGACCTTCGGATAGGCCTCAGGGTGCTGAGCCATGTGCAGGTTCGCGGGGAAGATAGCCAGCAGCGTCGCCACCAACCACCAGCCCGCGCGCCTTCGCGCAGGCGGCAGCATCAGACCGAGCCCGCCGCCAACCTCGGCCACACCGCTGAGGAAGACCAGCGCGCCAGGAGCCGGCAGATATGGCGGGACGATCGCCTTGTAGGGCTTCGGCCTGACGAAGTGCAGAACTCCGGCAAAGACGAAGAACGGTCCGCAGGCGAACCTCAGGAATCGCTTCTTCATCACTCAGACCTCGCTTTTGCGGTAGGTGATGGCTTCGCGCCTGCCGCTGGCGGACGAGCGCACGATCGCGTCGCAGACCTCAGCGGCGCGGTAACCGTCCTCGAGGTCAGCCCCGTAGGGCCCGACCTCGGTGTCCTCACGGATCGCGGTCAGCAGGTGATGAGCCTGGTGCGTGAACGAGTCCTGCCAGCCAAGCGTGTGGCCCGGCGGGTACCAGAAGTTGAGGAAGGGGTGCTCGGGCTCGGTCATCAGCACGGTCTGAAAGCCCTTGTGCGGAGAGCTGTTCATGTGGATCTGGAGCTCGTTCAGCCGCTCCAGGTTGAAGAGGAGCGAACCTTTGGAGCCGTTGACCTCCAGCACCAGGCTGTTGATCCGGCCCGGCGCGAGGCGCGAGGCCTCGAGCGTGCCGAAGGCTCCGTTCTCATATTCGACGGTCGCCTCGAACGCGTCATCGACGTCGACCGCGTGTCCGGCTCGCTCTTTGATGAAGGTCCGCGTGAGCGCACTGACGGTGGTGATCTCACCGACCAGGAAGCGCGCCAGATCGATGATGTGCGCCCCGAGGTCTCCAAGCGCACCGGATCCAGCCTGCGCGTTGTCGAAGCGCCAGGTCATCAGGTCCTCGTCGCCACCCCAGGACTGCAGGTAGCGCGCCCGCACGTGCCGGATCTCCCCGAGCTCGTCCGCCTCGAGCAGCTGGCGTGCGTAACGGATTGCCGGCACGAAGCGGTTGTTGTAGCCGCACATGTGCTTGACGCCGGTCTTGGCGACCCGCTGCCAGATTTCGTAACTTTCGCCAGCGTCCATGCCAAGCGGCTTCTCGCAGAGCACGTGCTTGCCGGCTTGCGCCGCGAGGATCGTCGGCTCGGCGTGCAGCAGGTTGGGTCCCGAGTTGTCAAACAGCCCGACGCGCGGGTCACTGATCAGATCACGCCAGTCGGTGACAGTGGCTTCAAAACCGAAGAGCTGTGCGGCCGCGGTGACGGCCTCGAGGTTGCGCCCGGCGATCGAAACGAGCTCGGGGAGCAGCGGCGGCTGCCCAGGCATATGGGCGATGGTCCGATACGCGTTCGAGTGGGCCTTGCCCATGAACGCGTATCCGAGCATGCCGATGCCGATTGTCGGGGTCTCCTCACTCATGCAATCTCCTCAGTTATGGCCTGTCTGCATTGTCCAGCATCGCCATCGCGACCTGATATTTGGGACCGGCTGCGTGATCAGCTGAGCGCTCGCCGGCGAGCACAGCGGCGAGCCCCTGCAACGGCACCGTTGCCGCGATCAGCGGCCGCGGGTCGACCTCGCCGCTGGCGTAGGCGGCAATCGTTTGGCGAAGACCGCCGGAGGCACTGAGAACACCGACGGCAGTGACATCCTTGAGCGCGATCAGGCGGGTGTCCACGAGGCTGGGGCTGCCCGCGAGTCCGATGTAGACGACGCGCTTACCGGGCTCGACGAGCTCCAGCGCTCGCGCCGGTAGCTCGGCTGCGTTTGATGCGTCGATCACCGCGGCCCACGCCAGGGCCGGCAACGTCGCAGCGGTCCAGACGTTCTCAAAACCAAGCGAGCGCACGAACGGCAGGACCTCATCAGCGGCGGCGAGCAGATGCACCTGGGCACCGGCTGCGCGCGCGAACATGGCGCAGAGCAGGCCGATCGTGCCCGGTCCCAGGATCAGGACCTTGTCGCCGGGTTTGAGTCCGGCGCCCGCGACCGCCCGCCACGAGTTGCCACCCGGCTCGACCATCGCGCCCATCGCATCGTCGACCGCGTCTGGAAGCTCGACCAGCGCCGAGGCGGGCACGGCGACCTGCTCGGCCAGAGCACCTGGCCGTCCGCCGCGAATTCCGAGTTCAGTACGAAATTCGCAGACGTGCTGGCGGCCGCTTTGACAGCGCTCGCAGACGCCGCAGCCGAGCATCGTGTCGCCGGTCACGCGCAGACCGAGCCAGCGACTCTCCACACCCGCGCCAACCGCTGAGACGGTGCCCATCCATTCATGACCGATGCGCATCGGGTACTCAGCAAAGCCCTCATGCAGGTACTGCATCTCACCGGTGAAGAATTCGACGTCGGTCCCGCAGACGCCGGCGCGGCCGACGTCGACGACAACCTCGCCCGGAGCCGCCAGCGGTCGCTCAACTTCGCGTACCTCGGCCTGGCGCGGCCCGGTGATCACAAACGCCCTCATCGTTGCGAAGGTAGGCTACGCACGGGTCCGGAATTCCGTTAGTGGTCGGGCGAGCGACCGGGCGTGTGTGGGCACGCACGATTCGCCAGGCAGATACTGGTGGTATCTGCCTGCGGAGCGGGTGGGGCCACACGCGTCCAGACGCCGCCCGGGCGCAACGGAATTTCGGAACAGTGCGTTTGGCACGGCCCCATCAGTCTGACTCACTTCCGGAAGATTGGTCGAGATGAAGCGTCGTTTGCGTAGTTCTGATTGGTACGTCGGGGAAAACCGCAACGCCTACATCCACCGTGCCTGGATGCGGCGTGGTCTGCCCGCCAGCGCCTTCACGGGCGAACGTCCGCATATCGCGATCGCCAACACGGCATCGCAGCTGACGCCGTGCAACGCCCATCTCGGCGAAGTCGCGGCGTCGGTAGCCAACGGCGTCTATGAGGCCGGGGGCATTCCGCTGGAGATTCCGGTCGTATCGCTCGGCGAAACGCAGGTGCGCCCGACCGCGATGCTGTGGCGCAACATGGCGGCGATGGCGACCGAGGAGATGCTGCGCGCCAACCCGGTGGACGGCGCGGTGCTGCTCGGCGGCTGTGACAAGACGATCCCGTCGCTGTTGATGGCCGCCTGCTCGGTTGACCTGCCGTCGGTCGTGGTCCCGGGCGGCCCGATGCTGACCGGCACCTTCCGCGGTCAGGCGCTTGGCTGCGGTACCGATGTCTGGCGGCTCAGCGAGGAGGTCCGCGCCGGCACGCTCAGCGAGGCCGACTTCCTCAACTCCGAGTCCGCGACGATCCGCAGCCGCGGGCACTGCAACACGATGGGCACGGCCTCGACGATGGCGCTCGTCGCAGAGGCGCTTGGGACCGTGATCCCGGGGATCGCCGGCACGCCGGCGCCGGACAGCCGCCTGCTCGAGGCGGCGCACGAGACCGGCCGCCTGGCGGTGGGGCTGGTCAGCGAGGACCGCCGCCCCAGCACCTTCCTGAGCAAGGGCTCGTTTCAGAACGCGATAGTCGCGCTGGCCGCGATCGGCGGATCGACCAACGCCGTGGTGCATCTGCTCGCGATCGCGGGGCGCTTGGGCATTGAGCTCTCGATAGATGACTTCGACCGCATCGGCGCCGAGGTCCCGCTGCTGCTGAACCTGCAGCCGGCCGGCAAGTACCTGATGGACGACCTGCAGCGTGCGGGCGGCCTGCTGGCCGCCCTGCGTGAGGTCCGCGACCTGCTGGACCCGGAGGCACTCACGGTCACAGGCAAGCCACTGGTCAGCTACCTCGACGACGCCCAGATCTGGGACCACGACGTGATCTCGACGAGGGCGGAGCCGCTGCAGGCCCACGCGGGGATCTCGGTGCTGCGCGGCAGCCTTGCGCCTGGAGGAGCGCTGATCAAACCGGCAGCGGCGACGCCACGCCTGTTGAAGCACCGTGGCCGGGCGGTCGTCTTCGACAGCATCGAAGACTTCCACGCGCGCATCGACGATCCGCAGCTCGAGATCGATGCGGACTCGGTGATGGTGCTGCGCGGCTGTGGCCCCAAGGGGTACCCGGGCATGCCCGAGGTCGCGAACATGCCACTTCCCAAAAAGCTGCTCGAGCAGGGCGTGCGTGACATGGTTCGGATCTGCGACGGGCGCATGAGCGGCACCGCCTACGGCACCGTCGTGCTGCACGTCACGCCCGAGGCCGCCGCCGGCGGCCCGCTCGCGCTGGTGCATGACGGAGACTGGATCGAGCTCGATCTCGGCACCCGGCGCCTCGACCTGGACGTACCCGCAGAAGAACTGGCACGGCGCGTGCCGAATGAGACCACGCTTGCCGCTTACGCCAACCCGGATCGTGGCTGGGAGCGGCTCTACGTGGACCACGTGACACAGGCCGACCAGGGCGCCGACCTTGACTTCCTGCGCGGCGCCAGCGGGTCGAAGGTCAGCCGCGAATCACACTGAGCCAGCAGTCGCCCGGCAGCGGTCTACGGATTCAGGAACGCGGGCGCAGCCGCAGACCGGCCATGCCGCCGTCGACTGCAAGCGCGGTCCCGGTGGTAGACCCCGAAGCCGGCGAGGCCAGGAACGCGACCGCTGCGGCAACCTCATCCGGGCTCACGAGCCGTCCATGCGGCTGGCGCGCCTCAAGCGCGGCACGTTCGCCCGCGGGATCGTCCGCCTGCTCGAGCAGCCTCCCGATCCAGGGCGTGTCGGCGGTGCCGGGGTTGATCGCGTTGACACGGATGCCCTCACGGATCAGGTCCGCCGCCATTGAAAGCGTCATCGCAAGCACCGCGCCCTTGGTCGCCGAGTAGAGCGCGCGCGAGGGCAGGCCGGCGGTGGCCACGATCGACGCCGTGTTGACGATCGCGGCGCTACCCGATCGGCGCAGCGCCGGCAGCGCTGCGCGAGTGACGCGCACCATGCCGACGACATTCACGTCGAAGACCTGGTGCCACTCGGCGTCGTCGTTGTCCTCGATCCCGCCCTGCGCGCCGATACCGGCGTTGTTGACGAGGATGTCCAGGCCGCCGAGGCGCTTGATCGCCGAGGCGACGGCACGGCGCACCTCTGCGTCGTCGGTCACGTCGGCGCGCTCGTAGACGAACCCGTCAGGGCCGCTCGGGGCCATGTCGAGCAGCGCGACCTGTGCGCCCTGCTCGCGCATCAACGTCGCGGTTGCTAGCCCGATGCCAGAGGCACCTCCGGTGACAAGCGCGCGTAGTCCGTCCAGGGGTGGATTCATCGGCACGGCGCAAGGCTACCGGGCGCGCAGCGATCGGGACGCCCGGGCCCTAGCCGGCAAGCAGCGCCTGCGCGTGGCTCGCCGACCACTCGCCGGCGAACGCAGCGAACCCCTCGACCTGCGACTCGAGCACGAACAGCCCGCGGCGCGGGACGAACGCGCCGAGTTCCAGCAGCAGCGGCGTGAAGTGGACGTCGACCGCCAACAGGTGATTCGGTGCGCCACCGAGCAGGATCGGAACGGCAGCAGTCCCGGCCAGCGAGCCCGTACCCAGCCGATCGAGGAACGCCTTCAGCAGGCCGGAGTAGGTGGCCTTATAGGTGGGGCTGGCGACCAGGAGCACGTCGGCGGCAAGCACCCGCTCGACCGCCGCGGCCACGCCCGCGTCCTCATAGTCGAGCACGCGCGGCCCGAGCAGCGCTAGGTCCACCTCCTGCGCCGGTGGGCCGCTGAATTCGGCGGCGAGGGCGGTGGCAAGCGTGCGAGCGAGCGCATGGGTTCGCGACTCGGGCCGCGGGTTGCCTATGACTGTGACGATTTGGGTCATGCGGAGAGCGATGCGTAGTTCGACTCAACGAGGCCGCGTTCACGCAGGACCGGCAGCACGCCCTCACCGAAGGCGTATGCCTCCTCCAGGTGCGGATATCCGGAGAAGATGAATTCGTCGATCCCCAGTTCGTGGTACTCGGCGATGCGGTCCGCCACCTGCTCGTGGCTACCGACGAGTGCGGTGCCGGCGCCGCCCCGCAGTAGACCGGGACCGGCCCACAGGTTCGGGTAGATCTCCAGGCGATCACGGCTGCCACCGTGCAGCGCCTGCATGCGCTGCTGCCCGACGGCGCTGCCGTGCGTCATCTTGGTCTGCGCCTCAGCGATCGTGGCGTCGTCGGCGTCGGCGATCAGTGCCTCCGCTGCCGCCCATGCCTGCTCGGCGGTGTCGCGAGCGACCACGTGCAGCCGGATCCCGTGACGCAGCTCGCTCTCACGCGATGCCGCCGCGGCGAGCTCACGCACCCGCTCAAGGTGCCCCGCCAGCTGCGGCGGCGGCTCGCCCCAGGTGAGGTAGACGTCAGCGTGCCTTGCGGCGACTCGCAGCGCCGCATCAGAGGAGCCGCCGAAGTAGATCTCAGGTCGCTGCTCGACGCCGAGTGCCGTGGCGCCGTCGACCCAAAGGTGTTCACCGCGGAAGCTGAAGGGCTCGCCTCCCCAGGCGCCGCGCAGGATCGTCAGGAACTCGTCGGTGCGGGCGTAGCGGGCGTCCTTGTCGAGGTCGTCGCCGAAGCGCCGCTGCTCGGCATCGTTACCGCCGGTCACGATGTTCAGCAACAGTCGCCCACCGGTGTGACGTTGGAACGTTGCCGCCTGCTGGGCAGCGAGCGTCGGCGTGACGCTGCCGGGACGGAAGGCCACCAGGAACCGCAGCCGCTCCGTCTGCTGGCTCAGCGCTGCGCAGGTGATCCAGGAGTCGTCGCACCAGGTGCCGGTCGGCGTCAGCGCTGCATCGAAACCCGACTGCTCCGCCGCACGTGCCACCTGGCCCAGGTACTCAAGCGTCGGAGCCCGGTAGCCGGGACGTTCTGGGTGGCTGTAAGTCAGCAGGTCCGTCTGTTTCGAGTCACCAGCAAGCAACAGGGTACGGCCGTCGCCGTGGGTTGGCAGATACCAGTGCAGCTTGATGCCCATAGCGTCTCCGTTGTCCAGATGGGGATGGCCGTGGGGTACCCGTTTGGGCACCCCACGCTAATCCAATAAAATCGAGTGATCTAGTAGAGTATCTTAGGTCGCATGCCAGATACGCGCCGTCTCCACCTCAACGCCTTCATCCACGACATCGGTCACCACGAGGCAGCCTGGCGACTGCCTGAGTCGGACCCGTTCGCCACGGTCAGCGTCGAGCACTACATAAAGCTGGCCCGCATAGCTGAATCGGGCACCTTCGACTCAGTCTTCTTCGCAGACTCGCCCTCGTTGCAGAACGACCCTCGCTACCGGCCGATCGGACTGTTGGAACCGACGACGCTGTTGGCTGCTCTCGCTGTCAGCACCGAGCGCATCGGCCTGATCGCGACGGCCTCAACGAGCTATGGCGAGCCGTATGAGCTGGCACGCAGGTTCGCCTCTGTCGACCACATCAGCGGCGGCCGCGCGGGCTGGAACATCGTTACGACCGCGAGCCGCGACGCCGCGCTGAACTTCGGGCTCGACGACCGTGGGCTGCACGCCGACCGCTACGAGCGGGCCGAGGAGTTCGTCCAGGTAGCCAAGAAGCTTTGGGACAGCTGGGAGGACGACGCACCGATCGGTGACAAGGAGAGCGGCATCTTTGCCGACGCGGAACGGATCCACTCGATCAGCCACGTCGGCAAGTATTACCGCGTCGCAGGCCCGCTCAACGCCCCCCGCTCACCCCAGGGACAGCCGCTGCTCGTTCAAGCGGGGCAGTCCGAATCAGGGCGGAACTTCGCCGCTTGCCACGCCGAAGCGGTGTTCACCACTCAGCGCTCGCTCGCAGAGGGACAGGCGTTCTACGCCGACATGAAGCGCCGCGCGGTTGACGCCGGACGCATCCCTGAGCAGATCGTGATCCTGCCCGGCATCGTCCCGATCCTTGGTTCGACCGAGGCTGAGGTCCGCGAGCGCGAGGCGGCCTTCAACGAACAGATCATCCCTGAGTACGGCCTCCATCAGATTTCGAAGTACTTCGATGTCGACCTGACCGGCGCGGACCTTGATGCCCCGCTCCCGGAGGTGCCCGAGGAAGAGCGGATCGAGGGCTTCAAGAGCCGCTCGACACTGGTCGCAAACCTCGCCCGCGGCGAGAACCTGACGGTGCGCCAGTTGCTCGCCAAACTCGGCTGGGGACGCGGTCACCGTTCGTTCGCCGGCACGCCCGAGCAACTTGTCGACACGATCGAAGAGTGGTTCCGTGAGGGCGCCGCCGACGGGTTCAACATCATGCCTCCGGCGCTACCCGGTGATCTGCAGACCTTTGTAGACCACGTGATCCCCGAGCTGCGAAGCCGCGGCCTCTTCCGGCACGAGTATGAGGGCACAACTCTGCGAGAGCACTACGGGCTCGAGCGGCCGGAGAGCCAGTACGCGCGCCGTGCGTTCGCGGGCCGCGCGGGCTAGCGCGCGGGGTAGCTGTGGAAGGTCTTGACGGTCACGGCCTGGCCGACAACTCGGTCCAGGCACTTGTGATTGAGCGGCAGGCTGCCACCCGTATCGGTTATGGCCTGCTGCTGCGCAGTCAGCGCTGGATCGGGCGTACGTGGCTCGCCGGAGATCGCGACGAGGCGATCACACTGCTCAATCGCGTTCGGCCAGATGTCGCGATCGTGGACGTCTCCGATGCCGGCGCGTTCGTGACCTCATACCTGGCGCCGCTGCGGGCCGCGCGTCCGTCACTGCCGATTCTTCTGAGCACGCGCCACAGCGGTGGGTTGACACAGGAACCGAGTCAGGCCGCCGGGGCCTCAGGCCTGATCACGCCCAGCCACAGCACTCAACAGGTCATCGCGGCCGTACGGCTGGCGTTGTTCGGGCAGCGGCTACCGGAAGACGCGGAATCGTCAGCCCCAGACGCGCTCAGCACACGCGAGCGCGAGGTGCTGATGCTGCTCAGCACCGGCGCCACCAACCGTGAGATCGCGGCGACGATACACGTCAGTCCCGAGACCGTAAAGAAACATACGCTCGCGCTCTACCGCAAGCTCGGTGTGCGCAACCGCACCGAGGCCGCCCAGCGCGCCCCGGAGCTGGCCGCGGCCTGAGCAGCAGCCGCGGGTTCCGCGTCACGTGGCGCTGGAACAGCTCGAGCAGCGCTGCCGAGTCAGAGGCGCTGAGGCCGACGATTCGAGTGCTGGCCAGTACCTAACGCTCCAAGTGGTCGTACCGGGCACCTGCCCAGTACGACCACTTGGAGATCTGCGGCAATGAGGAACCGGCGGCGGAAACCCCGGGGATCCCCGCCGGGTCCCCTACAGCCTGACCGTGGCGGTTGCCGCTGTCGAGGGCGCCGTGACGCCATTCTCCGTGTACTTGACTGTGAAGCTGACTGTGGCCCTCTTGGCCTTGGCTTCCCTGGCGGTGAGCGTCAGGTTCTTGATGGTGATCGCCTTGCTGGCGGCTGCACCGAACTTGACCGTCACTGACTTCTTGGCCGCGCCGTCCAGGCCGGCCGGGAGCTCGATCGTGGCGGCGGTGAACTTCGTGCCGCCGTTGCCCTTGATCGTCAAGGACAGCGTGCCGGTGGGAATCTTCGCCTTCTTCGCCTTCTTGGCCTTCTTGACCTTGCTCAGCTTGATGGCGCCCTTGGCCGACGCCGCGCATTCATCGGTGACGACGGTGCTACTGCCGGTCAGCGCGACCGGCGCGTTGACCGCAGCGACTGCGGCAGTTGAGCCGCTGGCCGGGATCGCCGGGGTGTAGCCGTCGCTGGTGTCACCTGCTCCGTATGCCACAGAATCGGCGCTGTCTGTGGCTGTACCGAAGACGGCGTTGCCGAGGACCGGGCTGCCGAACGTGGTGCAGCTCTCCGTGTTGACCGGTGAGGTCGCGGCCGGGAATGAGAGTGTCACGCTCGAAAACGGCAGCGGGTCGAGCGCGGTGCCGGCGTCATAAACCTCACCGAAGGTGAGCGGGGCCGGGTAAGTCAGTGATGCCGGGAACGACCCCAAGATGTAGAGGCTGTTGCCTAGGTACAGCTCCAGCGACGGATCGGTGACCAGCGGTGTGGCCACGCCGTTGATAGGTGTCTCGTTGGCCACCAGGTAGAGGCTCCCGACGACCTTGTTGGCGGTGCCGGCGGCGTTCAGGCCGTACGTCGCGGCAGCAGGGGAGTCCACCACGAACGTGCCGATCGCGTTGCTGGCCGGGGGTGCACTCTCCTGTGTAGGCTGGATCTCCAGCTTGTAGTCCTTCGGGGTGACCGTGACGCCGCTAGGAAAATCAATCACAAAGGCGGACGGTATGACGTAGCCGCCGGCGGCCGCGTCGGTCACGGACAACGTCGTGCTGAACGCACTCTGGCTGAGTGGCTGGGCCACTGCCGCGCTGGAGATGAGGCTCAGGTCGCCGTCGACGCTGAACAGGCCGTTGGGATAGTCAGGTAGGTCGTCACCAGCGAGCGTCGCCAGAGACTTGAGGTTCGGGAGCGCGGCTGTCGCCGCGGCGACTGCGGTCTTGATGCCGGCGGCGGCGGTGTCAATCGCGGCGTCGATCTCGGCGATCGTGGTGTACGCGGCAAGGCTCGTTGTCGTCGCCGCGTTGTCCCACGCCGTTGCCACGTCATTCTGGTAGGCGGCGTCAGCCGCTGTGTTGAGAGTGTCGTAAGCCGCCTGAACCTGGGCGGCCTGTGCGGGGGTGACGGTCGTCAGGGCGGAGCCCGCCGTGAAGCCGGTGAGGCCGGGAACTGCGCCTGGCTCGGCGGCGTTGATGCCGTCAAGGACGTCATATCCGAACGCCGTCAGGCCGTTTGCCGCCACCAGAGCGGCGGGGCTCGTAGCCGTGCCGTTCAGGACTGCGTTGGCGGATGTGATTCCGCCGGTGACGGCTGAGTCGAGTGGTTGGGCCGACGCTGAAGCGGCGATGGCAAGGGTCCCGCCTATAGCGAGAACTGAAGTAGCGACGATCGCTGATCGCCTCACGGCACTAAAAGGCACGGAGTGTTCCCCCAATGATGGATTTGCTTGGCACAACTAAAAACAGAGTTTGTGAATCGAAATGGGTAACTTGGTCAACTTACTCGTCATTGCCCGCTTCGAACCCTGCGGAGCAAGTGGCGCACTACTTCTCACCCGCCGGACGCGGCTCGGCGAGAGAGCAAACTCAGGCGGCTACGGCCACCCGGCGCGGCGTTACTACAGATGAGTACTGCGACGCGTCACCCTTCAGCGAGATGCTCTGGGTGCCGTCAATCCCGACCGGGATATCACCGGAGAGCGTGATCCGGTGCATCATGCGCGGATGCTCGTCATAGTCGGCAACGGCGTAGTGCTGCGTTGAGCGGTTGTCCCAGATGGCGATGTCACCCGGCTCCCAGCTCCACCGGACGGTGTTCTCAAGCCGAATGATGTGGCGCTGGAAGAGGTCATAGAGGGCGCGTGAGTCGGGCTCTTGAAGTCCCACAAAGCGGCGGACGAAATGGCCCAGCACAAAGGCGAACTCACCGGTCTCAGGGTGAACACGAACAACCGGATGCTCGGCCTCGAACTCGAGCTTCTCAAACTCTTCCCGATAGGCCTCTTCCTTGACGTCTACACCGCCAATACGGTCCTCACCGCGGTTTCCTACGTAGTCATACCGATTGGAGTGGACCGCCCGGAGTCCCTCAGCCAGCACCTTCAATGACCCGGGCAGGGTCTCATAGGCGCGGACCGTGTTTGCCCACACCGTCGTACCTCCGTATGGGGGCAGCGTGACCGCGCGCAGCACGCTGATCGCCGGGATCCGGTCAACAAACGTGACATCCGTATG
This sequence comes from Solirubrobacterales bacterium, assembly GCA_003137075.1. Taxonomy (GTDB): domain Bacteria; phylum Actinomycetota; class Thermoleophilia; order Solirubrobacterales; family Solirubrobacteraceae; genus Palsa-465. Next base: position 13,298 of record PLES01000021.1, read on the forward strand.
CCAGCTGTTGGCCTTGCCCTGTTCCGAGTCAATCGGCAACACGGCATGGCCATCACCGGCAACAGTCGGGTGCGGCTTTGTGGGCGTGCCCAGCAGGCGCGCAAACGCAAGCTGCGTGTCCGCGTCTACGCCATCTTGGCCGCGTAGGAAGACCACGCGGTGGCGCAGAAGCGCCCGGCGCAGCTCACGGACAACTTCATCAGTGAGCTCGCCGGACGCCACCACCCCACCGATCTCAGCGCCAATGTTTCCGCCGACCTTGTGGACTTCGATGTGCTCGTAGTCGGATAGTTCAGGCTGAGTAGTCATGTTCACCTCAAGATCAATGGGTTGTCGTTACTACTTGCTTATTTCTTAGCCGCCTTGTAACCAACCAGCGTGTCGTTGAACGACTCCGTGATATACGGCGCGTAGTTGAGCGTGTCCGGAAGCAGACCGGCGTCATAGAACGAGTTCAGAATGCCCTGCTCGTTGGTGACGGTCGAATCGCTGATCGCGACCGGGGTATCGAGGTCGTCATCCGTCGCCTGCGTCATTACTGCTGTGGAGAACGGGACGATCAGCTGCCAGCCTGCGGTCCAAGCGGACTTGTGGCTCTGAACCCAGACGTACGCCTTGTTCAGGTAGGTCAGGTACGCCTTGATCGCCGCAACGTACTTAGGGTTCTTCAGCGCTGCCTCTGACGCGATGTCATATGACCACGGGCTGCCGTAGGCGGGGCCGTCGTATAGCGCGGTGTCATTGTCCGCGATGACCGCATCCTCGACATAGGGTGACCACGTATCACACGCTGCCACGGCGCCTGTGTTCAGCAGGGAGACGCAGGTTCCGCCGGTATCGCTGACGATCGTGAACTGCGTGGGCTTCAAGCCGGCCTGGTTGAGGATCGACAGGAAGTGATAGTCCGCCGACGTACCCACACCGACGGCAATCTTTTTGCCGATCAACTGAGTGATCGAGGTGATGCCAGAACCAGGTGCGACGAGCAGCGCGGCGTTCTTACCACCCTCGACGTGAAGCGCGTTGATGATCGCCACCTTGTAACCGGCGGCTGCACCAAAGACCGGCGGGGCATCACCGACGCCACCGACCTGATCCGCTCCGGAGTTCACAGCCTGCACGATTGGAGGACCGGCAGCAAAGTCATTGAAGTCGACCTTGAGACCGTCCGGGAGGACTCCGTCCACGGAGCTACCGCTGTTGAGCTTGAGGTAACCGGCGGCGTCAAGAACGGCCTCAGCGCCAGTGCCGGCCTGGTCACCAACGTTGAGGGTGAGTCCGCCCCAACTCTTGGCGGGAGCCACGGCGACGAAGCCAGGAGCCTTCTTCGCTGCGGCGTGCGCGGTTGTGTGTGCGTTCGCGGCGCCGGGGGCGAAGGCTGCGGCAGCGATCGCTACCGCCGAAAGGCTGGCCCCGAGGCCGACCGACGTACGACTAGAGAGTTTGAACTTCACAGAACTGCACCTTTCTCATGTACGCCCAGCTCGGTGAGCAGGCGGATTCGTTTTTCCACCAGGTCGTGGTTTTCCCGCTGACGCGGGCGGTCAAGCACTACTCGCTCCTGATGAGCGATCCGCCCGTCAGCTAGCAGCACGACACGGTCAGCGAGCGCAAGCGCTTCATCGACGTCGTGCGTGACCAGCAGAATTGCCGGGCGCCGGCGCTTCCAGAGGGCAAGGACAAGCTCATGCATCTCCAGGCGGGTAAGGGCGTCGAGCGCGCCAAACGGCTCATCGAGCAACATCAGGTTCGGGTCACGTACAAGTGCCCGAGCAAGCGAGACGCGCTGCGCCTCACCGCCAGAGAGCGTCAGAGGCCAGGAGCGCAGGTGGTCACCAAGCCCAACCTCACGCAGCTCTTTTTCAGCTACGGCGTTGCGGTCATCGTTTCTGAGCCCGAGCGCTACGTTCTCACGCACGCGCCTCCACGGGAGCAGGCGCGCGTCCTGGAACGCAACGGCCACCCGGCCGTTGACTTCGACGCCACCGGTGAATTCGGCGTCAAGTCCCGCCAGGATGCGAAGCAAAGTTGATTTGCCGGAGCCACTGCGGCCAATCAGGGCAACAATCTCACCGGCATTGACCTGCAGGTCAATGCCCTGAAGGACGCTGCGTCCGGCGAACGCGCGGCCGAGGCCACGAACGTCCACAACGCGCGTCCCTGCAACGAGTTGAGTGCGCTCCGCAACCACGGCCGCGTCCCGCGTCGCCGCACTCATTGGGCCACCAGATCTGGCCGCCATGCGAGCGCCCTGCGCTCCATGCGTCGCACAATCCAGTCAGTGATGAGGCCAAGGATCGTGTAGACCAGCAGCACCACAAAGATGATGTCGTTGCGCAGGAACGTGGCGGCCTGGATGATCATGAAACCGAGGCCAGAGTTGGCATTGATCTGCTCCGCCACTACCAGCGCGAGCCAGGCTGCGCCAAGACTCTGCCGCAGACCGACCAGGGCCTGCGGGAGGGCGCCAGGGATCACGACGTTGCGCAACAGCTCGCCGCGAGCGAGGCCCAGCACGCGACCAAGTTCAAACAGCTTGCCGTCAATTGACCGGATGCCGGCGTAGGTGTTCAGGTACAGCGGCACGCTGGCCGCCAGCGCCACGATCAGAATCTTCGGAAGGTCACCGATGCCGAACATGACCAGGAAGACCGGGATCAGACCGAAGAGCGGGATTGTCCGGAGCCCTTGGACGAGCGGATCGATCGCCGCTTCACCGACACGGCTGAGGCCAGCCGCCGTAGCCAGGATAAGAGCCACCACAGCTCCGAAGAAAAACCCGACTGCGAAGCGCTGGGTCGAAATTACCAACGCGCCCTGCAGGCTGCCGTATGCGGGAATCGGGTGGGCGATCAGGTTCCAACCAGTGGTCGTCAGTTCCGAGGGCGGCGGCAGCTTCAACTCGGAGATCAGCTTGAAAGTGTGTGTTAGCTGCCAGAGGATGAGGACGACAAGCGGGCTGATCAGCCGCCTGAACCGCCGTCCCGGGCGCCGGAGCGGCAGGCTTACGGGCCGCCGTTTCCTGGTCGGGATCTCTACCCCTAACGCTTCTTGGCGACCCGGACGAACGCTCGTCACAGACACACCCTCCTGCTCAAGTGCACTCATGCGTACGCACAGTCGCACGGCAACTGAGCAAAGTCAATCTATTTAGTAGGGATTGGTACCCGTTTGGGTTACTGATCGGTGGGCGGACCCGAACAGCGATCAGCCGGACGGCCGATAGAGCCTCCGGAGAGGCTCCGGCTGGAGGCTCCGGCTACAGGCTCCGGCTACAGGCTCCGGCTAGAGCCTGGTCGGTGCGGCTAGCTTCTGACGCCACTGAGGACGAGGCTGGCCAGCTCGTCGTACGCCTGCGCGTCGTTCAGCCGCGTCTCGGCGATGACCTGCCCGGTTTGGATCCGCCGCATCGTCGCCGCGACGGTGTCGGCGACAAAGGCGCCGTGGACCGGCCGGAACGCTCCCGCGACGATGCCCTCTTCAATCAACTGCCCGACCCGGACCGCCGCAGCGTCGGTGTTGCGCTGGTAGACCGCCGCGGTCGCGGGATGATCGGCCAGATCCCTGATGAAGTCCGCCGAGGCCGGACGCAGTGCAGCGGCCACAGCGCGCAGATACGTCACCAGGCGCTCTGCCGGCTCGGAGTGTTCCGCGGTCGCGGCCTCTACCGACTCGGCCGCAGACCTGAAGAACTCAACCACGACATTGACGGTGACCTGCTCCTTCGAGTGGCCAAACGCGTACAGCGTCGACTTTGAGCAGCTCAGTCGTTCCGCCAGATCGGCAAGCGTGAACTGACGAAAGCCCTCCTCCAGAAACAGGGAGATCAGCCGCGAGAGCAGTTCGGATTGGCGGGTAGACATCGTCGCCAGCACCGGCCGAACTGTACCGTCCAACGGGCAAGTGTACTAATTCACGTACTCTGGTACTCTGGAGCGTACCATGGCTGCAGACCGCCTTCTCCCCTCCGAAGAGGCGCGCGCGATCGTTGAGCTGGCCCGCGACTTTGCCGCCGGTGAGCTGGTGCCACGGGCGGCGCGTGACGAAGCCGAACACCACTTCCCGCGGGACGTGTTCACGAAGCTCGGGGATCTGGGACTGCTTTCGATGCCACTGCCCGCGTTATGGCAGGGCGGCGAGCTGCCATACGAGGTCTATCTACAGGCGCTGGAGGAACTCGGCGGCGCCTGGGCGAGCGTTGGTGTCGGCGTGAGCGTGCACGTGATGTCGTGCTGGGCCTTGGCCAGCTTTGGCACCGACGCACAACGCGAACGCTGGCTACCTGAGATGGTCGGCGGCACTCTGCTCGGCGGCTACTGCCTCTCGGAGGCCGATGCCGGCAGTGATCCTGCCGCCATGCGGACGCGGGCTCGGCGAGACGGAGACGCCTACCGGGTCACCGGCGCCAAGGCGTGGGTGACCCACGGTGGCGAGGCGGACTTCTACACACTGTTTGCGCGGACCTCGGATGACCACCATCGCGGCATCTCCTGCTTCCTCGCGCCCGGCCAGGCGCCGGGCTTGGAGTCGCAGTCACCGGAACGCAAGATGGGACTCACCGGCTCGACGACAGCAAGCCTCAACTTTGACGACGTCGTGCTCGATGCTGACCGCCTGATCGGGGACGAAGGAGATGGACTCTCGATCGCGCTGAAAGCGCTCGACTCCGGCCGGCTCGGAATCGCCGCTGTCGCCGTAGGCCTCGCTCAGGCGTGTCTTGACTGCGCCGTCGGTTACGCGCAGCAGCGCGAGACCTTCGGGCGTCCGATCATCGAACACCAGGGCCTCGGTTTCATGCTGGCTGACATGGCCGCCGCTGTCTCAAGCGCGCGTGCGACGATGCTCGACGCAGCCCGGCGCCGTGACGCTGGGCTGCCGTTCAGCGTTCAGTCATCAATCGCGAAGCTGCTCGCGACCGACGCGGCGATGAAGGTCTCGACCGACGCCGTACAGGTGCTTGGCGGCGCCGGCTACACGCATGAGTTCCCGGTCGAGCGGATGATGCGCGAGGCGAAAGTCATGCAGATTTTTGAAGGCACCAACCAGATCCAGCGGCTGGTGATCGCGCGGCACCTGGCGCGCAGCTAGCGCAGCGCTTACAAACCGCCGCCGACCTTACGCTCCGGTCTGCCTGATGAGTCAGGCAGACTTCCCACATGGGAGCAGGATCCCAAGACCACGACGTGGTCATCGTCGGCGGCGGCCACAACGGGTTGGTGGCCGCGACGCTGTTGGCTCGAGCCGGCTGGCGTGTTCTGGTCCTTGAGAAGCTCGGACACTTTGGCGGAGCCGCGGTTTCGCAGGCACCGTTCCCCGGAGTCGATGTGCGGCTTTCTCGCTACTCGTATCTGGTCAGCCTCTTCCCAAAGCAACTGCTCGCGAATCTGGGAGTCGATGTTGAGCTGCGCAGACGCAGGGTCGCCTCGTTTCCTCCAAACCACGCGCCGGCGCTCTACGAGTTGACCGCGCGGGTCGCACGCGCGCTGGCACCGACGCTCACGCAGCCGCTGAGGTCCCGCCTCCAGATGCAGGCCCTGGTCGCAGACGACAACGCCTGGGACGCGATCTTTGAACGGCCCCTGTCTGAGCTGCTCGAACGAGCCGTGCCCGACGACGCGACCCGCGGGATCGTCGCGACCGACGCGCTGATCGGGACCTTCGCGGCGCTCGACGACCCGGGACTCGCCCAGAACCGCTGTTTTCTTTACCACGTGATCGGCAACGGTGAAGGGGTCTGGGATATCCCGGTCGGCGGGATGGGCCGTCTGAGCACGGCACTTACCGACGCGGCACGCGCAGCAGGCGCGGAACTGCGGGCCGGCGTTGAGGTCAACGCAGTCGCCGTCGGCGATGCGGGAGTCGAGGTTCAAACGTCAGGTGGCGGAACCTTCTCCGGACGCCACCTCTTCTCAAACGTGGCCCCGGCGCTGCTCGCCCGGCTGCTCGGCGACCCCGACCCCGCGCCGAAGCCCGAGGGCTCGCAGCTGAAGCTGAACATGGTGCTCAAACGCCTTCCAAGGCTGAGCGACAGTTCGGTGGCTCCCGAGGCCGCCTTCGCCGGGACCTTCCACATCAACGAGGGCTACTCTCAGCTCGGTGCCGCTTACGCGGAAGCTGCTGCCGGGCAGATTCCGTCGGTCGTACCGGCTGAGGCCTACTGCCACTCGCTGACCGACCGCTCGATCCTCTCGCGAGAGCTGATCGCCGCGGGCGCCCAAACACTGACCGTGTTCGCCTTGCACATGCCGGCGCGACTTTTCACCCAACCGGACGCCAAACAACGGGCCGTCGACGCCACCCTGCAGTCTCTGAACTCAGTCCTGGCGGAGCCGATCGAGGACTGCCTGATGCTTGACCGCAACGGCGAACGCTGCCTCGAGGCGCGCACACCGCCAGAGTTGGAGGCGGAGCTCGGTCTCCCGGGCGGCAACATCTTCCACCGCCCGCTCAGCTGGCCGTTCGCCGAACGGCCGCAGGACGTCGGCACCTGGGGCGTGGAGACAGAGCGACCAAACGTCTGGCTCTGCGGCGCCGGCGCGCGCCGCGGTGGCGGCGTCAGCGGGATCCCTGGCCACAACGCCGCGATGGCCCTGCTCGCGCAGCGTCAGCCGTCGTTCGGCGGCCGGCCTACCGCGTAGATCTGGGGTTCAGGCGTTGGCGCGGTATCTGAGGCGCGCGAACGTGATGTACGGAGCGGGTTGGACGGTCGCGCGGATCGAGACCTGGCGGTGCTGCTCGACGTTCGGCTTGGTCGAGTTGGGCGACTCGCCCCAGACGACGACCACCTCTGTTCCGGCCTGCGAGTAGGCGGCATCGACCGTCGCGAGCGAGAGCATCTCGCGCTCGTTGGCCAGATAGCCCGCGTCCATCGAGATCCCGACGATCTCGTCACCGACCAGCACCTTGTCACTCTGGAAGAGCGAGTACCGGGCTTTGGGCAGGTCGATGAACTTCGCCCCGACCCCCGGGCTGTAGAAGGAGCGCCAAGCTTCAGTTACATCGTCGGCGTTCCAGACGAGCGTGACCTTCTCGCGCAACGGGTTCTCAGCGATTCGCTCGAGCGCTGCCCGCCCGATGAAATCATGGTCGAAGACCACCAGGCGTCCATACCCGAGGTCGTACGGCGTATGAAAGTAGTCCTCGATCTGATCCGAGTCGAAGCTGCCGCCGAGCGATCCGATGTGCTCGACATCGAGCCATTCGCGATACGCCTTGGTCGCCTCACCTCCGTAGATTCCAGACATCGGAGAGGGAATCCAGCCGGATTCGAGGTTCGCCGTGGAATACGCCTTGGCCCCGACCTGGACGATGCCGAAACCCCGGCCGGCATCGAGCAGCGCCGCGTGCACATCTGCTCCTTGCTCCCAAGGGCCGAACAGCTCGAAACCCGGCGCGCCGGCCATACCGTGGCGCAGACCTCGGACCCGGTGTCCCGCGATCGTGAACTCGGTCATGTTGAAGAACTTGACGTCGGGCACCGGCCCAGCGGTCACGCGCTGCAGGATCTGGTCCGCGGTCGGGCCCTGAAGCTCGTAGCGATAGACCTTCGGCGGCCCTTGCCGCTTGAAGGAGTTGTCATCAAGCTCGGTGGTGACCTGCCAGTCGCCGGTTGCGACGTGGTACTGGACCCAGTCGAGCGACATCGGATGGCCGACCAGATCGAACAGCTCGTCCTCTAGGTAGAAGAGGATCGCGTCGCCGATGTAATGGCCCGCTTCGGTGGCGGCGACGAACTGTTTCGCGCGGCCGGGCGTGAAGTTCGCGAAGCTGTTGACGCCCAGGCAGGTCAAAAGCGCCAGCGCGTCCGGGCCCTTTATATAGAGGTTGGTCATGTGGTGCGACTGGTCAAGCAGCGCCGTGCCTTCGCGCCACGAGCGCTGCTCCGTCCGCCAGTTTGTGAACTCCGCAGCCACCGGGAAGGTGTGCGCGCGGACCGCAGAGTTGCGCAGCAGTGAAACCGCCCCGCCGGCGTCGGCGATGGCCTGCTCGACGTTCGTCATCCCACTCCCTCACTTCGTTTTCACTGCGGCTATTGTGAATCTCGACCAACTGGTTGAGATTCACAATAGCCGCAGTCAGTCGCGACTGCAAGCAAACCGAATCCGCGGAATCTGCGCCCCGGCGCGCTAAACATCAGCTCGTGGCGAATACGCAAAGCACCAAACAGGAAGCACCGCGGCGGCAGACGTCGGCGCGAACCCCGGCGACACGCTACGCAAAGGGCGTCGCTCGTCATGGAGAGATCCTCGAGACTGCCAAGCGGCTGTTCGGCGAACACGGCTTCCGCGGTACCGCGCTACGCGACATCGCGGCCGAGTGCGGCATCGCGCACTCGACGCTGCTGCACTACTTCCCGACCAAGCAGTCGCTGCTGATGGCTGTGCTCGCCGAACGCGACGAGCGGGCGCGATCCGAATCCGAGCACCTTGAGCGTCTCGACGACATCCTCGACTTCACCAGGCGCATCGCGACCACCCAGGGCACCGACCCGGGCATGATCGAGCTGACGACGAAGATGATGGCCGAGGCAACCGACCCGGCCCACCCGGCGCACGACTTTTATAAGGCGCGGTCCGCGCAACTCGTGGACAATCTCACGCGCTTGCTGGAGCACGCGAAGCAGCGCGGATTCCTACGCGAGGGCGTGGACCCGCGGCGCGCCTCGCAGGGCTTCTTTGCACTGCGCGACGGCGCCCAGCTCCAATGGCTGCTGGACCCGGCCTCGATCGATGTACCAGAGCTGCTGGTCTGGTACCAGCGCTCACTGTTCACAGAAGACGACAGCTGACACTCGTTGGACGACGCCAACCCCGCGTCTCGTCTCGGAGGTTCGCGTGAACTCATACTCCCCGTCTCAGATCAACAGCGCGTTCCGCGGATTGGTGCTCGCATTCGGCCCCACGGCTCCCCCGNNGGCGACGCGGAACTCGAGGGCTGACGCCGGTCAGTGGCCTCTGGGTAGGAGGTTCAAACGGCGGGCGGTCGCTGCCCGGCGTTCCTGGCCATGCTCGGCATCGAGGTGGTACATCAGGCCGGCGCCGAGCGCGAGCCCGCCGATCAGACGCGTCCGCCCCTTTGCCGCCGACCTGCGATTGGCTTTGATGATCGAGTTCAGCGAGTCAACCGCGGCGCCAAGGTCTGACGACTCCCGGGATAGCTCACGGCTCGTCTTTACGAGCTGAGCCTTGAGCACTGCATCCGTACTCGGACGGAGTTTTGTCCGTGCCTTGCTGCCGGTCGCGCGCGCCTTGCTGCCCGTCGCTCGCGCCTTGCTACCCGCCACCTCGGCCGCCTCGGCGAGCCGATTGGTGGCCTCCTCTGCGCTGTGCGCCAACGCCTGCGGCACTCCGTCGGCGACGCGTGCCGGACTGAACTTGTGCTTTCTACGGCTCCATATAGACATGGCTCCTTACTACCGCGGATCGTCCACTTGCAAACGTCGGACCGCAATCCTCGGCGGCCGCCGGCAGCCAGCGCTCTTCAGGCGCCGCGAGCCGCGGCGATCCGTGCCGCCCTGCCCGAGTCACGTAGTTCCGCGACCGGATCTGCCGCCGCTCCAGCGGCAACGCGCACGCTCGCGCAGAGCGGACGTACATCCGTGGAGAAGGCATCCTGAAGCAACGCGTGGCCGGCCAACACATCGCCGTCTGATTGGGCCTGTGCCAGCGCGACCCGATCCACCAGCAGAGCCTTGGCGTACGCCTCTTGGAGGTTGGTCACGGTCATCACCATCGCCTCGACCTTGGCTTCGATGTTGTGCGACTGATCGATCGTGAGCCGCGGCAGCGAGTCGTTTGGCCCGGCCGCGAGCTCCGTGAAGATCAGGAACAGCTCAAATGGATTCACGGACCCGACGATCAGGTCGTCGTCGGCGTACTTACGGTTGTTGAAGTGAAAACCGCCCAGCCTGCCGGCCTCGCCGAGCAGCGCGACGATCTGCTCGATGTTGACGCCCTGGGCGTGATGCCCAAGGTCGATCAGCACGTTGGCGCGCTCACCGAGGACATGCCCGTCCTCCTCACCG
>PLES01000021.1:23343-23524 GCA_003137075.1 Solirubrobacterales bacterium
TCGTCCTGGCCGGGATAGTTGGTCCCGTCCGCGAACCAGAGCGACTGCGCGGTCGACCCCAGCGCCGTCGCGATCTCAACGCACTCGAGCAGATGCTCGAGCGCCTTGGCGCGGACGCGCTGCTGCGGGTGGGTCAGCGACCCGAGCTTGTAGTCGGGATCCTGAAAGAGATTGGGATTGA
>PLES01000021.1:23541-67549 GCA_003137075.1 Solirubrobacterales bacterium
GTCGCGAAGCGGGTTCCAGAATCGCCGTAGCCCCAGGATGGCGTCTCCACTCTGAACGCGCGCAGCGCCCGCTCAATCGCCCCCAGGTCGAGTCCGCGGTCCGTGATCCTCGCGGCGAGCAGTGAGTATTCGTCAGTCCAATCGGGCACGGAATCGACTCCTGGTTCTATGCGGCCGCGTGGGCCGGGGATTCAAGGCTGCGACCGGTGACGGTCAGGAAACGCTGGTAGGTCTCGTCGTCACGGTTGCCCCGCAGAGGTTCGTAGCGGGTGATCGTGGACGAGCGCGCCACGAGCTCGCGCATCTCACTCAACGCACCAACCTCACCGAGCGCGCGCGCCTGCATCAGCACGTTGCCAAGCGCCGTCGCCTCCTCTGGACCGGCGAGCACCGGCAGGCCGGTCAGGTCGGCGGTCAGCTGGCAGAGCAACGCGTTGCGCACGCCGCCACCGACGGCGTTGATCACGCCCACACGCCGGCCCGTGACGAGCTGAAGGCGCTCGAGCACGAGGCGGTACTTGCAGGCGAGCGAGACGAGGATCGAGCGTACCGTTGCGCCCGCGCCCGCTGGCGCGGGCTGACCAGCAGCGACACAGGCCGCTGAGATCAGCGCCGGCATTCCGCCTCCGCGCAGCAAGGCTTCGTCGTCGGGGTCGAACAGCGACACATCAGCAGGAGCCGCCGCGGCCAGCTGCTGGAGCTGTTCGTAGTCGTACTCCTGCCCGTTCAGACTCCACTCGCGCCGGCACTCCTGCAGCAGCCATAGTCCCATGACGTTGCGCAACAGCCGGATGCGACCGTCGACGCCGCGCTCATTGGTGAGATTGAAGGCAGCCGCATCACTGCCCAGGCAGGCCTCGTCAACCTCCAGCCCGAGCAGTGACCAGGTGCCCGACGAGAGGATCGCCGCATCGGGCCGATCGATCGGCGCCGCGGCGAACGCGCAAGCGGTGTCGTGACCGGGGACGACCCAGACCGGTGCGCCCGCGGCCCGACCGGCGGCGTCCGCGTGGACCTTCAGAAGCGGTCCGAGCGCCACGCCGGGGTCGGTGACCGCTCCCGCAAACGGTGCACTCGGCAGACCAAGCCGCTGAATCAGATCGGTCGCCCACGTGGTCTTACCAGCCTCCAACAAGCCGGTGGTGGAGGCAATCGTCGACTCGTTGACAAGCTCACCACTGAGCCACAGACCGAGCAGGTCAGGCACGAGCGCGATCCTCGAAGCAGCCTCGAATCCCAGCCCCGGGCGCTCTGCCATCAACTGAAACACGGTGTTGATCGGCATCGTCTGCATGCCGGTGCGCTCATAGAGCTCGGACTGGGGAACGGCATCGAAGGTTCGGGCCAGCACAGCGTGGCTGGTGCGAGCGTCGCGGTAGTGGTAGGGCAACCCGAGCATGCGGCCATGCTCATCGAGCAGCGCATAGTCGACACCCCATGTGTCGATGCCGACCCCGGCCAGCTGCCCGGCGCTGCGTCCGGCCATAGCGAGGCCGTTGAGCATGCTCGTGAAGATGCCCGGCAGATTCCAGTGGCGGCCGTCGTGGAGGTACAGCGACTCGCTCTCAAAGCGACACACCACCTCGAGCGATATCGACTCGCCGTCAAGGCGCCCCAGGACGACACGTCCACTCTCCGCGCCAAGGTCAATGGCTGCGATCGCGCGGGCCTCGCTAGTCAAGGTGAAAGATCTCCTCGAGCTGTTGCATGGCGCTGTCGGGCGCAGCCTCGATCTCGAAGAGCGGTGCCATCTCCGCCTGCCAGCGGGCGTTCACGGACTCCTGCTGCATCGCGGCGAGGGCCGCTTCGAAGTCTTCGGTCTCGACGTAGCCGACGACCATGCCGTCTGCCTGGGCGAACAGTGAGTAGTTGTGCCAGCCTGCGCGCGCCAACGCGTCCAGCATCTCCGGCCAGACGTTTGCATGGCGGCGCTTGTACTCCGCGAGCGTCGCGGCGCGCGCCCGCATCACGAAGCACACCCGCCTGCGCTGGGATCGGTTGCCCGCGCTCATACGGTCACCAGTTCGATATCGAGCAGATCGGCGACCGCGCGCAGCTCATCGATGCGGTGGCCGGTCCCGAGCGCCCAATGGTGGTTGACCGCCGTGCCGGCCCAGGCGTCACACCACTCACCGGGATCGCGACCGAAATCGACCCGTGAAGTTGTGTTCCCGATCTGAAGCAGGGGCCCGTCGACGACCGAGCCCTCAGACGCGACGAGCCTGAAGCGACCGTCTCGCATCTGCGTGAGGCCGAGCGCGGTCACCGGACCATGAGCAACGTCGAACTCGACCGAAACGCCGTAACCGTGTTTGCCGTGGTAGACGCCAAGCCCCCGCAGCAGTGGGCGGCGCTCACTGATCGCCAGATGGGCCGGTCCGTCGTGGCCCATCTCAACAACGCCGTCTCTGAAGTTCAGCGCCTGGATCTCCGTGAATGAGCCACCCGCACCCAGGCGGTCCATGATCAGCATCGCCAGCGACGCGCGCAGCTCATACTCGCCACAGGCAGGTATGTGGTCGGCGGTCAGCAGCGAGGCTCCAAGGATCATGCCCGCGCCGAGCCGTTCGTGAAGCTCGCCGTCGAGCCCGCGGTGGTAGTAGGCGAGCGAGTCAAGCGAGAAGTCCGCGACCAGCCGCTCGAGGCCGCACGCCACGCGCACCGCCCACTTCAGATCGTCGTCGTCGACTGATTCGTCGAGCGCGAACCTGGCGTTGACAGCCACCAACTTCTGCTCCACCGCTTGTTCGTCGACCTCCGCCACACGCACCCGTAGATCATCGAACTCAAGGACCTCGACATGGCCCCCGAGATGAGCGGAAACCATCGTCAGATCGGTGGCCACATCGAGCATCCCTGGATAAAGGTGGCCCATCAGGCCGTGCCGGCCCGTCCGCAGCGCCCGTTTGACCGCGGCCGCGCGAACCCAGGCCCCGATCCGCGCCCAAGCGCGATCATCGGAGATATGCCCGGACACGGATCTGAAAGGGATCCCGCAGCGCTCGAAGGCGTTGCCGACCTCGGGCAGTGGACAGGCACCGCAATAGGCGAGCCACTCGCCGGTACCAAAGTTCGCGTGGTCCATCGCCTCCGACGGCTGCAGGTTCAGCAGCAGCAGCGGCGCGTTGGCCCGCTGGGCGATAGGAACCACCATCGAGGACGTCATGTAGGTGCTGAGGAAGAAGACGATCAGGTCGCATCCGGCGATCCGCAGACGCTCGGCAGCGAGCGCCGACTCCTCGGCGTCCGAAATGAACCCGACGTCGACGACTTCCGCATCGAAGCCACGTAGCCGCGCTGAGACCGCGGCCGCCGAGCGCTCGAGCGCCGGCAGCAGATCCGGGAACTGCGGCCAGTAAGCGCCGAGGCCGCCGGCGACGAGCCCGACAACGGGACGCGTGGACGGCGAGCTGGACCCAATCACGGCGTTTGTTTCTAGTTCATGCATTGGCTAACCACAGGCAGTTCGCTGCCCCCCGGAATTCTCCGGGGAGCAGCGACACCAAGTTGAATCAGAAGTTGAACTTCTTGATGTTTGCCTTGTTGAACACGGTCGGAGGACCGAGCACCACAGAGAGACCCGTGCCGTCTGAAGGAGGCAGGATCGTGTAGCTGCCGAGCTTGCCGGCCTTGAACGTCTCGCCGGCCTTCAGCGGCATACCCGACGCCAGCGACGCCGCAGCGTAACCAGCGAGGTAGCCGAGGTTGGCCGGATCCCACAGCTCGAACGCCTTGACGGTGCCGTCTTCGACGTAGGGACGCATCTGCGAAGGCAGACCAAGTCCGGTGAGCGTGATGTGCTTCAACAGCGACTTGTGGGTGTCGAGATACTGCGCCGCTGTCTGGATCCCGACCGTCGTCGGCGAGATGATGCCGCGTAGGTCCGGGTAGGCCGACAGCAGGCCGAGAAGCACTGTCTTCGAGGTCGTCGGCTCATCGTTGCCGTAGACGATCTTGACGAGCTTCATGTTCTTGTACTTGGCCTGCTTGAGCTCGATCTTCATGTACTTGATCCAGGAGTTCTGGTTGGTCGCGGTCGACTCTGCCGAGAGAATCGCGATCTGACCCTTGTAGCCGATCTCCTTGCCGAGCAGCTGGACTTCGCTCTCGCCGATCTGCTGCGTGTTCGCCTGGTTGATGAACAGGTGGTTCGCGCAGGTGACGTCGGAGTCGAACGAGACGACGTCCGTTCCGGCCGACTGAGCCTGAGCGAGGTCCGGGCACAACGCCGCCGGATCGTTGCCGGCGATGATGATCGCGTTGGCATGAGCCTGTTCGGCCGCCTGGATCGACGGCTCCTGCGCTGCGGCCGTATCGACCGTGCCGCTGCTGACGGTTACCGATCCGCCAACGCTGGACAGTGCCGACTTGATGCCGTTGTCCGCGATCACCTCATACGGGTTGATCGTGTCCTTCGGAATCGCGTAAACGGTGAGACCCGACTTGATCGATCCGCTGAAGGTGCCCGCGATCGCGGCTCCTGCGGTGACGGCCACTGCGAAGGCCACGAGGGCCACCGCAACCAGCCGGCTTGGTTTGAAAAGCTTCACTGCACTCTCCTCCTGTTACTGGTTTACCAGTTGCTCGACGGCACCAAAGCGGTGCCAGCCGAATTGCCCGACACCACAGGGGTGCCCGTTGCAAGTCTTTGAGTTCATAGTTCGGCACCCGCACCCGCAGCCGGAGCCGGAGCCGAAGTGCGTACCTGGTTGATCCACGCGCGTATCCGGCGGTAGCCGGCCGCGCTGTTGGGCACAAGCACGCTGAACAGCAGCAGCACGCCGAAGATGATCTGCTGCTCCTCCGAGCTGATGTTGATCAGCGTGAACGCCACCTGAGACGCGGCGACGATCAGTACGGACAGGACCACGCCGAGCACCGAGCCGCGGCCCCCGAAGATCGAAACCCCTCCGAACAGAACGACCGCGACGACGTTCAGCTCCAACCCCTGGCCCGCGGTGTAGATGGAGGAATCGTTCTGCAGCGCATAGACGATCCCGGCGAATGCACACACGACTCCGGAAAGCAGGTAGAGGATGAACTTCGTGCGGTTGACGCGGATGCCGGAGAAGAACGCGGCCTCCTTGTTCAGCCCGATCGCGTATAGCGACCTTCCGACCGAGGTCTTGTGCAATACGACCGCGTAGATCGCCGCCAGGATCAGGAAGAACAGGAACGGATAGGCGAGGTGGGCGAAAACCGGCTTAGACCCGATGACCGTCAATCCGGTCGGGTAGCTGGTCACCTCGTTGTTGCCCAGCACCACTTCGGCGATCCCGCGGAACATCGTCAGCGTTCCGATCGTGACGGCGATCGAGGGCAGGCCCAGGCGAGTGATCAGGAACCCGTTGAGCGAGCCGCCAAGCGCTCCGACCAGTAGAGCGATCACGATCGCGAGCCCGGCTCCGGTGCCGTGCTCAAACGCATAGCCAAAGACGCAAGCGCTCAGGCCGAGCATCGCCGCCACCGAGAGGTCGATCTCACCGGTGATCACGATCAGTGTCAGCGGCAGCGCCATGATCGCGATCTGCCCGATGTCCAGGCCGCCGAAGAAGATCGTGGTCGTGGTCAGGAAGTTCGGCGACTCGATCGTCCCGAACGCGAGGACGGCGACAAGGATCACGACCAGCGCTGACTCCCAACGGCGTACGGTCCGCAGCAGTGATCGAGGGGGACGCGTTGCGGTCCCTGAGTTACTCGACATAACTGACTCCCTCCGTCGCCACCAGGGCACGCGACGCCCTGAAGCTGATCAAGCGGTCAAATGAGATGGCGGCCAGCAACATCGCTCCTGCGATCGCCGAATCCCAGAACGCCGAGATCTGCGCGGCGACGAGCGCCTGGTTGATGACCTGCAGCAGCAGCGCACCGAGCACCGCGCCGATCACGCTGCCGCTACCGCCAAAGATCGCGACGCCGCCGACGACCACGGCGGTGACGATGATCAACTCGTAGCCGGTGCCGGCGGTCGAGTCGACGGTCGCCTGCTGCGCGAGGAAGATCACGCCGCCAAGACCCGCGAGCGCACCGCTGATCACGAACACGGTGAATACGCGCCGCGCGACCGGGATTCCCGCCAGCACCGCCGCTTCGGGGTCTGACCCGATCGCATAGAGCTCGCGGCCGGCGGGAAACGAGCGCATCCAGAAGCCAGCGGCCAGCGCCACCACCACGACCAGCACAAACAGCCAAGGGATCCCGATCACCGTCGAGTATCCAAGCGAGACCAGGCTATGAGGAATCACGCTTGGTTCGATCTGTACGCCAGAGCCGACGATGTTGTCCAGACCGCGGATGATGTAAAGCGCAGCCAGGGTCACCACCAGGCTCGGGACCCGCGCGACCGTCGTTATCAGCCCGATGATCGCGCCGCAGAAAGCTCCGATGCCGATCCCGGCAAGCAGCACCACGACCATCGTGATGTGCGGATCGTGGTTGTAGATCTCACCGACGGCGAAGGCGGACATCCCGAGCGTTGAACCGACCGAAAGATCGACGTTGCGGGTGACGATCACCATCGTCTCCCCTACCGACAGCAGCAGGTAGACGGCACTGATTGAGAGGATCGCCTGGATGTTCGAAAGACCGTCGAAGCTCGAGTTCTTGATCGTCGTACCGCCAAAGATCAAGAGGATGAGCAAGGCGATGACGGCCGGGCGGAACCGTGAGATCGTTTCAGCGACGCGGTGCTGACGCGCCGCCGGCGCCGGGTGAGCGACGGCTTCGGGAGCCTTCGTCGCGCTCATGCGGCGACCTCCGCGATAACGCCTGCAGCAGCCGCGATCACGGCCTCCTCTGTGGCCTCCGCGTTCGTGAACTCGTGCACCAGACGGCCCTCACGGATCACCAGGATCCGGTCCGCAAGCAGCAACACCTCCGGCAGCTCCGAGGAGATAACCAGGACCGCGACGCCATCGGCGGCAAGGCTCTGAATCAGCCCGTGGACCTCGGACTTGGTGCCCACGTCGATACCGCGTGTCGGTTCGTCAACGATCAGCAAAGCCGGTTGACGGCTGAGCCATTTCGCCAGGACGACCTTCTGCTGGTTACCGCCTGAAAGCGTCGAAACCGGGTCAGCGAGACGGTTGAACTTGATCTGAAGGCGCTCTGCCCACTTCGTCGCGAAGTCTCGCGAGAGAGCGTTGACGATCAATCCGTGGCTCCGCACGCGTTTCAGCGACGCGAGCACGATATTGCGCTCGATCGACTCGTCCATCACCAGCCCGTGCTGGCGCCGGTCCTCGGGTACGAGACCGATCCCGGCAGCCATCGCCGCCGTGGGCGAAGCCTTCTTAAGCGGCGCTCCGGACATGGTCACGGATCCGGCGTCGTAGCGATCGATGCCGAAGATGGCCTGCGCGATCTCCGTCCGCCCGGCCCCAACGAGACCTGCGAGGCCGACGATCTCCCCCGCGCGTACCTGAAAGCTTATGTCGACGAACTTGCCCTCGCGCGTGAGGCGGTCGACGCTCAGCACCACATCGGCAGACCCGGCACCCCGCGTGGCTTGACGCTTCTCGATGTCACGACCGACCATCGTGCGTACCAGCTGGTCGCTGGTCAGTTCGGCCGCGCGACTCGTGAGCACCGAGCGACCGTCACGCATGACTGTTACTTGCTGGCAGGTCGCGAAGACCTCGTCAAGGCGGTGGGAGATGAAGACGACGGCTGCCCCTTCGACGCGAAGCGTCTCAATCACTGTGAAGAGCCGCGCGACCTCTGCCGCTGAGAGAGCTGCTGTCGGCTCGTCCATCACGATCACCTTCGCGTCGAGCGTGAGCGCCTTTGCAATCTCGATGATCTGCTGGTCGGCGATCGAAAGACCGCGCGTCAGGCGGTTCGGATCGAGACGCACACCGAGACGGTTCATGACGGCGTTGACCTGATCCAGCATCAAGGGCCGGTCGACGCGACCGCCGGAGCGCTTGGGCATCCTCCCCATGAATACGTTCTCTGCGACGTCGAGGTCGGGAAACAGCGTCGGTTCCTGGTAGATAACCGCGATGCCGGCGTCTCTCGCGACTGCGGGACTGCTCAGCTGTACGGGATTACCTTCCATGTAGAGGTGACCGGTGTCCGGCTCGTGCACCCCTGCCAGCATCTTGACGAGCGTGGACTTGCCCGCGCCGTTCTCACCGACGAGCGCGTGGGCCTCGCCGGCAGTGAGCCGCAACGATGCGTCGATAACCGCCTTGACGGCGCCGAATGATTTGCTGACGTGTTCCACGGCGAAGAGGTACCCGCCCGCGTCATGGGCGTCGGTACCGTCACCGGCAACTATTGGCGTGTCCAACCGATCGGGTTGCACCCTGGGCTTCCTCCTCTCTCATCCCTAATTGCTGCTTCGCGGCGCTTGCGCCGCCGGCTCACCTTGGGTAGGCGGCCGTAACACCACCGTCGACGTTGATCACGTTCCCGGTCGATTTGCTCGCCCGTGGACCGGCCATGAAGGCGATCGCCTCCGCCACGTCCTCGGGCAAGACAGCTACACCGAGCTTCGTGCGCCCCTGGTAGAACTTTTGGAGGTCCTCCTCCTCGAGCCCGTAGGTGCCGGCGCGCTCGGCCTTCCAGTCGGAGGACCAGATCGCCGATCCCTCAATCACGGCGTCTGGATTCACGGTGTTCACGCGGATTCCGTGTGGACCGCCCTCCTCGGCCAGGCAGCGAGCAAAGTGCAGCGCTGCCGCTTTGGCCGATGAATACGCCGACGCGTTGGCGCCGGCAACAAGTGCATTCTTGGACGCGACGACCACGATCGAGCCCCCGCGTCCCTGCTCCAGCATCACGCGGAAGACTTCGCGCGCAGTCAGGAACGTACCGCGGGCCAGCACACCGTAGTTGCGGTCCCAGTCGGCAAGCGTCGTCTCGGTGACTGGCGCGCTGCTGGCGAGGCCGGCAGACGCGATCAGAAGGTCGACGCCGCCGTACTCGAGCACGGTGCGGCGCACCATGCTGACGACTGCGTCCTCACTTGTGACATCTACTGGAAGTGCGATCGCGCGACCGGCGCCGTGAGCCGCGGTCAGCTCCGCCGCCACAGCCTCAGCGCCCTCGAAGTTCAGATCCGCGACCGCGACGTGGGCGCCGAGCTCGGCCAACAGGCGCGCGGTCGCGCGGCCGATGCCACTGCCGCCGCCGGTGATCAGCGCAACCCGACCCGATAGCTCGCGAGGCTTGGGCGCCTGGGCGAGCTTGTATCGCTCAAGCGGCCAGTACTCGATCTTGAACGCCTCGCTCTCACTGAGCGACTCGAAGCCACCGAGCGCATCAGCCGAATCCTGTACCGCGATCGCGCGGTGGTAGAGGTCACGGGCGAAGCGGGTGCGTTTGCGTTCGGGCCCGGCGGTGATGACTCCCACACCGGGCACCAGCACCACGCGAGGGCCTGCCGGGTCGCATGCGAACGGGCGGGTCTCGTCGTCGACGTTGCGCTCGTAGTAGCCGCGGTACCAATCTGAGTACTCGCTGACGCCGCGCGTGAACGCTGCACGAAGTTCCTCGGCGCCTTCAGTGGCCGGGTCGAACTCGGTCACCAGCGGCTTGTGCTTGGTCATTATCAGGTGGTCTGGGCACGGAGCCCCGACCTGACTGACCTGCGGCGCCCTCACAGAAGACGCAAACGCGACCGCCTCCGGGCTACGGTCGACCTCCAAAATCATCTGGTCGGTATCGGCCAGCAGAGCGCCGCGCAGAGTCGGAAGCGTCGCCGACAGGAGCTCGTCGGCTGCCTCATCGCTGAGCTCCTCGACCTTGGCGCCGCCGAGGCCGAAGCGACCGCCGGCTGCGCGGCTGATGGCCTCTGCCGCCCGTGCCGCGAACTCGACGGTGCCGGCGTAGCTCTCGGCGCCGCTGTCGCCCCAGGTGACCAGGCCGTGCTTGGCAAGCAGTACCGCGCGAGCCTTGGGGTTAGCTTCCAAGAGCAGTGCGATGGTGCGTGACATCGAGAAGCCGGGCCGCTCATAGTCGAGCCAGACCGCCTCTTCGCCGAACTCCTGCTCCGCCAGCTCGCGGCCGCGAGGGTTCGAGGTAAGCGCGATGATCGCGTCAGGGTGTGCGTGGTCAACGTGATCCGCCGGCACAAAGGCGTGCAACAGCGTTTCAATTGAAGGGCGCGGCTGATCCGGGCGGATCGCGCTACGCAGCAGGTAATCGACCATCTCAGCGTCTTCCATCGCCTCGCGCTCGCGCAGCGGCAGCAGATCGTCCAGCCGCAGGGCAGGGAACCCGGCGGGCGTGATCGTCGCGAGATCGGTGCCCGAGCCCTTCACGTAGAGCACGCGGACGCTACGCCCCGTGTGATCGATGATCGTCGCCTTGGACGACGTGTTGCCGCCGCCCTGGTTTGCAAGAGCGCGGTCTGCGCCGAGCAGATTCGACCGGTAGACGAGCCCATCAAGAAGATCGAGCCGTCCCGCGGCCGCGTCATCCCAGCGACTGATCGGGGCCGGAATACCGCCCAACACACTGACGACTTCACTCATCAACCAACCGCCTCATCGTTTCGAACTGCACGCCTCAAATCACGTGGCCTCATGGGGAGCGGCTCACGCGGTCCTGGGTCAACCATCCGTACCTGCACGCCGGCCTCACGCCACGCCTCAACTTCGGCCTCGGGGGCGCTGGAATCGGTGATGATCCCGGCCAGGTCCTCGGGCATCACAAACGCGAGCAGGGCGCTGCGGTGCCACTTACTGCCGTCAAAGATTCCGTACACCTGCTCGCAAGCGTCGGCCATCTCCTGCTTGATCCGGACTTCGTCGGGGCTCAGGTCCATGAGGCCTCGCTCAAGACTGATGCCGCGCGCGCCAAGGAAGCCCTTGTTGATGCGCGTGGTGCGCAGCACATCGGTGCCGAGATCGCCGACCAGTGACATCGCTGAGAGCCTCAGCATCCCGCCGGTCACGACGACGGTGATCCCGGGCGCGTCGGCGAGGGCCGTCGCGACCAGCAGGCCGTTGGTTACGACCACCAGCTCACGTTTGGCTCGCAGCTCGAGCGCCAGGTAGTAGGCGGTGGTGCTGGAGTCGAGCGCGACAGCGTCGCCTTCTTCGACCATCGCCGCCGCGGCACGCGCGATCGCACGCTTGCGCTCAACGTCTAGCCGCAGGCGCAGATCGAAGCCGACCTCCGCGTGACCCTGCCTGATGGCACGAACACCGCCACGAACACGAGCGACGAGACCCTGATTGGCCAAGTTCGTGAGGTCACTGCGAACCGTGACCTCGGATATCGAAAACAGTTCCGCAAGTTCCGTAACCTGCACGGCGTCGCGCGCCTCCAGCATGCGAAGGACCTGATCTAGGCGCTCCTGCTGGGAAAAATTGGGCACTAGCTCTCTCTCCTCCATCCCGTTGCGGAATGTATATGACGTTCGTTACGAAAGTCAAACCAGATTTAAGTAACGCTAACGAAGGCTTCCGAAAGCCGTTTCGTAATTGTGCGACAAATGCGTCAAACTCCCGCGGCGTGCAAACTCCAGTCATATGAGAAACGGCGGGGCCAGCGCGACACGATGAAACTTGGTTTATTCAGTACCTGTGTCGCCGACACGATGTTTCCCGACGCTGTCCGCGCGACCGCGTCGGTTCTTGAGCGCCTAGGCCATGAGGTAGTTGTCCCGCGCGAGCAGACCTGCTGTGGTCAGATGCACCTCAATGCCGGCTACCGGCGCGATGCGCAACCGCTCGCCGACCGCTTCGTCGCGACTTTCGCCGGGTTCGAAGCCGTGGTCTGCCCATCGTCCTCGTGCGTCGGCACGATCCGCGAGCTCTACCCGCAGTTGCTCGGCATCGACAACCAGATCACCGAGCGCGTCTTTGAGTTGTCTGAGTTCCTGGTTGATCAGCTTGGCGTCGAGGACCTCGGAGCCGCCTACCCGCACCGCGTCACCTACCACCCGACCTGCCACTCGCTGCGGGTCACGAAGGTCGGCGACGCACCACTGCGGCTGCTGCGCAACGTGCGCGGGCTCGAGTTGGTCGAGCTGCCGGACGCGACCGAGTGCTGCGGCTTCGGTGGCACGTTCTCGCTCAAGAACGCCGCGACGTCAAGCGCGATCCTGGCCGACAAGTGCCAATCGATCGAGTCGACCGGGGCCGAAGTCTGCACCGCGCTCGACGGCTCGTGCCTGCTGCAGATCGGCGGCGGGCTCTCCCGCGGCGGTGACCGCGCGCGGGCGGTCCACATCGCGGAGATCCTCGCGAGCCGATGAAGGGCCCCACCGAAAGCTTTCCGGTTGCAGCCAACCGGGAGCTGGGCAACGCCCAGCTCCGCAGCAACCTCGGCAACGCCACCTCCACGATCCGCGCCAAGCGGGCGCGTGTGGTGGAGGAGCTGCCCGATTGGGAAGCGCTGCGAGACGCCGGCAGCGCGATCAAGGCCGACGTGCTCGCGAACCTCGACACCTACCTGCTCCAGTTCGAACAGGCGCTGACGGCGGCGGGTGCCACGGTCCACTGGGCGCGTGACGGTGCCGAAGCCTGCGCCGTGGTCGCCGAGGTCGCGCGTGCTCATGGCGCCGATGAGGTCGTCAAGGTCAAGTCGCTGACCACCGACGAGATTGAGCTGAACGCGACGCTCGCGGCCCAGGGCATTCACGCGCTCGAGACTGACTTCGCGGAGCTGATCCTGCAGCTGGACGGCGATTGGTCTTCCCACATCCTGGTCCCGGCGATCCACCGCAACCGCACCGAGATCAGAGACCTGTTCCAGCGCACTATCGCGCCTGACATCACCTCAGACGAGCCTGGTGTGCTCGCCGAGGCCGCGCGCGTGTATCTGCGCGAGCGCTTCCTCAATGCCAAAGTCGGCGTCAGCGGCGCAAACTTCGGTGTCGCGGAGACGGGAACGCTCTGTGTGGTCGAGTCCGAAGGCAACGGACGGATGTGCACGACGCTGCCGCCGGTCTTGGTTTCGATCATCGGGATCGAAAAGCTGGTGCCGAGTTTTGCGGACCTGGAGGTCTTCCTGCAGCTGCTGCCGCGGTCCTCAACAGGCGAGCGGATGAACCCGTACACCTCGCTGTGGACCGGTGTCACCGAGGGTGACGGGCCGCAGGAGTTGCACGTTGTGCTGCTGGACAACGGCCGCACGCGCGTGTTGGAGGACGAAGTCGGCCGCCAGGCGCTGCATTGCATCCGCTGCAGCGCCTGCCTGAACGTTTGTCCCGTCTACTCCCGCACGGGCGGGCACGCCTATGGATCTGTCTACCCAGGACCGATCGGCGCGATCCTCACGCCGCAGCTGATCGGGATCGAGAATGCGCCATCACTGCCGTTCGCGTCGAGCCTCTGCGGAGCCTGCTATGAGGTCTGCCCGGTGAAAATCGACATCCCACGAGTGCTGCTGCACCTACGTGAGAAGTCGGTCGATGCCGTTGGCGGCCGCACCGAGCGCGCGGCGATGTCGGGTGTTGGCTGGGTCTTCGGGCGGGCCTGGCGACTGCGCCTGGCCCAGCGAATCGGACGCGTACTGCAGAGGCCGTTTGTGCGCGACGGGGTGATTCGCCGGCTGCCGCCACCACTCTCAGCTTGGACCGACAGCCGCGACCTGCGGCCGATCGCGCCCGCGCATCCGAGCGACGAGAACTCGGGCAACGACGATGAGTGACGCGCGCTCGCAGATCCTGGATCGGATCCGCACCGCAACCGGTGGTGCCGCTGCACCACCGGAGTCCCGACGCGAATATCGCCACCATGACGAGCGCTCGCACGCGGAGCGCGTTGAGCTTTTCTGTGAGCGCGTCGGCGACTACCAGGCCGAAGTCAAGCGCGTACACCGTGATCAGTTGCGGGCCGCGATCCGCAACGCGCTCAAGCGTCATCAGGCCAAACGGGTCGCAATTCCGGCGAGCTTCCCGCAGGCCTGGCTGTCGCCGAGCGTCGAGTTCATCCACGACCAGGGGCTCACCGCACGCGAGCTGGACGGCTTCGACGCCGTGGTGACCGGCTGCAGCGTTGCGATCGCCGAGACGGGAACGATCGTCACGACCGGCGGTCAGTACGAGGGTCGGCGTCTGCTCAGTCTCGTGCCCGACCTGCACATCTGCATCGTCTCCGAGAGCCAGATCGTCGGTTTGGTGCCCGAAGCGCTCGCTCAGGTCCAGCTGCTCGTCAGCCGGCAGCGCCGCCCACTGACGTTTATCTCAGGCCCCTCGGCTACCTCCGACATCGAGCTCGAGCGAGTCGAAGGCGTGCATGGCCCTCGCAAGCTCGTCGTATTGGTGGTTGGAGAGGAGAACCCCTGACTCAGCGCTGGGCTCGAGCAGATCTTCCGGCTCGAGTAGCCAAACTACGCATCTCAGGGTCGGAGCGGCGACGCGGAGCTCGCAATCGCCGCGGCGTTTCACAAGCCGACACCGGATCGCCCTTACCCGCCGTCGAGCTGCGCTGGGGTCCTTGATCGGCTACCTCGAGCACGAACCAGACGGTCTTCCCGCCCGCCGCTGAGCGGCTGCTGCGAACGCCTGAGGAGCTCGAAAGGGCC
Source organism: Solirubrobacterales bacterium (assembly GCA_003137075.1). Lineage (GTDB taxonomy): Bacteria > Actinomycetota > Thermoleophilia > Solirubrobacterales > Solirubrobacteraceae > Palsa-465. The sequence goes on from PLES01000021.1 coordinate 38,026, forward strand.
TTCATCAACGCGAGGCCGCGACCCGACACAGAAGTCGCGTCGAGCGCGCGTACGACCGGCCGCCCCGGACCGCTGTCGGTCACTGACACGCGGATCCGCTCCGGGTCGCAGGCAATCTTGAGCTCGAAGCCGCTGTCTGTATGGCGTACCGAATTGGTCGCAAGCTCGGAAACGAGAAGCTCGACAACATCGCGCAACTCCTGTGCGTAGCCGTTCATCTGCGCCAGCGCAAAACGCCGTGCTGCGCTGACCGCCGTGACGTCGTTCGGGAACTTGCGTGAGCCGTTCACGATGGATTCAGGACCTCGGCGAGACCCATCATTTCAATCACCCGGCGAACCATCAGCCTCGGGTTGCGGATTTCGATCCGCGGAACACGGTTGCTCCAGTTCACCCACAGCGCGATGGCCGAGCTGTCGGCGAATTCGAGTCGCTCCACATCCACCACGAGGCAGGTGCTCACCGAGGCGATCGCATCCTGCACGGCGGCGTTCAACCGCTGCGTGGTCGCGAGGTCGAGCTCGCCGCTCAACACCACCACAACGCTGCCGTCGCCCGGAGTGATGATCTCGTGCAGCAACCGCGGCGGTGGGGTATCTAGTTCGTCCATTGGATCCCCGCGATCGCCGTGTCGTCAGCAGACTCGGTCCCTCGTACCTGCTCCAAGATCTGAGCCATCATCGCTTCAAGTTCTCCGTTCACCTCGGCCGCTACCCGGCATAGCCGCGCGAGACCGTCATCGAGAGTCTCATGATGCCGCTCTACGAGCCCGTCCGTGAAGCCGAGCAGCGTGGCACCGTCGGGAACATTAAACGTTGTGGCTGTGTACGTAGCGCTTTGGTCGACTCCGATCGGTAGCCCGACGTCGGGCAGCAGCAGCTCACTCTGCCCGTCGTGGACCATCACCGGTGGCAGATGACCGGCGCTGGTCACGCTGACCGTGTGCGCTTTGGGCTCGACGACAACACACAGCACCGTCGCCAACTGCTTGTTCTCTCGTAGCGACCGCAGGCTCGAGAGTTTTGGCAGGAAGCTCTCAGGCGGCTCGGTTTTGGCGGCGTACTGAATCGCAAAGCGCAGAGAGGCCATGGTCGTCGCAGCCCTGATGCCGCGACCTGAGACGTCACCGATCACGAGCAACAACCTGTCGGCACCGAGTTGCATGAGGTCGTACCAATCTCCGCCGATGTCGACGCCGGGCGCACCGGCCTCGTAGCGTGCCGCCAAGCGCAGGCCAGCGATCTTTGGCAGATCCTCAGGCAGGAGGGCATGCTGAAGGCTCTGTGCAATCCCGCGCTGCTCCGCGTACAGGCGGTTGTTCTCAGCTGCCAGCGCCTGTGCCCCGCGTCGCCCGGCGATCAACCGGACCGTCAGAGCGCCGGCACCGATCGTGAGCAGCAGCCCGACGATCAGGATCACCCAGGGCAGCCGCTCGGGCAGGGTGCCGCCGAGCGGCTGCCGCGCGCTCACAACCACCGTCAGGGTCTCACTGCCGAAGGCAACCTCAGTCGTCGCATGTCGGCCCGGCAGCGGCAGCCGCCGGACCGTGCTGAGCAACAGACGGTGCATGGTGGGCGTCTTGGCGATGTAAACCGCAACGTCCACGTTTGAGTAGGCGGAGTTGGCTGGGAGCTTGGTGTAGCGGCTGGCCGCAAGCGCCTGCTCGCCCTCGACGATGAACGGTCCCGTCCGTGTACCGGAGTACGCATAGGCGATGCGTGGTTGGGTCGCGTGCAGCAGCCCACGCACGGTCAGGCCAGGGCGCTTAGCCGCAGCTCTCAGAATCGCGGCGGCGCCGCCTGTGGCCGAAGTTAGCTCCGGCTGCTCACCGACCACGGCTACCGGACCCTGATTGAGGTGTCCGGCACGCCAGATTGAGATCGACACAAAGTTGCGACCAGGCCCCACGTAGGGAGCGACGAACTGGCTGAACTTCGGCACGTTGGCGCCGTCTATGTCAACCAGTGCAACCGCCGCTCCCAGCGGCGTCTGAACGTCCGGGAGCGCCGCGGTCAGTGCCGACGCCACTTCCTTGCTCCTGAGGTTCAGCAGATGCTGCTCATTGGACGAGGCGAGGTGCGCCGAGACCAGCGCGAGGCCGGCGGTCACGAGCGCGCCGACGACGAGCACCATCACGACCACGTTGTACGAACGGCGCGCGGCGCGAAGCCGCTGGGGCACCGGTTCGCCGGCGACGTCAGGCGTGGGCTCGTCGTCTACGGTCGTCACGGCGGGCTCGATCATGGCATTTAGCTACGCCCTTGGTCGAGTTGAGTTCGATCGCGAGCAGACAGACACCGTGCTTTTGATCGGGATCGTGAAGTACCCGGGCTACGGGGGTCTATCGAATTTGATGTCTTCTCAAACCCCCGCTTACGGGTTCCCTGGCTGTAGGGTGGAAATGCAACGGTCGACGATGGTTGGCCCACAACACTCCAAGAATCGGGATAGCGGCCGATACCTCAATCAAGATGAGTGATGCCTTGAGATGGGTCGGTGCCGGCCGATCCGACAGCCAGGATTCGCAGACGGCGGCCGAGCGCGCAGTCGGCGACGCGCTGCAGGGACGGGCGGCGAAGCTGGTGGTGCTGTTTGCGTCCGAGGCTCTGGACCTTCAGCGCCTGGTTACCCACGCTCAAAGGCTTGCAGGCGATGCGCCACTGGTCGGATGCTCAACGGCCGGCGAGATCGCGGGTGGTGGACCAGGTGATGCCGGGGTCGTCGCGCTCGCGCTTGGTGGCGATGGCTTCGTGATCGCCACGACTCACGTAACCGGCCTTGCTGCCGCACCTCGCGAGGCCGGCGCAGAGGTGGCGGCGGCGCTGTCGGAGGTCGCAGGCGCTCCTCATCATCTGCTGATGCTGTTGACCGACGGCTTGGCCGGCGATCAACAGGAGATGGTGCGCGGTGCCTATTCGGTAGCGGGGGCCGGCATGCCGCTTGTGGGTGGATGCGCCGGCGACGACCTGCACATGGCGGCAACGCATCAGTTCTTCAACGGCGAGGTTCTGCAGGACGCGGTGGTCGCAGTTGGAATCGGATCCGACGCGCCGCTGGGCATCGGCGTGCGTCACGGCTGGAAGGCGGTAGGCGAGCCGATGCTGGTGACCGCTTCACGGCCGAACAACGTCGACACGCTCGACGACCAGCCGGCGCTTGATGTCTACCTGGAGCGACTGAACGCACCAGCCGAGGCGCGCACCGACCGTGAAGCCTTCATTCGCTTCGCACTCGAGCACCCGCTTGGGATGGCGCGACGCACGGGCGAGGAACAGGTGCGCTGGATCCCGTCGGCCGATTTTGATTCCAGATCGCTGGTCACCAGTGCCGAGGTACCGCCGGGCGCGCTGGTGCGACTGATGGTCGGCGACACCGCCTCGGTGCTCGCGGCCACCGATGCAGCCTGCGCCGACGCTGTCACCGGGCTCGCCGGCGAACAGCCAATCGGGATGCTCGTGTTCGACTGCGCGGCGCGTCGAGCGGTGCTCGGCCAGGACGGGATCGCGACCGAGATAGAGCGTGTCGAGCGTTATGCCGCCGGGGCGCCGCTCGCCGGCTTCTACACCTACGGAGAGATCGCGCGGACCCGCGGCGTCGCCGGTTTCCACAACCAGACCCTCGTGGTGCTCGCGATCGCATGACCGTACGCGCAGCCAGCTGGTCAACGCAACAGCTGGCGGAGTTTGTGGCGGCTGTTTCATCGGTAGCCGACGCAGATCTCGCTGCACGCGCAGGCGTTGAGCGCGTGGCCGAGGCGCTTGACGCCGACGCCGTGGCGCTGATGTACGGAGAACGGCTCGCGTACGCGATCGGCTGGCCGGCGGGCGCGACGCCGGTGGACGCGATCCGTGCCGCCGTTGCCGCGGATCTCGATGACGAACATGTCGTACCCGTCCCCGGTCTGGGTTACGTGCCGATCACGCGTGCCGAGGTCGGCGAGGATGGGGACGCGTATCTGGTTGTTGCTCGAGAGGGCGAGCCGCCGGATGCCGAAGAGAAGGGCCTGCTTCGCGCGATGGCCAGGACACTCGGCCTGGCCATGCACAACCACCAGGTGGTGAGCGCGCTGCGTGAGCGCCAGCGTCTGCTGGAAGGCCTCTCTGAAATCCAGCGGGCGATCGCGCTACGTGAGCCGCTTCACCAGGTGCTCAATACGATCGTCGGGCTCGCGCAGGAGATTCTCGGAGACGATCAGGCAGCCCTCATGCTCCGTGATCCGGCCGATCCCGACAGCCTGATCGTTGCCGCCTCCACCGGGGTTCCGCAGGAGCTGGAAGACCGGGTTCAGCGTCGCAGAATCGACGAAGGGATCGGCGGCCGCGCCGTGCTCGAGGATCGGCTGATCGTGGCCGAACGCTACGCCGAGAGCAGCGCCGCCATGTCGCTCTTTGTCAAGGCGGGGTTGGCGAGCGCGATGGCCGCCCCGGTGCACATCGAGGGCGACGTGGTCGGTTGCCTGTTGGTCTCGAGTTATCGCCACGGCTTGCAGTACACGCCCGCAGACCAGAACCTCTTGATCACGATCGCGCAGCAGGCCAGCCTTGCGCTGACGGACGCTCGCATTGTCAGCGACATGGTGCATCAGGCGCTGCACGATCCTCTGACCGGGATGCCCAACCGTGCCCTCTTCGGCGACCGGCTGGCGCACGCGTTGCAGCGCACCGAGCGGACCACCTCAGAGGTGGCGGTGCTGTTCGTCGATCTCGACAGGTTCAAGCCGGTCAACGACAGTCTGGGGCACGCGGTTGGTGACGAAGTCCTGTGCGTAGTGGCTGAACGGATCAGCGGCTGTCTGCGCGAAAGCGATACAGCGGCGCGCCTGGGTGGCGATGAGTTCGCGGTACTGCTTGAAGAGATTGACACGCAGGCCGAGGCGACGACCTTGGCGCAACGGATCATCGACACGGTAGCCGCGCCAATCGTGATCGACGGAAGGCACGTCTTCGTCGGTGCCTCGATCGGCATCGCCACGGGCCAGCGCGGCGCCGAGGACCTGCTGCGTAAGGCAGATCTCGCCATGTACCGTGCCAAAGCCGACGGCAGGGGACGCTCCGTGCTCTTCGAGCCGCGCATGCAGGGTCAGGCGCTTGAGCGGCTCGAGCTGGAGATCGAGCTGCGTGGCGCGATTGAACGCGCTGAGATGGAACTCTTTTACCAGCCGATCGTGGTGCTCGACTCGGGCGCGCTGCACGGCGTCGAGGCGCTGCTGCGCTGGCACCATCCCGAACGGGGACTGGTCGGCCCAGCAGACTTCATTCCGCTGGCTGAGGAGACCGGATTGATCATCGAGATCGGCTGGTGGGTGCTTGAGACCGCCTGTCGTCAGCTTGCCGCCTGGCACGGCGCCGGGGCGCAGCGCGACCTCACGATGAACGTCAATCTCTCCGGGCGCCAGCTCGAGGATCCCGGTCTCCACAGTACGGTCGCGGACGCGCTCTCCCACGCTGCGGTCGATGAGGGCTCACTGATCCTGGAGATCACCGAGACGGTGCTGATGCACGACACCGATGCGACGATCGAACGGTTACGCGCGCTGCGTGCGCTCGGTGTTCGGCTCGCGGTTGATGACTTCGGGACCGGCTACTCGTCGCTGAGATATCTGAACCGCTTCCCGATCGACGTGCTGAAGATGGCGAGCCCGTTCGTTGAGCCCTTGGACGCCGGCAGTGAGCGTCGCTCGCTGGCTCAGACGATCGTCAGTCTTGGCTCCAACCTCGGCTTGCCCGTCATCGCCGAGGGCATTGAGCGTCCTGAGCAGCACGCAGCTTTGGTCGCCCTGGGATGCGAACTAGGCCAGGGCTATCACTTCGGCAGGCCAGTTCCAGCCGCGGAGATCGAGCCGCAGATTCTTGGCAAACGGCCTGCCAACGGCGGCGGTAGCCACACCCGCTCGTAGCCCCGCTGCCGAACGGGTACGGTGCCCGATGTGTTCGGTCGCTACGAGAATTTCTTCATCGCGAGTTCAGGCGCCTCCGCGGCGATTCTTGGTCTGTTGTTCGTCGCCGTAACCGTCGCCAACGCCGACGACGCAGACCGCAAGACGCGGGAGCGCCGCACGGTTCTGGCGGGGAGCGCCTTCCTCGCGTTGATCGACGCCTTTTTCGTTTCGATTCTCGCGTTGACTGGCGGAGCCGGTGTGTTTGGCGTATCGAGCGTGCTGATGGGAGTGGTCGGCCTGCTGGGAACCAGCCGCTTGATCCCCAGAGCCTGGCGGGCCGGCAACTTCTCACGTGGGTTCCCGACTCAGAGGCTGAACATAGTCTTCGCCTCGATCTCAGCCGGCGGCTTTTCAGTCCAGCTTGGACTCGGCGCGGCGCTGCTGGCCGACGTTCGCGTTCAGCGTTGCTGCGCGCACTGGTGCTCGTCGTCGTGGGTTTGTACGCAAGCGCATTGGGGCGCGCGTGGGAGGTAATGGGAATCGGTCGGCGGCGCAACGGCCTGACCTCAGAGGATCATCCCGCCGCTCAGCCTGGGCCGGACGATCTCCGAGAGCGCGAAGACGATCGCGAGCGGCACGCAGAGCCTTAGTCACCCGGCGATAGCCTCAAGGCAGGATGCTGATCTGGATCAACGGAGCGTTCGGCGCCGGTAAGACGCAGACTGCGTACGAGCTCCACCGGCGGCTCGATGGTGGCTACGTCTCCGATCCTGAGTTTCTGGGCTTCGGGGTGCACAAGATGCTGCCAGCCGGCGCCCGCCAGGATTTTCAGGATCTGCCGCAGTGGCGCAGTGGCGTCATCACAACCCTCGCCCAGGCCGAGGCCGCATGTGCGGGCCAACTGATCGTTCCGATGAGCATTGTCCGCGACGACTACTTCGATGAGATCGTGGGCGGGCTGCGGTCGAGTGGTGTCCAACTTCGGCACTACACCCTGAACGCCACAGCGGCCACGCTGGAGCGGCGCCTGCGGCTTCGTAGCCGCCACCTGATCGGAAGGGTCCTGCGAAGGGACGAGACCTGGGCCACGCAGCAGATCGATCGTTGTGTCAACGCGCTTGCCGCCGACCGGTACGCCACCCACATCCCGACCGACGACCTGACTCCGGACGAGGTCGTGGAGCTGATCGCAGCCGATGCAGACCTCGAGCTGATCCGCCCGCGTCTGTCGGCTGCTCGCTATCAGCTCCGCCGGCTTGAGATCGGGATACGCCACATCCGCTTCTGATCCGTACTTCCGGCGGTCAGCCCTCCTTCCGGGAAAACCAACGCCAAAACGGAATCAGCGGCGCTTACGGCTTCACAGAAGGTGTTGGAATGCCACAACCGAACACCGGTGAATGGAACCATTCGAGCGTTACCGAAACCGCTTACGTTCCATGAGATCTCGGCAAGACTTGGTCGACGATCACGCCGACAGCAATCGCGATCTCGTCTCGGGCTATTACCTAACCGCCGAGGAACTGCTCGACCTCGCCTGGCAGGTCGCCGGCGCGACCATGGCAGCACTCGGGATCGATCGTGACGAGATTCCCGCCTACGGACATCTGGTCGCGCCGACGATCTACGAACTGGTCCGAGAGCGCGGCATCATCGTCCCCAAGGACTATCGACGGTAGGCACGATCGCTCCCTCGGGCCGGGGCTTCTGGCGGTCTATCTTGGAAGAATGCGGCCTTGCATCTGGTTACGACGCGGGCTAACCCACGACGTAGTTCGTTAGCTGCGCTTCTTCGGAGTGGTCCGGACGTCGCTCCCGCTTCGCCTGAACGGGACGATGGTCCTTGTCGACCTGAGCGGGAGGCAGAGGGCTCACGGGCCGAGTGCTGGTTTCGTGGCGGAGCGCTCGCCGGGATCGAGCGAGACCGCAAGGCAAAGCGATCGTTACCCCTTGACTGTGGCCCAGCGCGACCAGTCGCCAGCGGAGTTCCGCACGCGCACGGAGCGCGGTCGGAAACGGAGCTGAAGCTTCATCGTCCGTGACACCTTCGGGATTCCTCGTCTCACGCAGGAGGCGACCTGGGTGACGACCTCGCCCTTATCTGAGCGGCTCTGGCTGGTCGCCACCCTGCAGACTCCGACGAGTGTGTCCTCAGCCTTTAGCTTCAGTCTGTAGGTTTTGAGCTTCGTAGCTCTGGCTGCGCTCGCCTGCGTCGCGCCGCCCGTGACGAGCGTCGCGTTTTGGATCGTGGGGGCAGTCTCATCGAGGATGATGTCGTCGGTGAAGTTGATGTCGTCCTGCCCGACACCCAGGAAGCGCAGGTAAACCGTCTTGGGTAGACGATCGATCCCGGTTTGCTGCAGCGTCCATGGGATCGTGGCCGCTGGGGCGACGGTCTCGACGTCGGTTCGGAAGCCACCGTTGTTGGAGATCAAGATCGATTGCGTGCCGGGTGGCCATGCTGACTCGATTGTCACGTGCGGGTCGTCGGTCGCATAATCACCGTCGTCGATCTCCAGTCCGACTGGCCCTGATTCGGGAACGGCGCTGGTAGCGGAAGACTCCACCGGCGCGCTCGAGCCGGCTGAGTTCGCCGCTGTCTCCCCGACGACAATCCGGTAGCCGACGTCACCAACCGCGAGCGTGTACGTCCGTTCCGTGGCGTCAGCAATTGGCATGCACGTCTGCCCTGTCGAGTCGCAATCCTCCCATTGATACGAAACGGTGCTTGGCGTATTGGTCCATGACACCAATGGTGCCGTCAGCGTGTTGCCCTCAATCACGGTGCCGGAGATCTTGGGTACGCCGTTCACGGCCGTGGACGTCGGCGGCAGCGGAGTCACAACGGCAGTGGGTGCGGAACTTGCGGGGATCGCGGTCCCGCCGATGTTGGACGCTGTCTCCTGCACCACGATGGTGTGGCCCGCGTCTGCGTTTGTGAGCGTGTAGGACTGGCCTGTCGCGCCAGGAATCAGCGTGCAGTTTGCACCCGTGGTGTTGCAGTCCTCCCATTGGTACGAGTAGGAATTGGCGCTGTTGGCCCAGGAGCCATGAGACTCTGTGAGCGTCTGTCCCTGGAGGGGCTCACCGGTCACGGTCGGCGGAGACGATTCGACCGGTGCGGGCGGGAAGACCCGCACTTGACCCGAAAAAACCGACCCGTCGCTGCCAACAAGGACGGTCCCGTCGCCGGCGATACCAACACTCGGAGTTTCGGGATTTTGCGGCGGGCTCTGTCCGCCAAGCAGGCGTGTCGGGGTCGCGCTCTGCCACCCACCGGAGGGCTCTGTGAACACCTCCGCGCCGCCGGCGCCGGAGGTGCTAGGGCTCAGCGAACCGACGACGATCGTGCCGCCATCGGGCGACACAGCCACGCCGAGCGCGGAGTCGCTGTAACCATCGGCGTCGTCTTCGGGGAGGTCGGCAGTTTCGGTTCCGTCTTGCCAGGGTCCCGACGCGGGTCTGCTGAACACTTCGACGGGTGTTGTGCTGCCGTTGGCGACGATCGTCCCACCGTCGCTTGAGATCGCTACCGATGCCCCGAGGTTCGTCTGGCTGCTGCTCGATGTGAGCTCGGCGGTCTGGGTTTCGGTCGCCGCCCAACCGTTCGGGGGTTCGCTGAAGACGTAAGCGGCACCCGCCCCTGAAGGGGCAACCGGTACCCCCGCATCGACCGTTGCGGGCGCCCCCACAACGACTGTTGCGCCGTCCCCTGACGTACTGACCGCCGACCCGAACCCATCGGAGCTCGCACCGTCACTCGCGGTCAGTTCGGAGGTCTGCGCCATTGTGGCTTGCCAACCGTTCGTTGGCTCGGTGAAGACGTAAGCGGCGCCATCCGAAGCGTGATCCGGCGCCCCGGCGACGACCGTGCTCCCGTCTGCCGAGATTGCCACCGAACGTCCAAGCTCGTCATTGGGCGCGCTATCACTGGCAGTGAGCACTGAGGTCGGGCTCGAGCTGTTCTGCCAGCCGCCGCCCGGGCGGCTGAACAGATAGACGGAGCCGTCGGTTGAGAAATAGACCGGAGCTCCGACGACGATCGTTCCGCCGTCCGCTGAGATGGCCACAGACAGCCCGAAGCCGTCTTCGCTGCCGATGTTGAGCGTTGCTGTCTGGACCGTCGTGTCCTGCCAGCCACCTGCGGGGCGCGTGAACACGTATACGGCGCCAATTCCGATGGCAAACGTATTCGGCGCGCCAACGGCAATCGTGGTCCCGTCCTGGGATATCGCGACCGCAAAGCCGTATACGTCTGAGCCCCCGGTTTGCCTCCCGGTCGCCATGAGGCTGGCGCCAGAGGAGCCGTCCACGGTCGGATCGATGAGCAACGGGTAGCGAGCATGCACGTCGTCAACGAGAACCAGGATCCGTCCCCTTGAAAGCGCAATCCTCGCCGGCAGACGCCGTCCGCTCGCATCGCTCACGCCGAGGTTGGAATACCGCAGCCGACTCCATGTGCCACGCTTGACCGTCAGACTCGTTCCGCCCGGCCCGATGGCAGCTTGAGCGCCCGCGGGCACCCGGCCCACCACCAGTGTGAGCTCCCCGCTGCCGTCAACCGGGCGGTCAACCCTGAAAGCCTGCTCGACCCCGAGCGGGCCGTTGGTATACGACTCGCGAATCCCGGAGCCCGAGTAAGTCACAACGTTCGACTTCGCGACTGGACCCCTCAGACCGGCAGGAATGAGTCGCTGACCTCGCCCGATCGCTTCCAGGCCCAGTCGCAGTGACAACCCAGCGTCATCGCGAACGGTCGCTCCATAAACGCCGAACGTCGCTGAGACCGCAGAGTTGCGGGCAACCAGGCGGGCTCCAACATGAGTCACCGCGTACTGGCGCTCGTCGCGTCCGATATCGCGGGAGATCACCTCACGAGCGGCAGTAGGAACCGCCGCCCACATGTTCCGCAAGCCATCCGTAGCCCTGCTCGTCGCAGGATACGAAGTCGATGAAGCTGCTCCCAGGAGAGCGACCGCGAGAATCGCAGCGACACACGTCCCAACCAGGCAACCCAGCCACAACAGCCATCGGCCTGGAACCACCGTAGTTGCAACCACGCCCGCATTCTATGTCCGAACGTCCGGCCTGACCAGTCCATCAATTTGAGCACGACAGCAAACACCCACTCACGGGTCCTCAAAGCGGAGGCTTGGCACAGGAGGTCTACAACCGACACTCTGCGTTCTCGCACCAACCAAGACCGCGAGACCAGCGCGCGAATTGTCCCAACCGTGGCAACGACGAGCACGCCAGGATGGAGGGTGAGCGTAGGTANNCCGCTGGGGATCTCGCTGACGCTCGATCAGGTTCACGCGACCGACTCGGCCGACGGGCGCTCGCCCCAATTCTGGGCTACGCAGCGACCAGCGCCGCTTCTAGCGCGGCCGGTGTGACGTGGATCTGCTCAGGAAGAGTGACCGTGAGCTCACCACCGCGCGCGAGTAACCACTTGGCGTTGATGATCGTCAGACCGATGATCTTGCCGGCGTCATCAAAGCGAAGCACGTGACCTTCGGGCGTGTCCTCGCTGGCGGCCGCCGCCTGGCGCTCGCCAATCTGGAGGTACAACACGTCCCCCAACTCGTCATAGGTGGCGTGATCGAAAGTGAGGTGTCCGATGCGAACGTTCATGGGTTCCATCCTGGCGGATCTTTGCGGTTGCCCAAGGCAGTCACGACCCGTGCGGGATCTTCATTGAAGTCTACGACCACGAACAGCCACTGACTTGGGCCGAAGCCGATTCGCCAGTAGCGCTCCCGCCCCAACCTCGGGTCGGGAACGCGATGGTCGGGCGAGGTGAGGGTCGCGAGCAGATCCCCTCGAAACGCCGCCATCTCGACGTGGCTTCTGCGCTTGCGCAGCCCGGCCAGCGGCAGCTTTGGCCCGGCGCCAAGGGCACCGCGCGCACCTCCCGGACTGAGGACTCGTCAAGCCGCCCGCCGCGTAGCTCGCCCGCACCCGGATCACCGAGCCGGTGAAGTCGACATCCCTCCAGCACAGCGCCAACAACTCACCCAGACGCAGACCCGTAAACGCCGCCGTGAGCAACAGCGCTGCGTCAGTCGCATGAACCTGACGCCCGTCAGGCAGCCGGTACTTCCCGTACCAGACCGGACCGCGCGCACGATCGACTCTAAAGACGTGCCCCGTAGGAGGTCTCACCTCACCCGCCATGTCCCAGAGATCACGCTCATCTCGGGACACATTCGGGACACGAGCGNNAGCCGACGCCCGGAGTCGAACCGGGGACCCCTTCATTACGAGTGAAGTGCTCTACCAGCTGAGCTACGTCGGCATTCGCAGGTCTTACGGACTTCGGGGCGCCTGCTGATCTGCGAGGCCGCGAAATCTCGTTTGGTCACTGCTGCGCGCAAGGGTAGCCGACAGACACGGTGAAGCGGAAGGCGACACCGAGCGCCCGCAATCCACGCGGGTAAGCTCCGGTTGGTGCCGCACTCCTCAAACAGCCGGTGCGCCTCACTGCTGGACACGATCCTCGACCGAACCGTGGTCGGCGGCTACACAAACGCCGGTTACCACGTCCGCTCCAGAACTTGGACTGCCGATAACAGCCAGCCGATGGACGGCAAGGTGGTGCTGGTCAGCGGCGCCACCTCTGGGATCGGATTGGCCGCCGCCGAAGGGTTCGCGCGCCTGGGAGCCAGCGTCCGGCTGCTGGTCCGCAGCCGGGAGCGCGGCGAGCGCGCGCGAGCGGAGATCGTGGCGCAAGCGGGAAATGACGACGTCCACGTCGACCTGTGTGATCTCAGCGACCTCGGAGCTGTCCGAAGCTTTGCGGGAACCTTCAGCATCGAGTCGCCCAGGCTCGACGTGCTGGTCAATAACGCGGGCGTGATGGCGCATGACCGGACCCTCTCTGTCGACGGCATCGAGCTGACGTTCGCGACCAACGTGCTCGGCCCGTTCCTGCTGACCAACATGCTGATACCGCTGCTCGAGCGCAGCGCGCCGTCGCGCATCATCAACGTCTCTTCGGGCGGTATGTACACACAGCGGATCAACGTGGAGGACCTGCAGACCGCGCGCGGAAAGTACGACGGCGCGGCGGTTTATGCACGCACCAAGCGTGCCGAGGTGATCCTGACCGAACTCTGGGCGCAGCGGCTCGCCGGGACGGGGGTGGTCGTTCACGCTATGCATCCCGGATGGGTCGATACCCCCGGAGTTCGCTCCTCGCTGCCGCGGTTTCACCGGGCCACCCGCCCGTTGCTGCGCACGCCCCAGCAGGGAGCCGACACGATCGTCTGGCTCGGCAGCGCTCCGGGGCCGGCAGACAGCACCGGCGGCTTCTGGCACGACCGGCGGCGGCGCCCTTGCCATCGTGTGCCTTGGACAAAGGAAGCTGCCGCGGACCGTCAGCGGCTCTGGGCCGAATGCGAGCGGCTCAGCGGCTGGCCAGGTCCCGGGATTCCCGACAGCTCCTACTCAGATCAATAAGGAGAACCCTTTGGCTCATTATCGGGCAAGCATTGTCACATCCCGCCCTCTCCAGGAAGTGTTTACCTACCTCAGCGACTTCTCAACGACCGCCGAGTGGGACCCCAGCGTGATAGAGGCCGAGCGCGTCGGCGATGCGCCGGTTGGCGAGGGAACCGAGTTTCGGCTGCTCACGGAATTCCTCGGCCGCAAGGCCGAGCTCACCTACCGGATCGTCGAGCACGACCCGCCGAACGCGGTCACGTTTCGCGGTGAGAACGCGAGCGTGATTTCACTTGACCGGATCACATTCGAGCCCCGCGAGGCGCAGACGCTGATCACGTATGACGCGCAGCTCACGCTAAAGGGCCCTTTCAAACTCGCTGACCCGCTGCTTGCTCTCGCCTTCCGTCGGGTCGGTGACCGTGCACTCGCGGGGCTACGAGGGACGGTCGGGACCCCGTAGCCTCGCCGCGCGGCGCTCAGGCCGCCGCCGCGCCGGCTGGATCCGCGGGCGGCAGCTGGACAGCCGCCAGCAGCGTCGTGTAGGAGCGCAGCAGGGCGTCATGGATGGGCCTCGGCGATCGTGGAACGGATCCTCGCTGAGCGCTATCCCAGGCCGCGGGGCCGGCGCCGCGGCACAGCCGTGGTCGCGGCGCTCTCAGGTGACCGCCATGCGCTCCCTACTACGCTGGCTGCCGTCGCGCTCAGTGAGGACAACTGGTTGGTCCAGCACATCGGCGCCGACCTGCCGGCACAGGAACTGCTGCGCTTCTGTGAGCAGCAGCCCGTCAACCTCGTGGTCCTGACAGTGACGGTCGACGATGTGCCCCGGGAAGCCTCGCAGACCGCGGCGCTGATCGAGCAGCTCGGCGTGCGGGTCTTGGTCGGAAGCCCCGGCCGGAGCCTGGACGAGCTTCAACGCCTCGCCCGCGCCATGCCCGTAAAGCGCTTGGGCGCCACAGCCCAGGGATCGCTCGCGTGACCCTGACGGCGGTCCGGACCTAGAGCCGTTCGATGATCGTGACGTTGGCCTGACCGCCACCCTCACACATGGTCTGCAGGCCGTAGCGCGCGTCTCGACGCTCGAGCTCGTAGAGCATGGTCGTCATCAGGCGGGCCCCGGTGGCGCCGAGCGGGTGGCCGAGTGAGATCGCGCCGCCGTTGACGTTGACCTTGTCCAGATCCGCGCCGGTCTCGCGCTGCCAGGCGAGCACGACCGATGCGAAGGCTTCGTTGATCTCGATCAGGTCGATCTCATCGAGGGTCATGCCGGCCTTTGCCAGGGCGTACTTGGTGGCCGGGATCGGTGCCGTGAGCATGTACACCGGATCATCGCCACGTACGGAGATGTGGTGTATGCGCGCGCGCGGTGTAAGGCCGTGCTCCTTGACGGCGCGCTCAGATGCGATCAACAGCGTGGCAGCGCCGTCCGAGATCTGGCTGGCGAGCGCCGCGGTGACACGGCCGCCCTCACTGAGCGGCTTGAGGTTCTGCATCGACTCCCGCGACGTGTCGCGCCGCGGGCACTCGTCAACGCTGGCTGCCTCGATCGGGACGATCTCGTCGACAAAACGGCCACTGTCGATCGCATCGACGGCACGGCGGTGGCTCTCCAGGGCGAAGCTTTCCATCTCCTCTCGGCTGATGTCCCAGCGCTCCGCGATCATCTCGGCGGAGCGGAACTGAGAGATCTCCTGATCGCCGTAACGCTGCATCCAACCGCGGGAGCCGCTGAAGGGATCGTCAAACCCGAACTGCTGGCCGACCAGCATCGCGGCGCTGATCGGGATCGCGGACATGTTCTGCACGCCACCGGCAACCACCAGATCGGCGGTCCCGCTCATCACGGCCTGCGCCGCGAAGTGCACGGCCTGCTGGGAGGAGCCGCACTGCCGATCAACAGTAGTGCCGGGCACCTCCTCGGGCATTCCCGCCGCGAGCCAGGCGGTGCGGGCGATGTCCCCCGCCTGGGGTCCGATCGCGTCAACACACCCGAAGATGACGTCGTCAACAGCGGCAGGATCGATCTTCGTGCGCTCAACCAGGGCGCTGATGACATGCGCGCCAAGGTCAGCTGGGTGGATGGCGGCGAGCGATTTTCCGCGCCGGCCCACAGGCGTGCGAACGGCGTCAACGATGTAAGCCTCAGGCATCAGGATGCTCCATAGACGGGCACCGGCTCCGGCGCCTCTTTCAGCAGTTCAGCAACGACATCCGATAGTTCCTCAGGCTCCCAACGGTCACCCTTGTCGCGACGCGGACCGTGCTGCCAGCCGTCGGCGATGCTGACGACCCCGGCCTCCACCTCGAACATGCGACCGGTGACAAAGCCGGAGTGCTCGCTTGCGAGCCAAACGACGAGCGGTGAGACGTTGGCCGGATCCATCGCGTCGAACCCCGTCTCAGGGGCACGCATGGCCTCGGCAAAGACAGACTCGGTCATAGGGGTGCGCGCCGCCGGCGCCAGCGCGTTGACGGTGATTCCGTAACGGGCCAACTCGGCGGCGGCGACGATCGTCAGGCCCGCCACTCCGGCCTTGGCGGCCGAGTAGTTGCCCTGGCCGATGCTGCCCATAAGCCCGGCGCCGGAGCTGGTGTTGATCACGCGGGCGCTCGGCAGAGTTCCAGTCTTGGCCTGCTCACGCCAGTACGCGGCGGCGTGACGCAGCGGGCAGAAGTGACCTTTGAGGTTCACTCTGGCGATGGCGTCCCATTCGGCCTCGGTCATCGAGACCAGCATTCGATCGCGGACGATGCCGGCGTTGTTGACCAGCGCGTCAAGACGCCCAAACCGCGCGACGGTCGCATCGATCAGGCCTGCGGACGCCTCCCAGTCAGCGACGTCAGCTGCATGGGAGATGGCTGAGCCACCGGCCTGCGTGATCTGCGCCGCGACCTGCTCAGCGGCATCGCCCACGTCGTTCACGACAACGTGAGCGCCGTGGGCGCCCAACGCAAGCGCGTGCGCGCGTCCGAGCCCCTGTCCGGCGCCGGTGACGATCACCACGCGTCCGTCAACGATCCCCGACATGAAACCTCTCGATCACTTCGTTGGCTTGGCGCATGATCCGTTCGAGCAGCTCGGCGCAGGTTGGTAGGTCATCGATCAAACCGACCACCTGACCGCTGGCGGTTACGCCGACGTCTTCACGCGCCTCGACCAATCCGGCGCGATAGAGCATCGGCGCGTTGGCCGCCATCACAACCTGGCTCCAGCTGAGCTCGTTGGAGCGCTTCATCGCGAGCCCTTCGCGTATCAGGCTTGGCCATGAATCACCGGAGAGACGCCGGAAAGCGACGGCGTTGCTTGCGGCCCTCGCGAGACGGGTGACGGGGTTAGCGCGCTCGAGCTCGGCGACCGGACCCGCGCGGAGTACCCGTTGCGGGACTCCGTCTATCTGCTTGGTGACGACCGTGTCGGTGACGGCCGCGGCGAGGTAGCGGCGCTTTACGGAATCGGCCACCGGGCTCTCCTGGGTCAGCAGGAAGCGCGTGCCCATGGCAATGCCTTGCGCGCCGTATGAGAGCGCCGCCACGAGCCCACGCCCATCGAAGAAACCACCGGCCGCGATCACCGGGATCGAGACGGCGTCGACGACCTGCGGAATCAGCAGACCGGTGGGCACCTGGCCGGTATGACCTCCGCCTTCGGCCCCCTGCGCAATCACGGCGTCTACGCCTTGCGCGGCGACCTTCTCAGCGTGGCGACGGGCACCGATCGAAGGAATCACGATCACGCCGGCCTCTTTGAAGCGAGCGATCAGCTCCGGCTTTGGCGCAAGCGCAAACGAGGCAACCCTGACTCCCTCATTGATGAGGATCTCAGCCATCTCAGCCGCTTGAGCGTGATCAGAGCGCAGGTTGACTCCGAACGACGCGTCGGTCGACTGCTTGATCTGCTGGATCGCGGCGCGTAACTCAGTTGTGTTGAGCAGCGCGCCCGAAAGGATCCCCAACCCACCGGCGGCTGAGGTGGCGGCGGTCAGCCTCGGGTCAGAGACCCAGCCCATCCCGGTCTGAATAATCGGGTAACGGATTCCCAGCAGCTCACACAGTTCTGTGTGCAGCGCAGGATCGACGCCGGTCACCTTGCCAGCTCGCGCTCGCGCAGGCCCTCGGGGTCCAGCACCTCGCGGATGAGCCGCAGCTCCTCATCGTTGGGCAGTCGTGTCTCCGGGACCTCGCCAGTGACCTGCAGCTGAAAGCCGGTGGCCTCTTGGGCCTGCTCAACCGAGACGCCCGGATGGACTGACGCCAGCCGCATCGCATGGTCCGGGGTGTCGAAGTCGAGCACCGCCAGGTCGGTGACGACGCGGCGGATGTCATGGAAACGCTGAGCGCTCGGGCCGGCTGCGGCGGCCGAGTCGTAACCAACCCCGCAGACGCGGTCGACCTTGGAGACCATCACCCGGGCGCTGTGACGCGGTACCCAATAGCTGGTGGGATGCTGGACCGTGTTGCCAGGGGCACCGCGCACCCCGATCAGCTGCGCTTTGGGCTGCTGGTAGTCGCTGCCGATCATCGAGATGTTCATGTTGCCGAAGCCGTCTAGCTGGCCGGGAATCATCATCACGTGACGACGGCCCGACCAGAGCATTTCGAAGATCGTGCGGAACGGGATCCAGCCTTCGTATCCCTCAGGCTCGCCCCCAACCGGCCAGATCCCGGTGGTGAGCATCGCTTCACCGTCGCTCAGCAACACCTGAGGCGCCGTGGTCGCACGGGCCAGCCGGGCTCCGACCGTCGGGATCGTGCCGAACGGACTCACCAAGATCTCGCCTGCGTCAATCCAGGTGTCGGCGCATGCGGTGACGCAGACTTCGGCTCGTGTCGGCTCGCTCACGCGGCACCTCCGACGCTGCCCCCGACAAGGCCGGCTGCGCTCACCGCGGCCTGGTAGTCGGCCTCGTCACCGCTCAGGTAGCGGGCGCGGAACTCTGCCCATGCCTCGGGGTCAGCCGCAGCCCGCACGTATTCACGCTGGAACCGTTCGTCACGCCCATAGTCCGGAACGCAGGAGGTGAAGTGGGCGCCGTTTGGCGCCTGTACAACACCGCTGACGACGGCGCGACTGATGCGCAGCGTCGCCGGATGGGCCGCAGCGAGCAGCTCATCGGTCTCGACGATCCGCTCGCACGACACGTAGGCGCGGTCAGCAGCAGCACAGAAGACATCGTCGAAGTAGACGTCCGGGCCCAGGTGCTGAGCGTTGCCCAGCCGGTCGGCACGGTTCTGGTGCACGAGCGCGGCGTCGAGTTTGAGCGCGGGCATCGCGACCAACTCCTCACCGTCCGCGTAGGGAGACTTGATCGTCTTCAGGTCCGGGTTGCTCGTCATCACGCCCGAGCCAAGCCCGGAGCGGGTGGGCAGAAACGGAAGCCGGCAGGCGGCCGCGTACAGACCTGAGTAGACCATGCCCTCGTCGTACTCGACCGACTCAATCCGGCCGGCTTGGCGCGCCGCGCGGAAGTGTGGGTCGAGCGGAATCGAATCCAGTGAAACGAAGCCGTAGACCAGGCGTTTGATCTTGCCTGCGGCGCAGAGCAAACCGACGTCCGGGCCACCGTAGGCGACGATCGTCAGGTCGCTGATATCGGAGCGCAGAATCGCTCGCACCAGTGACATCGGCTTGCGTCGCGATCCCCATCCACCAATCCCGATCGTCATGCCAGAGCGAAGCTCGGCAATGACCTCGTCCTCGGTCATCTGCTTGTCGGTGGTCGTGGGGGGCATGGGGCAGGTGGCTGTTGCGCGGAGTCGGGCATTTGTAGGTGCCACGAACCAAGCAAGCGTTTGGTCGTACGACTGTAGCCTGACCGGCCGACGGCTGTCAACCCTCCCACCACGACCGCTCAAGACAGATCGGCAGCTCCCAGAAACGACCCTTAGCCTGACCTTTAATGACCAAGCGCTTGCTCGGTTGTTGCGCTAGGATGCCCCCACCCGCCAGAATCCCCCCTCTCTGCACCCCGCCCGTGTCACCACTAACTCCCCCACCTGAGCCCCCGACCGGGCACTCCCTGCTCGCAGGCAAAACCGTGTTGGTCACAGCCGCGGCCGGCGCCGGAATCGGCTTTGCCACAGCCTGGCGCTGCGCCCAAGAGGGCGCACAGGTTGCGATCAGCGACATCCATGAGCGCCGCCTGCATGAGGCCGCCAGCCGCCTGGCAGAGATCATCGGCGAGCCACCGCTCGCGGTGCTCTGCAATGTGACCGTCGAGTCAGAGGTTCAGACCATGATCGACGCCACCGTCGAGCGGTACGGGCAGCTTGATGTGCTCGTCAACAACGCCGGCTTGGGTGGCGAGACCAGCATTCTCGAGATGACCGACGAGCAGTGGCTCACGGTGCTTGACGTCACGCTGAACGGCACCTTCCGCTGCACCCGAGCAGCGCTGCGCCACATGACCGCCCGAGGCAGCGGGGTCATTGTCAACAACGCCTCCGTGATCGGCTGGCGCGCCCAAGCGGGCCAGGCCCACTACAGCGCCGCCAAGGCCGGCGTGATGGCGCTGACCAGAGCCGCGGCGATGGATGTCGCCGACAGCGGCGTCCGCGTCAACGCCGTCGCCCCCAGCATCGCGATCCATGAGCACCTCGCCAAGGTGTCGACGCCTGAGTTCCTGGAGCAACTGGCTTCCCGTGAGGCATTCGGCAGAGCAGCCGCGCCTTGGGAGGTCGCAACCGTGATCGCCTTCCTCGCGAGCGACTACTCCACCTATATGACCGGCGAGGTCGTGTCCGTGTCTTCCCAGCACCCATGAGGAGTCATCAGTGAGCGCAACAGAGATCGTCCGCACGGAGATCAGCGACGGCATCGCCGAGGTGATTGTCGACAACCCTCCCGTCAACGCGCTGCCGGTAGCCGCATGGTTTGAACTGGCACGCGTGATCCGGCAGCTCGGCGAGGACGCCGCCACCCGCGTCGTGGTGCTGAGGGCCGAGGGCCGCGGCTTCAACGCCGGTGTCGACATCAAGGAGCTGCAGGCCGAGCAGAACGGGCACCAGGCGCTGGTTAAGGTGAATCAGGGTTGTTACGACGCTTTCGCGGCCGTTTACGAGTGTGCGGTGCCGGTCGTCGCCGCGGTCCAGGGCTTCTGCCTTGGCGGCGGCATCGGGCTGGTAGGCAACGCCGATGTGATCATCGCCTCAGAGGACGCCTTCTTCGGCCTGCCGGAGGTCGACCGCGGCGCGCTCGGCGCCGCAACGCACCTCTCCCGCCTAGTCCCCCAGCACAAGATGCGGGCGATGATGTACACGTCGGCGAACGCAACTGCGCAGGAGTTGCACGCGTTCGGCTCAGTGCTCGAGGTGGTGCCGAAGGAGCGCCTGCGCGAGACCGCGCTCGCCTTCGCGAAAGAGATCGCGAGCAAGGACCCAGCGGTGATCCGGGCGGCGAAGCAGTCGCTGAACGGGATCGACCTCTGGGACGTGAAGAAGAGCTACCGCTTCGAGCAGGGCTTCACCTTCGAGCTGAACCTGACCGGTGTTGCGGATCGTGTTCGCGACACGTTCGGGCGGGAGTCCTGACCCATGGACCTGGAGTACACCGAGTCAGAGAAGGAGTTCAGGGCACAGGCGCGCGAATGGCTCGTCGCGAACGTGCCCCGCGGCCTCAAGTCAGGCGACACTGCCGAGGGTTTTGCCCAGCACGTTGAGTGGGAGAAGCTGCTCTACGACGCCCGTTGGGCCGTGGTCTCGTGGCCCGAGCGCTACGGCGGCCGTGCCGCGTCGCTTTGGGAGTGGCTGATCTTCGAAGAGGAGTACTACCGCGCCGGCGGGCCTCCACGCGTGACCCAGAACGGCATCTTCCTGTTGGCCCCGACCGTGTTCGACTTTGGGACGCCCGAACAGCAGGACGCCGTGCTGCCGCGTATGGCGGCGGCGGACGATCTGTGGTGCCAGGGCTGGTCCGAGCCGGGAGCCGGTAGTGACCTGGCTGCAACCTCGAGCCGCGCGAAGCCCGACCCAACCGGCGGCTGGCGGCTGACGGGCCAGAAGACCTGGACCACCCGCGGCGCCTTCTGCACGCACATGTTCGGGCTGTTCAGGACCGACCCCGAGAGTGAACGCCACCACGGGCTCACCTACTTCATGATCCCGCTCGATACGCAGGGCATCACCGTCCGCGGCTTTGACCGTCTCGACGGAGACGAGGGATTCGCCGAGGTTTTCCTTGAGGACGTACACGTGCCGGACGAGGCTGTCCTGGGCGGCGTCGGAGAAGGCTGGCGTGTCGCGATGAGCACCACGGGCTCCGAGCGCGGTCTGACACTGCGCTCCCCCGGCCGATTCATGTCCGCCGCGGAGAACCTGATCTCACTGGCTCAGTCCCGCCCCGACGCGGCGACGCCGATCCTGCGCGACAAGATCGCGAGCGCCTGGATCGACGCCGAGGCCTACCGCCTGTTCACGCTCAGTCAGGTCACCTCGATCGTCGCCGGCGGCTCGCCGGGCGCGCAGTCGAGCCTCAACAAGGTCTTCTGGTCAGAGCTTGACATCCGCCTTCAAGGCACGGCGTTGGATCTGCTCGGCCAGGAGGCCGAGCTCGACGGAGCCTGGACCCGCAGCTTCATGTTCGCGCTGGCCGGCCCGATCTACGCCGGTACCAACGAGATCCAGCGCAACATCATTGCCGAGCGCCTGCTCGGCCTGCCCCGGAAGTGACGCCATGTACTTCGCACTGAACGACGATCAGACCGCCCTACGTGAAGGCGTCCGGGATCTTCTCACCGGCGAGTGCACACCGGAGCTCGTGCGCGGAGCCTGGGCCGACCCGGCCGCTGGCGCCGCCGCCCTCTGGGCTCAGCTGACCGAGATGGGACTTCCGGGAGCAGCCGTCCCGGAAGCACAGGGCGGCCTTGGCCTCGGAGCCTGCGACATAGTCCCGTTGCTGGAGGAGGCCGGGCGGGTCGCAGCACCGATCCCGCTGGTCGAGACGGCCTTCGTTGCGGCACCGCTGTTCGCCGCGGCCGGTCTCGAGACGGAGCTCGATCTGCTGCTCGAGGGAAAGCTGCTGGTGGCCTGCGCCCTCGACGGCTCCCCGCTTGTGCCATACGGCCAGTTCGCCGACCGCACCCTGATCAGCAGCGACGCGAGTGCCGGGCGCAGCATCCGGATGCTCGACGCGGTAACCACCGCCGCGGCCGGATCAGCAGTCGATTCAATCGACGCAACGCGAGCCGTGCTGTCGCTGGCCGGCGACCGGCCCGAGGGCGTCCGCTTGGATCTGAGTCCCGCGCAGGCCACCGCGGCCTGGCAGCGCGGAGTGCTAGGCAGCGCGGCCGAGCTCGTCGGTCTGGCCCGAACCCTGCTGGCCCAGACCACGGCCTATGTCAAAGACCGCCGTCAGTTCGGCGTGCCGGTGGGCAGCTTCCAGGCGATCAAGCACCACCTGGCCGATGCGCTGATCGCGGTCGAGTTCGCAGGGCCGGCCGTCATGCGCGCCGCCTGGTCACTCGATCAGGGGTCGTCGAACCGTGATCGCGATGTGGCTATGGCCAAAGCGCTCGCGTCCGCCGCCGCCGAGCGCGTGGCGGCGATCGCTGTCCAGTGCCACGGGGCGATTGCCTATACGACCGAGTACGACCTTCATCTATATGCGAAGCGGGTCTGGGCCGGATCCCGCTGCTGGGGCTCGGCAGAGTGGCAACGGCGGCGTGTCGCTGTAGCCCTCGGGCTCTGAGACCAAGAAAGAGGACTGACGAGATGAGCGATAGTGCAGCTGAGGTTGTCCTGACCGAACGCCGCGGTGCCGTGGCGATCGTGACGATGAACCGCCCGGAGTACCGCAACGCCCAGAACTCCGCCATGACATACGCGCTCGACGATGCGTTCAGCGCACTCGCCGCCGACGAGGCGGTCAAGGTGATTGTGCTGGCGGGGGAGGGAGACCACTTCTCCGCGGGTCACGACATCGGCACGCCCGGGCGTGATGTCGATGTCTCGTTTCCCCGTCGCGCGAGCATCTGGTGGGATCACGTCGGCCGTCCGGGCGCCGACGGCCGGATCGCGCGCGAGCAAGAGGTCTACCTGGGTATGTGCCGGCGCTGGCGCGAGCTGCCCAAGCCGATGATTGCGATGGTGCAGGGCGCCTGCATCGCGGGTGGGCTGATGCTCGCCTGGTCTTGTGACCTGATTATCGCCTCGGATGATTCGTTCTTCGCCGACCCGGTTGTCCAGATGGGAATCCCGGGCGTCGAATACTTCGCCCACCCCTGGGTGATGGGCCCCCGCTTTGCCAAGGAGTTCCTCTTCAGCGGGCAGCGCTTCTCAGCCGAGCGCGCACTCACGCTCGGCATGGTCAACCGCGTGGTGTCGCGCGCCGAGCTCGAGTCAGAGACGCTGACGCTGGCGGAACGGATCGCGACCATGCCGCAGTTCGGTCTCGCGCTGGCCAAGATGGCCGTCAACCAGGCGGAGGACCTGATGGGTCTGCGCGCGGGCATTGACTCGGTCTTCGGTCTGCATCACGTCGCCCACGCGCACAACGCCGAGGTTGGCAGCGATCACCTCGCCGGCCACGACGCCCGCACGATGCGTGACGCCGGCAAGAAGGACGGAGCTACTTAGCCGGCTTGGTGGGATGCAGCACGATGCCGTTGACCAGCACCGCCGTGTACTGGTCGATCAGCCGCTCGTACTTGAGATTCCCACCGGGCCGCCACCAGCGCGGCGCCGCCCAGATGGTGTCGCGAACCAGGCGATAGACGAGCCGAGGGTCTATGTCCGGGCGGAACTCCTGTGCCTTGACACCCTCCTCGAGCACGCCGGTCCAGATCTTCTGGAAGCGGCGGTGCGCGACCTGCAGGTATTCAAAGCGATCCTCAAGCGCCAGGTAGCGCGCTTCGTTCTGGTAGACGAGGATCGCCGAGCGTTCGGTGGTCATCGAGTGCAGCGAGACCTCGACCAGCCGTTGGAAGGTCTGGAGCGGTGTGCGGCCCTCGGCCAGGACCGTGTCGTAGGCACTCAGCGTCTGCTCGATGAAGCGGGACAGGATCGCGTCGACCATCGACTCTTTGGAATCGAAGTGGTGGTAGAGGCTGCCAGAGAGAATGCCGGCTGCGTCAGCGATGTCGCGCACGGTCGTCGCCGTGTAGCCGCGCTCCGCAAACAGGTCGGCCGCGATCTGCAGCAGTACGGCCTGCCGCAGCGGTTCGCCGTTGCCACTGCCGTTCGCGCGCTGCCGTGATGGGCGTGCCGTCGTGGTTGCTGTCTTAGCTCGTGCCATGTTCTTTCGATCACTCGTCCCGCTTGCGGATTGTCGCCCCTGACGCGGCCGGAAAGCTGACCCGGTCGTTACGTCACCCTGATCCTGATTCCAGTATGCTACCAAGCAATCGCTTGCTAGATAAAGTGCGTCGGGCTCCTTGGTCAGCCCGATCAGCATTAGGACCGACGGATGCACCACGAGAGGAGAGGCCGTGGGCCAACTGCCAGACAACCTTCCTGCTCTGATCGAACAGTCCGCCGCCAGGTTCGGTAAACGACCGGCGATAGTGGATGGATCGACGACGCTTTCCTATGAGCAGCTCGCTGCCCGCGTCCGGCAGCTCAGCCGAGCACTGGTCTCGGAGGGCGTTCGCGCCGGAGATCGCGTGTCGATCTGGTCGCCCAACACCTTCCACTGGGTCATCGCGGCGCTCGCTGCCCATCGAGCCGGCGCGATCCTGGTGCCGCTCAACACACGTTTCACCGGACCCGAAGCGCGCGACATCCTGAGTCGCAGCGCCGTCCGCGTGCTGTTCGTGCCCGACGGCTTCCTCGGGCGCGACTTCCTGGAGCTGCTACGCGAGAGTTGCAGCGACACGGCGACAGCCGACCCTGACGAGACTACTGCTCCGGGCCCCGTCCCTCGATTGCCTGAGCTCCACCTCGTGGTCAAGATCCCGGTTGAAGGTCCGTCGGAAGGCCCGCCCGGCCAAGGCGTCACCACCTGGCACGAGATCCTGCGCCGCGGCGAGGATCTACCCGACAGCGACGCAGCGCCGCTCAACGGTGACAGCCTTTGCGACATCCTCTTCACCTCGGGCACGACCGGCCGCCCGAAGGGAGCCGTCTCGACCCACCGCCAGACGATCGCGGTAGCCGCTTCCTGGGCCGACTGCGCGGAGGTCACGGAGCGCGATGTCTACCTGATTATCAACCCGTTCTTCCACAGCTTCGGCTACAAGGCGGGCTGGCTGGTGGCGCTGCTGATGGGGGCCACGATCGTTCCCGTGCTCAAGTTCGATCTGGACTCAACGCTCGAGACGATTGCGCGCGAGCGGGTCACGATCCTGCCCGGCCCGCCGACCGTGTTCTACTCGCTGCTCGCACACCCCCGTCGAGACGAGTACGACATGTCATCACTGCGCATCGCGGTGACCGGATCGGCGCCGGTGCCGGTCGCGTTGATCGAGCGGATGCGCCGCGAGCTGAGCTTCGAGACGATCCTGACCGCATACGGCCTGTCGGAGGCCGTCGTGGTGACGATGTGCCGGCCCGATGACACGCCCGAGACGATCTCCCAGACCTCGGGTTGTGCGGTCACAGACTTTGAGGTCCGGATCGCGGACGAGTCCGGCCGCGTGCTCGGCCCCGGCGAGGACGGCGAGATCCAGTTGCGCGGCCCGAACATCATGGTCGGCTATCTCGACGACCCCGCGGCGACGGCCGCCGCCTACACCGATGACCAGTGGTTCAGGAGCGGCGATATCGGCCACATGGACGAGCGCGGTTACGTGACGATCACCGACCGGCTCAAGGACATGTTCACGACGGGCGGCTTCAACGTGTACCCAGCCGAGGTGGAGGACGCGATCCTCAGCTTCGACGGGATCATCGAGTGCGCCGTGATCGGCTCACCGGACGACCGTCTTGGCGAGGTAGGGCTCGCATTCGTGCGGACCAACCGTGAGCCGGCACCCACCGAGCAACAGATCATCGATCACTGCCGCACGCGGCTGGCGAACTTCAAGGTCCCGCGACGCGTGGTACGCGTAGAGGATCTGCCGCACAGCGCTGCCGGCAAGGTGTTGAAGCGCGAGCTCCGGGAGAGCGCACCGGTCCTGGTCTCTCAGGCGGGCTGACCTTGGGAGCCTGACCACCGGGTCAGGCTCCTTGCAACGGGAAGGTCCTTAGAGGCGCTCGACGATCAGGGCCATGCCCTGGCCACCGCCGACGCACATCGTCTCGAGGCCGATCGTCTTATCGTGCCGGCGCAGTGCGTTGAGCAGCGTCGTCAGGATCCGCGCGCCGGTCATGCCGAACGGGTGGCCGAGCGCGATCGCCCCGCCGTGCACGTTCAACTTGTGCTCGTCGACACCGAGCTGTTCCGCAGAAGGGATCACCTGCGCGGCGAAAGCCTCATTGATCTCAACCAGGTCGACGTCGGCGATCGTCATGCCCGCCCGCGCCAGTGCCGCGCGACTCGAGGAGACTGGGCCAAGGCCCATGATCTCGGGGTCCAGCGCCGACACGCCGGTCGCGACGATCCGGGCCAGAGGCTTGAGCTCGTGCGCCTGCGCGAACGCCGCGCTGGTGACGATCACGGCAGCCGCCCCGTCGTTGAGCGGGCAGGCATTGCCCGCTGTGACCATGCCGTCGGGACGGAACACGGGCTTGAGTCCCGAGAGCCGTTCCAGCGATGTGTCGGCACGCGGTCCGTCGTCAACGCTGACGAGCGTGCCGTCGGGCAGTTGCACCGGAACGATCTCCGCATCGAAGACGCCCGCCGCCTGGGCCGCGAGCGCCTTGCGGTGAGAGTTAAGCGCGAAGTTGTCCATCTGCTCGCGGGTTACCGAGGTGATCTGCGCCACGTTCTCAGCCGTCTGGCCCATCGCGACGTACACGTCCGGCAGGTCAGGGTTGGGTTCCCAGGCGCCGACGCCGCCGAGTGCCCGCTGCCCGGTCCGCTCTTGGGCGCTGTCAAAGCGCGTGTTCTTGGTCTCAGGCACGCGATCCGCGTTGCCCTTGTCAAAGTGGCTGCATGACTCGGTGCCGGCCGCGATGAAGCAGTCACCCTCCCCCGCGCGAATCGCGTGGGTCGCCATCCTGATCGTCTGCAGCGACGAAGAGCAGTAACGGTTGACGGTGACACCGGGGACGTCATGCAAGCCTGAGAGCAGTGCCACAACGCGCGCGATGTTGAAGCCCTGCTCCGCTGCCGGCTGACCACAGCCGAGCATCAGGTCCTCAATCTCGTGCGGCTTGATCTGCGGTACGGCGGCAAGGGCGGCCCGCACTGCGATGGCGGCGAGGTCATCACCTCGCATCGGCGCGAGCGTGCCTTTGACCGCACGGCCGATCGGGGTACGAACCGCCGAGACGACCACCGCGTCGTTGGGGTTCATCTGAACCTCACCTGACCGCCGTCGAGCACGACGCTGTCACCAACCGATACGGCGAAGGGAACGGCTCCATCCGGCTCAGCCGGCCAGACGTCGATCTCCAGAAGATCTCCGGGCAGCACCGCGGCGGTGAAGCGGGCTTCAAGCGCGGAAAGCTCCCAGGGCTTGCGATTCAGCAGGCCGGCCAGCTCCCGGGCGGCGAACCCGAGCGTGCAGAGCCCGTGCAGGATCGGGCGCGGCGCCCCGATCACGCGTGCTGCCTCGGGGTCGATGTGAATCAGGTGGCGGTCCCCGGTCAACCGGTAGAGGGCCGCCTGATCCGGCGAGGTCGCAACCCGCAGCGTTCCACTCGGGGCGATTTGCGGTGAGCGTCGGGCCGCCGGACCGCGGTCGCCGCCGAAGCCACCACAACCGGGCGCAAAGAGCGCGTATGTGGCCCGAAAGAGCTCGCAGCTGACCTCGATCTCAAAGATTGCGGCGGAGCCCTTGTCCCAGACGGCGGTGACCCGCGCCTGCTGTTCAAAGCGTCCCTGCGGCGGCAGTTCACCGAGCAGTTCAAAACGCTGGGAACCGTGCACCGCGGTGGCGCGCGAGAAGAAACCGCGGTCACCAAGAAGGTCCGATGCCCACAGGCCCTGAGGCAGTGCAAAGCTCGGCAGCACGCGCAGATCTCGTTCGAAGACCAGCTCCAAGTCGGTCGCGTGGGCGCCGACCGCAAGCGCATAGAGGATCGCGTCGCGCTCGTCGTATTCGATCACGCGGGAGCCGAGATCGAGGCCGATCGCCTCAACCGCGGGGATCAAAGTGGCTGTCTCCATCGCTCCTGAATCACCGTTGACTTGACCAAGCGGTTGCTTGGTTTTAGTACTATAGACCAATGCAGACCGACGCTGTTCCCCACGAGATACTGGCCACCGGATTTGCTTTTCCGGAGGGCCCGCGCTGGCATCAGGACGCCCTGTGGTTCTCCGACATGCACGGGCACGCCGTGCTGCGTCTGGACGCTGCGGGCAAAGCCGAAAAGGTCGCGGACGTCCCCGAATGTCCCTCCGGCCTTGGCTTTCTGCCCGACGGACGGCTACTGATCGTCTCGATGCATGACCGTCGCGTGATGCGACTCGAACAAAGCGGCCTGGTCGTCCACGCCGACCTCAGCGCGCTGGCGCCGTGGCACCTCAACGACATGACCGTGGACCGCTCCGGTCGCGCCTACGTCGGCAACTTCGGTGACGGCTCGGCGCCGCCCGACCCTGCGAAACCGACCGTGCTGATAGCGATCGAGCCCGACGGTTCCTCGCGGGTCGTCGCCGACGATCTGCACTTCCCCAATGGCATCGTGATAACGCGCGACGGCGGCACCCTGATCGTTGCCGAGACCCGTTCGGTCCCAGGGCGCCTGACGGCCTTCACCGTCACAGCCTCGGGCGACCTGACGGACCGCCGAACGCTGATCGAGTTCGGTCCGGTCGAGCTGCCAGACGGGCTTGCGCTCGATGCCAACGACGGGATCTGG
The DNA here is from genome assembly GCA_003137075.1 of Solirubrobacterales bacterium. Lineage (GTDB taxonomy): Bacteria > Actinomycetota > Thermoleophilia > Solirubrobacterales > Solirubrobacteraceae > Palsa-465. The sequence goes on from PLES01000021.1 coordinate 67,190, forward strand.
GTGGCGATGCCTTTCTCGGCTGAAGTGGTGCACGTCACCGCAGCCGGCGAGGTGGACGCGCGGCGCTCGATTGAGAATCCCTACGCGCTCACCGTCGGCGGTCCGAGCGGCGAGACGCTGTTCGTCTGCACCGCGCCTAGCTGGCTCCCGGAGGAAGCGGTCAGGCTACGCGGTGGATCGGTGCATCGCTTGAGCCTCGCCTAGGGCCGGCCGCCTGCAGGCGAGCGCGTTAGGCGGGCTGCAGCCCGAGCGCCAGATCCGCGCTTGCCGAGATCGCCCGGAGCAGGTTGCTCTCGGTGATCTCCGCTCCGCGTAGCTCTTCGACCAGCTGGCCGTTCACGAGCGCCAACACTCGGTCAC
>PLES01000117.1 GCA_003137075.1 Solirubrobacterales bacterium
GCCGGGTTGCCGATCCGGATCGCCGTGGCGATGGTGTCGGGATTCTCCACCGGATGGCCCAGGACGATCGGCGCGGCGCCCGCGGCCTGGAAGCCGAACATCTTGGGGCGCATGCCGACCTCCCGGAAGCCGCGCCAGTATGCCGTGATGTTGCCGGCATTGCCGACCGGGATGCAGAGCGCGTCGAGCTCGTTGTCGAGCGCCTCCGCGATCTCGAAGGCTGAGGTCTTCTGGCCCTCTATGCGGAACTCGTTGACCGAGTTCACCAGCGCGATCGGGTGCGTGGCCGACAGCTCGCGGACCAGCGTCAGCGCCTTGTCGAAGTTGCCTTGAATCGCGATCACCTGGGCGCCGTGCATCAGCGCCTGGGCGAGCTTGCCCATCGCGATCTTGCCCTCGGGCACGATCACAACGCCGCGGATGCCGGCGCGGGCGGCGTATGCGGCAAGCGATGCGGCGGTGTTGCCGGTCGAGGCGCAGATCACTGCCTCGGCGCCGTCACGCACGGCCGCTGAGACAGCGCAGGTCATGCCCCGGTCCTTGAAGCTGCCGGTCGGGTTGGCCCCCTCCATCTTCAGCCAGACGTCGGCGTTGACGCGCTCTGAGAGCCGCGGAGCGTGGACCAGCGGGGTCGAGCCCTCGTTCAGCGAGATCACCGGGTCGCCCTGCGCAAACGGCAGACGGCTTCTGTAGCGCTCGATCAGTCCGGGCATCAGTCGTAGACCAGCATGTCAGAGAGGACGTCTAAAACTCTTCTTCGATGACGCGTATCGCGCGCGGCGGCTTGCGCATGACCGACAGCTCACCGATCTCATCCATCGCCGCGAAGAACAGCGATTCCAGGACCGGATGGGTGACCATCACCAGCCGAGCCTGATCGCTCATGCCCTTCTGCACTACCGACTTCACCGAGACGGCGTGCTCGGCCAGGACCCGCGCGACGCTGGCCAGCACGCCGGGCTCGTCGGCAACTTCGAGGTGCAGGTAGAAGCCGGACATGACGTCGGTGATGATCGGCATCACGACCATCTCCTCGGGCGGGCTGGCCGGCGGGATCATCGCGCTGACGACGTCACCGAGCACCGCGGTGGCGGTCTGCGGACCGCCGGCACCAGGCCCTGACATGGTGATCTCGGTGATCTCCGGCGACTCGACCGTGACAGCGTTGAAGGGGCCGTTGATCGAGGCGAGCGGATGTCCGGGAGAGAGGAACGCGGGATGCACGCGCACGGAAAGGCCGTCGCCGATCCGTTCGGCGGTGCCGATCAGCTTCAGGCCAAGCCCGAGCTCGCGTGCGTACTCCATGTCCTGTTGAGTTATCTGGCGGATGCCGTCGTAGCGGACCTGGTCAAGCACGACCGGCGCTCCGAAGGCGAGCCGCGCGAGGATCGCCATCTTCGCGGCGGCGTCACGACCGTCGACGTCGTCCGACGGATCGGCTTCGGCATACCCGAGCCGCTGCGCCTGCGCCAGCGCGTCCTCGTACGTGATCCCGAGGCGCGCCATCTCACTGAGGATGAAGTTGGTGGTGCCGTTGACTATCCCGTGCACGCGGTCTATGCGGGCGCCGGCGAGCGACTCCTGCAGCACCCGCACCACCGGCACGACGCCGGCGACGGCGCCCTCAAAGCGCAGCTGCACGCCGGCCTCGCCGGCCGCCGCAAAGAGCTCCTCGCCGTACTGGGAGAGCAGCTGCTTGTTGGCGGTGACCACGTGCCTGCCGGCCCGCATCGCCGCGAGCACGTAGGTGCGTGCCGGCTCGATCCCGCCGATCAGCTCGACGATCAGATCGGAGCGTTCGAGGATCTCCTCAAAGACGCCGCTACCGCGCGAGAGCACCCCGGAGACCTCGGGACGCATGCCGGTGATCCGCTGGACGCGCTCGCTGTGTTCCTCGACGAGCACCGCCAGGGCACCGCCGACGTTGCCGCGCCCGAGAATGCCGATCCGGAAGACGCCGTCGCCGCTACTCGACATCACGACTCGAAAGATCGTCGTAGGTTTCGCGGCGCACGACCACGCGCGCGTTGCCGTCCTTGCAGAAGACCACCGGCGCCCGCGGCACACCGTTGTAGTTGTTGGACATCGCATAACCGTAGGCGCCCGTCGCGGGTGTGACGACAATCTCTCCGGGCTGGGGGTCGTCGAGCAGCACGTCCCGCGCGATCACGTCCCCCGATTCGCAGTGTTTGCCGGCGAGCTGGCACAGCTCGTAGTTGGGCTGGCGGGCGGGATCGAATCCAGACATCCGTGAGGCGATGGCGACCTCGTACTTCGAGCCGTAGAGCATCGGCCGCAGGTTGTCGGACATGCCGCCGTCAACCGCGACCCAGGTCGAGACGTTGCGCTTCACCGTTTCAACCGTGTAGAGCGTCACCGTCGAGTTGGCGACCAGCGAGCGTCCGGGCTCGATCAGCAGCCGTTTACCGGGACCGACGGCCGCCTTGGCGGCGCCGACCAGGGTCGTGACGTAATCCGCGATCGAGGGCGGCTCCTGCGTCTGCTGGTAGGCGACGCCGAGGCCGCCGCCGAAGTTGTAGACGTCGAAGTCACCGAGCGCGGCGAGCGCGGCGACGGCACGCGTGAACGGCTCCAACGCAAGCAACTGAGAGCCGATGTGGCAATGCAGGCCCACCAATCGCAGCCGCTCAGACTCTGCGATCCGATCGATCGCCTCAGGAGCGTCCGCCAGGCCGAACCCGAACTTGGAGTTGGCCTGGCCGGTGGAGATCGCGGCGTGGGTCTCACCGGAGACGTCCGGAGTCACGCGAATCAGGACCTCCTGGGTGACACCGAGCTCGGCGGCGACGGCCTCGAGCCGTTCGACGTCGTGCAGCGAGTCGAGCACGATGTGCCCGACCCCGGACTCAAGCGCGAAGCGCATCTCGTCCAGGGACTTGGCGTTGCCGTGCAGGTAGACGCGTGCTGGGTCAAAGCCGCCACGCAGCGCCAGCGCAAGCTCGCCGCCCGAGGCGACGTCACAGGAGAGCCCCTCCTCCGCGAGCACGCGGTAGACGGCGGTGCAGGGGAAGGCCTTGGACGCGAACAGCACGTCGCAGTCGTCGTAGAGCGCCGAGAGACCGCCGACGTAGGCACGTGCGCGGGCCCGCAGATCGTCCTCGGCGACGATGTAGGCCGGGGTGCCGAACTGGGCCGCGAGCTCGACCGCGTCGCAGCCGCCAATCAGCAGATGGCCGCGTTCGTCGACGTGACTACCGATCGGGTAGACGTGGGAGAGCGTTTGTATGGACTGGTCAGTCAAGGGATCGGGCGGAAGTTAGCTGGACCAAACCGCGGCGATCATGCCACGGACGCGGCTTCGCCAGCGCCCTGCGAGCCAAAGCGGCTGGCCAGCGGCAGCCCCAGGATCAGGCAGGCACCGGCCGCGACCGCCAGCGCCAGATGCACCGTCGAAGCGCTGGCGCCACCGGAGAGCGCGAGCCCGGCCAGCCCGGCGCCGATCGCGGCACCGGCCAGGCGCGCAGCCGAAAGGATCGCCGAAGCGCGGCCGTGAGCCTCATCCGGCACCGAGTTCAGCGCGGCGCGAGAGACCGGCACAAACAGCATGCCCAGCCCGAGCCCCACCGGTATCAGCAGGAAGACCGTGCCGATCCCGTGTAGCGAAACGCCGGGCAGCGCCAGCACCGCCATCCCAACCCCGAGCCCGAGGAAGCCGATCATCGTCGGGGTCCGCTCGCCCCGGCTGTCGACCAGGCCGCCTGCCAGCGGCGCCCCGGCGCCGACCAGGAACGCGACCACGATCAGTACGGCGCTGGCGCCGAGCGCCGAGTAGCCGACCGTCTTCTGCAGGTACTGCTCGGCGAGGTAGAAGGTCCCGATCATCACTGCAAAGGTCAGGCCGGCGACGAACGCGGCCGCCATCACGGTCGCGTTCGCGACCTTGGCACGGCCCTGCTCACCGACCACGTGCACGATCGAGGGCAGATGTGTGGCCACCGCCCAGGCGGCGAACAGCGCCATCGGCACAAGCGCCCACCAGTCGGCGCGCCAGCCGAGCGTGACCGTGAGGATGCCGCCGAGCAACGGACCGACGAGGTTTGAAAGCCCCGCGCTCGCGCCCCAGATGCCCAGCGCGGTGCCGCGGCGATCCGGCGGGAAGCCGCTGACGGCGCCCGCCAGGGCTGCCGGGCTGACGAGTCCGGCGCCGGCCCCCTGGATGACTCGTGTGAGGCAGAGCAGATCGAGGCTCGAGACGACCGCTCCTAGGGCGGCGCCGACCGCGAAGATGCCGAGGCCGACCAGCGCCACGCGACGCGCACCGAGCTTGTCGACCAGCCGCCCGCCGGGGAAGAGCAGCAGCGCGTAGGCGGCGAAATATGCGCTCAGGATCAGAGCCGTGGACGAATTTGAGACGTGCAGGTTGCGCGCTACCGAGGGCAGCGCGACGGTGATCACGGTGCCGTCGAGCTGCAGCAGCGCAGCCGCGGCGGTGCAGGCGGCCAACCGTGTCCAGGCCTCGCGAGCGATCGGCGTGCGGGCCTCATCGCCCCCGCGACCGCGAGAGCCGCGCCGGCGTCGAGGCCGGTCTACTACTGCTGTGTCAGGCACGAATTCAAGTATGGCGTCCGTAATCGGGAGTAGCTTGGCCGCGTGCCAACTAGGCTAAGTGGATTCGCTTGACGACCGAAGACTCCGCTCGACTCGGCTCACAGACAGTCCACGTCTGGGTCGTCCCGCTGGACGACCCAGATAAGCGCCGGCAACACGAACTCGCGCACGCGGCGCAGGACCGGATCCTCGCCGCCTACCTGGAGATCGAGCCCGAGGACTTGGAGTACAACACGCTTCCTGGTGGCAAGCCGGTTCTGGCTGACGGTTCGCTCGAGTTCAACCTCTCGCACTCAGGCGCGCTGGCGCTGGTGGCGGTCAGCCGCGATCTGCAAGTTGGCGTCGATCTTGAGCATCCGCGCGACTTCAAGAACGAAGCCGGGATGGCGCGGCGGATCTGTTGTGCGCGCGAGCTCGAGCACCTTGCCTGCGCCACGGAGCCAGATGAGCTGCTGCGCCTGTGGGTGCGCAAGGAGGCGGTGGTCAAGGCCACCGGTGAGGGCCTCGGTAACGGCCTCGTGACCAGGGTGCGAGCGCTTGACGTACTCGATCGCAAGGTCGCGGGCGGCTGGCTCTGCCTTGACCTACCGCAGGTCGGTGCCGAGGGCGTCGACGCCGACGGCTACCGGGCGGCCGTTGCACTACCGGACCGCCCGCGCGTCTCCGTCGCCCTGCGGACTTTCAGCCGGGAAGCAGCCCTTCGCCACTGAACTCGGTGCGAGCCTCGGCGAGGCTCACATCGGCTGGCGGCAGGATCAGGTCGGAGCCGCCGAGATGGTCGTCATCGACCGGGCCGCCAGACCGCACGAACGTGAGCAGCTGCTCGTATGCGGTGTGAAACGCGGCTTCGTCGTCGCCGTCGATCGCCGCGTGGGCGGCATCGTCGAGCTCCTGTAGCTTCGCCTCGTCCTGCACCTCGTACTGGTCCTCCATTGCGATCCGGACGATCACGACGCTGACTCCCCGGCGGCCGGTTCAGCCGGCGGCTCGTCGGAGCCAGACCTGAGCTCGCGCACCGGAGCCAATCCGCCGGATCCGAGTTCAGCCTTCATCTTTGAGAGCTCGTCGTCGACGGCACTGCCGCTTGACAGCTCGCGCAGCTGACGATCGATGTCGTCCTCGCCCGAGCCGAGCGCCGTCAGGTCGTCAAAGGTGCCGGCCGCTTCGAGCTCCTGGACGGCGCCAGCACGTGCCTTCATCTGCTCGGTCTTATCGACCGCGCGCTGCATCGCCAGGCCAACGTCGGCCATCTGCTCGCCGACGCCGGTCGCGGCCTCGGAGATTTTGACCTGTGCCTCGGCAGCGGAGTACTGAGCCTTGATGACTTCCTTCTTGGTGCGGAAGGCTTCGATCTTGGCGCGCAGCTTCTGCTCGGAGTCGATCAGCTGATCCTGCTGGGCCTGCAATTCGGAAATCTGCTGGTCAAGGGTCTGCAGCTCGGTCTGAGCACCGTTCTTGCGCTCAAGCGCGGTCCGGGCCAGATCTTCCTTGCCGGCGGCCAGTGCCTGGCGCGCCTGCGTGTCGAGCTTGACGATCGATTGCTGGATCGTGCCCTCTTGGGCTTGCAGGCGCTTCTTTGCGGTAACGACGTCAGCGATGCCCTTCTTGACGTTCTGGAGCTGTTCAAGCTGCTTCTGATAGCTGTAATCGAGTGTTTCCGCTGGATCCTCGGCCTTGTCGAGCATCTTTGAGATCTTGGACTTGACTACGGTGGACATGCGCCCGGAGAGGCCCGGCATCGCATCCTCCTTGACTGGGTTCGGAACGTTCTAGCTAAGCGTATCGCCGCGAACGGTCTGGGCGAACGTTGGCGCAGGACTTGCGGCGTGTAGTTGCGCCGCGGCGCGACCTTTAGAGTTCTCCGGCATGGACTCGCCCGAGCCGCTTCTGGAGCCGCAGCTGCCCGCGTTGCAGGCCAAGGCGCCCTCTGCCTCGACGTCCGTGCTGGCTCACTTCATGGGGATCGGCGATTCGAACTCGAGCCAGCATGTCCACGGCGGCACGATCATGAAGCTGGTCGACGAGGCCGCGAGCCTTGCCGGGGTGCGGCATTCGCACTCACGGGTCGTGACCGCGAGCATCGACCGCATGTCGTTTCTTGTCCCGATCGAGATCGGCGAGCTCGTCACCTTCACGGCGACCGTCAACGCCGCCTGGCGGACCTCGATGGAGGTGGGTGTGCGAGTCGTCGCCGAGTCTCCCCGCGCCGGCATCTCGCGCCTGGCGAGTACCGCCTACCTGACGATGGTGGCCGTCGACGAGCAGGGGCACCCGGTCCCAGTGCCGCCGCTGGTGGCGGAAACGCCGGACGAGCACCGGCGCATGCGTGAAGCTGAGCTGCGCCGCTCGCATCGCCTCGCAGAGCGGGTCGCGATCGAGCGTGGGCGCCAGCAGACCGACTGAGCGCCGCGAGTGGGCCCGAACGGGGCCATTACCCGTAAACTCGCAGGCATGAGCCAGTCCGAAGATCCCAAACGCCTCAGCGCCGAACACGAAGTCACGCTCGAGGACGTGCGCGCGCTGATGGGCGCATCTACCCCGCACTTCGCTCTTCAGATCCGGACGCGGCTACGTGCCCTCGCCGCCGGACTGCCCGCCGGACACCCGGCGCTGCTCGAGGCCGAACGCGAGATCGCCCGCCTCGACACGATCGCCTTTGACGGTGAGATCCGCGGCCACGCCGCCGAGCAGGGTCTGACCCCGCTGCCCAGCGTCACCGCTGCTGAAGTACCGCTCGCCGGCCAGCACTGAGCCGGACCGGACCGCCGGGCACAGCCGCACTACGTCAACCGGCCGCGCGTCGGTCGTCTGTTCTGCGTCCGGTTTTGTCCGAACGGCACAACTTGCGATTGTCAGTTCATCCATCCGCACATAGCCGTTCCGTCGCGCCGCGAAAGAGAATGGCGGCTTCGACCGCTCCGGTGCCTGGCCGTGGCGGACCCTGCATCGAGAAAGGTCGCCCATGGAGAGTGCGTCGCTAGCGGAGTCCGACGGCATCACGGTTGAGAAACCGCAGCTGAAGTCCAACGCGATCTCGTACCTGTCGAACATCGTGATCGGGGTCGCTTCGACGGCACCGGGATACAGCCTCGCCGCGACGCTCGGCTTCATCGCCGCCGTCGTCGGCCTCGGGTATCAGTCGCCGGCCGTGATGATCGTCGCGTTCGTCCCGATGATCTGCATCGCCGCGGCGTACAACCATATGAACCGTGCCGACCCCGACTGCGGCACGACCTTCGCGTGGGTCACGAAGTCGATGGGCCCGTGGATGGGCTGGCAGGGTGGCTGGGCGATCGTCGTCGCCGACGTGCTGGTGATGCCGAGCCTCGCGCAGGTCGCCGGTATCTACACGTTCTCGCTGTTCGGCGACAACAGCCCCAGCAACACCGAGGTGGCGATAGTCGGAATCATCTGGATTATCCTGATGACCGCGATCTGTTACATCGGGATCGAGCTCAACGCGCGTACCCAGCAGGTGCTGCTGGCGCTGGAGCTCTTCATCCTCGCGTTGTTCTCCGTGGTCGCGCTGATCAAGGTCTACACGGGTCACCCGGCGCACTCGGTGCACCCCGCCTTTTCCTGGTTCAACCCGCTCGACATCTCCAGTGTGAGCGCCTTCAACAACGGGATATTGCTGGCGATCTTCGTCTACTGGGGCTGGGATTCCGGGGTCTCGGTGAACGAGGAGACCGAGAACGCTAGTAGCGCACCGGGCCGCGCCGCGATCGTCTCGACGATCGTGCTGGTGCTCGTGTATGTGTTCGTGACGGCCGCGACGCAGGCTTTCGGCGGGCTCCAGTCTCTGGTCGCGCATCCGGACGACGTGTTCGCACCGCTCTCCCACAGCGTGCTCGGCTCGCCGCTCGACAAGCTGCTGATCATCGCTGTCCTGAGTTCGGCCTCCGCGTCAACGCAGACGACAATCCTGCCGACGGCACGCACAACGCTCTCGATGGGCCGCGCTGGCGCGATTCCGAAGCAGTTCGGCTCGATCCATCCGCGCTTCCTCAGCCCTGGCTTCTCGACCATCTGGATGGGCATCGTCTCAACGATCGTCTACATCCTGCTGACCGCCACCAGCAACAACCTGATCGGCGACGCCTTCACCTCGCTCGCGTTGACGATCGCCTTCTACTACGGGATCACCGGCTATGCCAGCGTCGTCTACTACCGCAAGCACATCTTTGAGAGCGTTCGCAACTTCTTCATGCTCGGGGTGGTGCCGCTGTTCGGCGGTGTCTTCCTGACTGCCGTCCTGGTGTACGCGATCCACTTCTACTCTGCACCACACTCCGGTTACGCGAAGCCGTTCCTTGGAATCGGCTCGCCGATCGCGATCGCGCTGCTGACGGTCGTGCTCGGGATCGTCGGGATGATCATCCAACGCTTGTGGATGCCGGAGTTCTTCAAGCAGAAGCCGGGCGTGGTCGATCCGGCCATCCTGACCGGAGCCAAGGTCGGGACCGCTTCGTACGCGAGCGAGGACACACTATGAGCAGCGGCATCCTGATCGGCTACGACGGCTCTGAGTGCGCCAAGCGGGCGCTTGAAGTCGGGCTCGACGTGGCCAAGGTATACGGCGAGAAGGTGATCATCGCGTTCGGCTACGAACTCAACCCCGTGGCCGGCGAGATGGCTGACTACGCCAAGGCGCTGCGGGAGCTCGCGGAGGCCCGCTTGGGTGAGGGCAAGCAGCTGGCGGCCGGTTCGGGTCTCGAGATCGAGGCGGTGATCATCGAGGAGGCGCCGGCCCGCGGGCTGGTGCAGATCGCGGAGGAGCGCGACCTCCGCGTGATCGTCGTCGGCACCCGCGGGGAGAGCCCGATCCGCGGTGCGCTGATCGGCTCCACAGCGCACAAGCTGATCCACCTGTCCGAGCGTCCGGTTCTGGTTGTGCCGCTGGCCGACTAGCGGCCTGAAGAGCTCTCGGGGCGCTGCGGAAGCGGCGTCCCGAGCAACCAGCTGGGTCGGTGGGTGGTGCCGCCCGGCACCACCCACCGACGCGCGGAACGTCTGCTGGCCACCCCTTTATGCCCGGAGGGGTGGATATGAGGTCGGATGACCCGACGCAACCGGTATCGGGGACGCGCCGCATCAGCTTCGCGCACAGAGCCCGAACCTGGACGAACGTATTACCGCGTCGTCTACGGCACGCCTGGACGACTGCGACAACCCCCGCTGTCTGGACTGCTGCGCGCGCTAGACGCCGGCGAGCGTGATCACGCGATCACGATGCCAGCGCGAGTCGCCGTACGCGTACGCGTTCGCCTTACCGCGCTTGAGGAAGAAATGCAGATCGTGCTCCCAGGTGAAGCCAATGCCGCCATGAACCTGGAGCGATGAAGCGGCGACGCGGTAGCCCGCGTCACCGGCGTAGGACTTGGCCATCGACGCTGCCCGCAGGCCGGTCTTGGGATCGTGATCGAGCGCCCAGGCCGCTCCGTAGGTGAGCGAGCGCGCGCCCTCGGTCTCGAGCAGCATCTGAGCGCAGCGGTGCGCGATCGCCTGGAAGGAGCCGATCGGGCGATCAAACTGCGTGCGCTCGCGGGCGTACTCGACGGCCATCTCCATCGTGCGCTGTGCCACCCCCACGTTCTCCGCCGCCAATGCCACCGCAATCGCCGCGTAGGCGTGGGCTATAGCGCCCCCCTGGCCGCTCATAAGCGGCTCGGCGGGCGCTCCCTTGAAGGCAACCTCATAGAGCTTGCGCGTCGGGTCTAGCGGCTGCTCAGCGCTCACGCTGACGCCCTCTGCTGCTCGCTCAACAAGGAAGTGCGCGCCGTCGGCGCCGGAGACGATCAGCACGTCAGCCGTGTCGGCGTCGGCCACGGCGATCTTGGTGGCATGTAGCGCGCCCGCGGCGAGCTCCAGTTCGGAGTGCGCCGGATCCCAGCCGCCGTGCTGATCCCAGACGGCCACGGCACCGCGCTGCTCGCCGGTCGCCAGCTCCGGCAGCCAGCGCTGCTTCTGTTCCGCCGTGCCGGCGGCGCTGATCAGCAGCCCAGCCGCGATGCTTGAGAGCAGCGGCGTCGGCGCCAGTGTGTAGCCGAGCTGCTCGGCGATCACGACCAGCTCAACGACGCCCAGGCCAAGGCCGCCGTCATCCTCGGCGATCAAGACCCCGGGCCAACCGAGCTCCGCGATCGCATCCCACTGCGCGTCCGTGAATCCACGCTGATCTGCCGCCAGCTCCCGCACCAGCTCAAGCTTGTAACGCGCCTCCAGAAAGTCCTTGGCGGTGCGGCCGATCGCCTTCTGGTCGTCGGTGAACTCGAAGTTCATCGCATCCTCGGCAGTCCGAGCACCCGCTCCGCGACAATGTTCTTGAGGATCTCAGTTGTCCCGCCCTCTATCGAGTTGGCGTGTGATCGCAGGAAGCGGTAGGTCCACTCGTCCTCAACCAGCTGGGCGTGAGGTCCGGAGATGTCCATCGCCAGCGCCGCAAGTGACTGCGCGACCTCTGACCAGTGCCACTTGCCGAGTGACCCCTCTGGCCCGGGCACCCCATGGCGCATGACCGCGGTCAGACCCCGGTAGGAGTTGAGACGCAGCACCTCGGCCTCGATCATCAACTGCGATAGCCGCTGGCGGATGACCGGATCCTCGATCGCCGTCTGACCGGTGGCGCCGCGTGTCGTCCTGGCCTTCTCGGTCAGCTCCCGCACCGCGATCTGGACCTGCAGCTGCAGCCCGAAGGCGAGCGTGAAGCGCTCGTGCATCAGCGTCGTGATCGCGACGGCCCAGCCGTTGCCCTCGCCCCCGACGATGTTCTCGTGCGGGATCCGCGCTTCGTTGATGAAGAGTTCGTTGAACTCGGCCTCGCCGGTGATCTGATGCAGCGGGCGCACCTGGACAGCCTCCTGCTCCATGTCCATCAGGAAGTACGTGAGGCCCTTGTGCTTGGGCGCGTCCTGATCTGTGCGAGCGACGAGCATGCACCACTTCGCATGGTGGGCGAAGGTCGTCCAGACCTTCTGACCGGTCACCACCCACTCGTCGCCGTCGCGGACCGCACGGGTCTTCAGCGAAGCGAGATCAGAGCCGGAGTCGGGCTCTGAGAACCCCTGACACCAGATCTCCTGCGCCGACAGGATCGGCGACAGGTAGCGCTGCTTCTGCTCCTCGGTCCCGTGGGCGATCAGCGTCGGGCCGCCCATCGCCAGTGCGAGCACGTTGGCCATCGAGGGGGCGCCGGCCCGCGCCAGCTCCTCGTAGAAGATCGCCTGTTCGATCAGCGTGGCGCCGCGGCCGCCGTACTCCTTAGGCCAGGCGACGCCCGCCCAGCCACTCGCGTTGAGCAGGCGCTGCCAGTCGCGGCGGAAGACGAAGGCGGCGTCCTCGCCGGCCGGCTCCGGCCCAGGCTGATTGGCCTCGAGCCAGACGCGAAACTCGTCTCGGAACTCGGTCTCGCTGGGCGACAGGGTCAGGTCCATGTGCTGGTCGATACTAACTTGGGTAGCCCCGCTACGCATCGGCAAGCCGCTGGAGCGGCTTCAAGCGGCGCTCGAGCCGCTTTTGAGGGCCGACTTTTGAAGAACTCGTGAAACATTGGCGGTTTGCCCTTGCGGGCGAAGCCTAACCTTTCTACTATTGTTCCTAACCTGAATTTAACCTTGATTCAGGTATGAGGCCCATCCTCATGAGTGCGACGTACCGATTAGCAGCACCTCCTCCCCAGAAGTCGGAAGTGGGCTCGGCCTTAGCCGGGCCCACTTCTGCTTTAGGGGTGCATTTGGGCCGATCGGCGGCCCTAACTCAGGCCGACGCGGCGCGACACCAGCGCACAAGGGCTGCCCGCCAAGCCGCGACCAGCAGGCCCCGTCGGCGCGTTTGACAGACCTCTCGCCCGCTTGGGCAAAAAAGAAGCCGGCCCAAAGGCCGGCTTCATCTCTCTCCTCTCAACCACCGGGAAACTCCCAGGCGCACCCGCTCGTGGAGCGGTGGCCACCGGTGTTGCGATTTCGTAATTGTAACTAATGCCTCGAATGGCAAGCGGCAAAACGCACCTAAAAACGCGCAGATTGCGGGTTCCTAACGCAATATCAATCTGTGAGCCCCGTCACTCAGCGACGGCTGCGTCGCCGATCGGGCGGATCCTGACGGCCTCGATCCGGTTCTGGCGGACCGACTCGACCCGGATCGAATAGTCGCCACCGACGACGATGTCACCGCGTTTGGGCAGACGCCCGAGCTCCGCGAACACGAAGCCACCGATCGAGTTGTAGGCGTCTGTATCAACCGGCAACTCGAGCCCGTAATCCTCAAGCTCTCCGACCGCGACGTGCCCGCGTACGAACCAGTCGCCGTTCGCGAGCTGGCGGACCGCGCCGCCGGTCGGATCGCTCTCGTCAGAAATCTCTCCAACTATCTCTTCGAGGATGTCCTCGATCGTGACTATGCCGGCGGTGCGCCCGTACTCGTCGACGACGATCGCCATCTCGGTGCGTTCGCGCTGCAGATCGGCGAGCAGGTCATCAAGCGGCTTGGTCTCGGGCACGATCGGCGCCTGGCGCACGACCTCCGCGAACGTCGCCTGCTCCCCGGTCTCCATCAGCAAGCGTGCCAGCTGGTTGACGTGCACCATGCCGAGCACACGGTCCTCGTCGTGATCCTCGACCACGACGAGTCGCGAGTGGCTGGTTGAGATCGCGAGCCGCAGCGCCTCGCCGACGGTCTCAGCGACATCGACGGTGACGACGGCCGGGATCGGCGTCATCACCTGGCGCGCCTCCTGCTCGTGCAAGTGGAAGACACCGGTCAGCATCTCCGCCTCGCCCGGATCGATCTGGCCTTCGGTCTGCGACATCTCGATCATCGCCTTGAGTTCTTCTGAGGAGCCACCCTCGGCGATCGCGTCGGGGTCGGTACCGAGACGGCGCAGCATCCACTCAGAGGAGACGTTGAGCACGACGATCAGCGGCCGGAAGAGCGTCATGAAGACGCGCATGAACGGCGCGATCCGGCGAGCCAGACCCTCGGCGTGTTGGATCGTGTAGAGCTTGGGGACTATCTCCCCCACCGTGCTCTGCAGGAAGGTGATGATTAGGTAGGCGATCACCAGGCAGACGACCGCGGCGACGTCGTGGCGGGCACCATGGCCGAAGATCGGCTCCAGCGCATGCGCGATGGCCGTCACGCCGATGGCACCGATCCCGAGCGACGCCATCGTGATGCCCACCTGGCAGGCGGCGATGTAGTCGCCCATGTTGTCGAGGTGGCCGAGCGCCGCCGTGGCGCCGCGCGACCCTTCGTCGGCGTGGTTCTCGAGGCGCGCGCGCCGGGAGCGCACGAGCGCGTACTCCGCTATCACGAAGAAAGCGTTCAGCAGGACCAGGAGGCCCGTGAGGATGATCAGAAGCGCCGTCAAGGGCTGGGTGCTAGCGGCGGAACTGCTGGATCAGCGCGTCGAGACGCGCTGCCATGTCGAAGTCAATTTCCGTAAGCCCGCCGGCGGAATGCGTGCTCAGAGTGAGCTTCACCATATTCCACCCGTGAATCAGGATGTCCGGATGGTGATCGACAGAGGAGGCGATCTCGGCAACGCGGTCAACCAGCATCACCGCCTCGTCGAAGTTCTCGAGTTTGATGTCGCGCACGATCTGCTTGCCCTCCCGGTTCCAGGGGATGCCAAGCAGTCGGGCTGCGACCTCATCATCCGTAAGCAGCGGCGGTGTCATATCGTTCTCCATCTGTGACCGATACCCGCAATGTTTAGCTCATGCGCATCGTTAGCCTGGTTCCCTCCGCCACCGAGATGCTTTTCGCGCTCGGTCTCGGCGATGACCTTGTCGCCGTTACGCATGAATGTGACTACCCGCCAGAGGCGCTGAAGCTTCCGCGCGTCACGCGCGATGTGCTGCCCGCTGGGCTCAGCGCCGCCGAGATTGACGCGGCCGTCAAGGAGCGCACCCTCAACGGCGAATCGATCTACATGCTCGACGAGGACGTTCTGCACGAGCTGCAGCCCGACCTGATCGTCACGCAGGCGCTTTGCGCGGTCTGCGCGGTCTCGTACGACGACGTGCGCGCGGTAGCGGAGGAGATCGACAGTCAGCCGCTGGTGATCTCGCTTGATCCGCACACAATCGGAGAGGTCCTGGGAGATGCCAGAACAATCGCACAGGCGACAGACGCCAAAGATGCGGCCGTCGACCTGATCCGCGAATCCTCAGAGCGGATCGACCGTGTGCGGCTGGCTGTACGCGGCGCCGAGCGGCCCCGGGTGGTCGCGCTGGAGTGGCTCGACCCGCCCTACGCGGCTGGTCACTGGACCCCGCAGATGATCGAGTACGCGGGCGGCGACGACGCGCTCGGCTTCGCCGGCGAGCATTCACAGGAGTGCAGCTGGGATGAGGTCGCCGCGATGAAACCGGACATCGTGCTTGTGATCCCCTGCGGCTTTGATGCCGAGATCGCGCACCGTGAGGCGGAGATGCACCGTGACCAGTTGGCTTCGCTGGGCGCCCGCCAGGTGATCGCGCTCGACGCGGCCGCCTACTTCTCGCGCCCGGGGCCGCGGCTGATCGACGGGCTCGAGCTGCTGGGCACGATCCTGCACCCGGACCTGCTGCCCGCGAACCCCGAGTACGAGGGCAAGGCGCTGCCCGTCGACCTCGACGTCGCCTAGCGGCGCTCTGGCTCTGGCTCTGGCTCNNCTGGCTCTGGCTCTGGCTCTGGCGACGCCCCGACACCTGAGCACAAAACCCGCCACGCACCTTGCAACCGGCGAGACCGTTGGCGGGTTGAAGCCATATATCAGCCTAAATCCGTCACGGCCAGGCTGGCAGGCAGGTGGTTGACGGATTGAGGTCGTTGTTTTGGGGGCGTCACGGTCCAGCGGTGGACCGCCCCGGCGGCGAACCGCTGCCCGACCTGGCCGCACAATCCCGGACCGGCGGACCGGCGATACCAGCCGAGCCGAGCGCTCGACTAAATCTGGGTTCCGTTCGGGAACAGGCCGGTCCCCCCGGCGACGGCGATCGCGCCGACCACCGAGAGGATCGCGATGGCCGCACAGCCGGCGAGCACGTACGAGCGCTTGTCGCGCTTCTCACCATATTCGGTGACCAGCCACCCGGTTGCCACGCCGGCGAGCAAACCACCCGCGTGGCCGCCGGCTGACACCCCCGGCACGCCCAGGGTGAACACCAGGTTCAACAGCAGGATCGGCATCAGGCCGCTCTGCCAGAGCGGGATGCGGCGCGCCCGCGCGACCATTATCAGTGCGCCGAAGACCCCGAAGATCGCTCCCGAGGCGCCCAGCGTCGGCGAAATGGGAGTGAACCAGGTCGCACCGAACGAACCGGCCAGCAGCGCCGTGAAGTAGATCGCAGCGAAGTACGTCTTGCCGATCGCCGGTTCCAACGAGCGACCGACGAACCACAGCGAGAACATGTTCATGCCGATGTGCCAGATCGACTCGTGCAGGAACCCCGAGGTCAGCAGCCGCCAGTACTCGTGGTTACCGTTCAGCGGCGCCGGAAATGGATTGTGGCCCGTGAGCGCCGGACCGAAGAGCACACCGTGGACGTACGCGTAGCCGCCAAAGGTGTTGCCCCCGAGCGACACTCCGCCCGCCACCTCCCAGAGGAAGGCAACGACGTTTATGAAGATCAGGATGTGCGTCATCGACCAGGTGCGGGGGTCGTGCAGCACCGCATCCGAGAACGCGGTCGCCCCCGGCGCGCGACGCGGCAGGCGAATCACCTTGGTGCGGTCGCCCGCGCACTCAGGGCAGCGCATCCCGACCGAGGTCGGGGTCATGCAGTCCGGGCAGATCGGCCGTCCGCAATTGGAGCACGAGACGCCGGTCTCGCGCGAGGGGTGTCGGTAACAGACCGGCATGTGTGGCTGGAGTCAGCGGTCCGGAAGGACCCTGCGTGTCTCCTCAGCGATGTCCTGCAGCGTGCGTTCGGCCAAGTCCAGAAGGTTCGCAGACTTGTTCACCCGGCTTCGGTGGCTGCCGCGGACTCGCAGCGCGACGAGCGCCGTGCCTGCGGTTGCAGCGACCCCGGCCGCGATCACCGGGCGCACCCAGTTGCGCGGGTCGCGCATGGCGCCGAGCTCCCAGCCGTCGAGCTCCTCCTGCGCGAGCTCGGTCAGCGAGGCGAGCTTGGTCTCGAGCTGCTCGGCGAGCCGCACAGGCGGCTCAACCGGCGCCAGCGCCTCACGCAGCAGGGCTTCGACGTTGATCGTCATGTCGGGCTCCCGTTACTGGAAGGGGCTTCGATGATTCCCTCGAGCTGGCGGATCGCGCGGTGCAGCAGGACCTTGGTGGCGCCGTCCGTGCGACCCAGCGCGCGGGCGATCTCACGGTTATCCATGCCGAGCGCGAAACGCATGATCAGCGCCTCGCGACGGTCGTCAGGGAGCTGCTGCACACCGTCGAGGATCGCCTTGAGTTCCTCGCGTCCCTCGACCAGCGACTCGGTTGTATGCGGCGCTGAGATCATGCCCGCATCCTCAATCGCCGACTCCGGCTTGCGCGAGCGGTCACGGTAGAAGTTGGCCGCGAGGTTGTGGGCGATGCGGATGAGCCAGGGGCGCAGCGGGCGGCCGTCGGCCTCGCGCAGCGCACGCTCGAGGTGGCGGTAGGCCTGCAGGAAGGTCTGCTCGGTGAGGTCCTCGGCGTCGTGGTGGTTGCCGACCCGGTAGTAGCTATACGAGTAGACGTCACGCAGGTGCGCCTTGTAGAGCTCGCTGAAGCGGGCGTCGAGGTCAGCCTTGCTCGTCGGTGTGTCGGTTGCCACTGCACGGAGAGCCTACGCGACGCCTGCGAGCTCGGGTTGCTCAAGATCCTGCGGAGCCGGAGCACCGCCCAGTGACTCCCACAACTCTGCGACGTCCTGCCAGACGCGCGCTGTCACGGACTCGGCCAGTTCCGGCGTGCTCGGCTGCTTGCCTCCGAACTCGAGCGGCTTGCCGGCCACCACACGCACCCAACGCCGGCGCAGCAGGATCCCGTTGCGGACGTCCTCGGTACCGATGATCGCGACCGGGATCACTGGGGCGCCGCTTTCGAGCGCGAGCCTGCCGACGCCCCGCCTCGGCTTGGCGAGCGGGCCTGGCCGCGTACGCGTGCCCTCTGGGAAGATCAAAACCAGCTCGCCGCGCGCCAACAGCTCCTCGGCGGTGTGGATCGCATCGCGATCACCGATTCCGCGCTGCACCGGGAAGCCGCCGAGTGCGCTGATCAACCAGGCGAGCACGGGGTTACGGAAGAGCTCGCTCTTGGCGACGTAGTAGATCGGCCGCCGGGACATGGTGCCTATCACGAACGGGTCGAAGAAGCTGCGGTGGTTCGAGGCGATGATCGCCGCGCCACTCGCTGGAATCTGCTCATACCCGACCCGCGACGCCCGGAAGTAGAACTTCAGAAAGAACTGCAACGGCATGCGCGCAAGCCAATAGACGACTCGGTTTGTGTGCCTCTGACGGGCGCGTTTGTGCGATGCGGCTTGATCCATCTCCCATCCGGTACCCGTCAGAGCGGCGCCCGTTACAGTCGGCGCCGATGCGAGTGCTGATAACCGGTGCGTCTGGCTTCGTCGGCGGCTGGCTGGCCAGTGCCTGCGCGCAACGCGGTGATTACGTGCTCGGCCTCTCGCGCAGCGGCACGCTGAACAGCGCCAGCGGTGAGGGCGTGGCGCTCGATCTGGGCAACGCTCCGGCGCTCACGCGGCTACTGGCCGAGTTCGAGCCGACGGTGATCTTCCACCTGGCGGCGCTGAGCCACGTGGGGCGCTCCTGGCAGGAGCCGGCGCGCACGCTCGACAACAACGTCAACGGGTCTGTGCACCTGCTGGAGGCGGTGCGTGTGGCCGTGCCGAAGTCACGGATCGTCTGGGTCTCCTCGGGCGAGGTCTACGGCAGCGACGCCGAGCTGCCGGTCGGCGAGCAGGCACCGCTGCACCCCGCCAGCCCCTACGCCGTCTCGAAGGTCGCCGGTGATCTACTGGCCGGTCTCTACACCGACGCGTACGGGCTCAACATCGTGCGGGCCCGCGCCTTCGCCCATGGCGGACCCGGACAGCATCAGATCTTCCTGGTCTCGAACATCGCTCGCCGGGCCGCCGAGGCGAAGCGCGACGGTGCCCAGAGCCTGCGGATCACGACCGGCAACGCCGCCACACGCCGTGACTTCACGGATGTGCGCGATGTCGTGCGTGCGTACCTGCTGCTGAGCGAGCGCGAGGTCGCGCCGGGCGTCTACAACGTCTGCTCGGGCGTCTCCAGCTCCACCGCTGAACGCGTGGCCGCGGTCGCGGCGGCGATCGCACCGATCGAAGTCGAGCATGTGGTCGACCCGGCGCTTGTGCGCGCCCACGAGGTCACCGACCTGCGCGGCTCCTACGCGGCTCTGAAGGCCGCCACCGGCTGGGAGCCGAGGATTCCGATCAGCCAGACGATCGCAGACTCGATCGCCTGGTGGGAGGCGAAGCTCGCGCAGTGACGCGGGCCGCAGCGGCCTCTGGCGGTGGGGGTGGCAACACCCGCCACCCCCACCAGAGATCACGACCGCTCGACCGAAACGACCTCGCCGGTCTCGGTCAGCGACGGCCCGTAGCGCATCGACTTGTCGAGGAAGAAGCGGGGGCTGGTGCGCCGGCAGGCCTCCATGCAGATCAGCCCGATGATCGCGGTGACGATCACGATCACGAGCGCGGTGCCGACGTGACCGAACACGGGCAGGCGCACGGTTGTGTAGCTGTTGGTCGCGCGGCCGTCGTAGATCAGGTTGTAGATCACCAGCAGGTAGAGCATCACCGTGGCCGCCAGCGGCACCCAGAACTTCGGCAGCGAATCCCGCCAGTTCACGAGCATCCGGTCGCGGAAGTGCCAGGTACAAGCGGCGCTGGAGATGCCGAGGTAGAGGGCCGCGAAGAAGGTCGTCGCGGTGACGGCGTCGCTGAGCACGCCGCCGCCGGAGACGAAGTTGAGCGCCAGGTAGAAGATGATCGACGCGACCGCGAAGGTGACCGTTGAGACCGTCGGCGTCTTGTATCTCGGGTGCACGTGACCGAACCATTCGGGCAGCGCCTTGTGGAACGACATCGAGAGCATCGTGCGCGCGTTTGGGAGGATCGTCGTCTGGGTCGTGGCGGCAGCGGAGGTGAGGATCATCAACAGCAGCAGCTTGGTCAGGACCGTGCCGATGAAGCTCGTTCCGAAGACACTGGTCCCGAGCACCGAAAGCACGTCGTTCTGATGTGCCGTGTTGGTCAGGCCAACGCCGTGGGTGCCGATGCCCGCGTACGACTGGACTGAAAGCGTCAGGAAGAAATAGGTGCCCAACAGGATGATTGTCGAGATCACTCCCGCGGTGCCGGGAATGCGGCCCGGCTCGTCGGTTTCCTCGTTGATCGAGGTGGTCGTATCCCAGCCCCAGTAGATGAAGACCATGAACAGCATGCCCTGGGCGAACTTTCCGAACGATGGGAACCTGGTCGGGTTCAGCCAGTTCAACGACGGCGTGACGTGTCCCAGCGGGGCGCTGCCGTCGGCGACCTTGATCATCGCGACAATGCCCAGCAGCAGCAGCACGATCACCTCGATCACGACGAGCACGACCTGCAGCCGGGCCGAGATTTCGATGCCGATGTAACAGATCCAGGTCAGGCCGACGATCCAGACGATCCCCACCAACAGCACCCACCCGGAGGTGGCATCGGAACCGATCGCTGTCGCGCCGATCATCAGGAAGAAGTACTGACCGGCGATCTGGCTGTAGCTGGCCATCGCCAGGAAGTCAGAGGCGATCGTGCCCCAGCCGCCGGCGAACCATCCGGTCCGTGGCCCGATCGCGCGCCAGGCCCAGGTGAAGGAGGTGCCGCAGTCCGGGTCGACCGCGTTCATCTCCTTGATCGCCCAGGAGCAGAGGAACATCGGGATGAAGGCGAGGATCACGATCAGCGGCGACACCAGCCCCACAGCCCCGACCACGAAGGCGAGCGTCGCGGCAAGGCTGTAGGCGGGCGCGGTTGAGGCCATCCCCACGCCGACGCTGGACCAGAAGCCCACCGCGTTGCTCTTCAGCCCCTTGTCGGCAACCTCATGCGTGACCGTCTCGCTCATAGACCTCTCCGTCGTCTCAGTGCTGCGGGTTGTTGATCAAGTGGGGGCGCTCGGTTCAGCTGTCGAAGCCGAGACCGGCTCGGTCCAGCATCCGCAGCCAAAGCCCGCGGCGCCCGGCGTTGCGATCGGCGGCCGCCAGGCGGTTGCGCGTCAGCTGGATCACGCCGCTGCGCAGCGGTTCGGGCGGGAACGGCAGCGGGCGCGACCTGACGAGCCTCAGCTGGGTCGCCTCGGTCTCGAGCCCGTCGAGCAGTTCGAGCGCCGTACGGGCGCCGAAGCGGCTGGCGCCGACGCCGAGCCCGGTGTAGCCGAGCGCGTAGACCGCGCGCCCACCGAGTGCCTTGCCGAAGAAGACGCTGAAACGGCTGCAGGTGTCGATCGCCCCGCCCCAACGGTGGCTGAAACGCGCGCCTTCGAGCTGCGGGAAGGTCGTGAAGAAGTGCTGGGAGAGCCTGGAGAAGGTAGCGTCGTGCTCGTCGAGCTGCGGGCCGACCGGGCCGCCGTAGCGGTAGACGGCGTCGTAACCGCCGAAGAGGATGCGGTTGTCGGCGCTCAGGCGGTAGTAGTGGAACTGGTTGCCGAGGTCACCGATGCCCTGCCGCCCGTGCCAGCCGATCGACTCGAGCTGGGATCCGCTGAGCGGCTCGCTCATCAAGGCGTAGTCGTAGACCGGGGCGATGTAGCGTTTCAGCTGCCTCAGCAGCGGCGGGTAGGCGCTGGTCGCGATCAACGCTTTTCGGGCATCGATCACGCCCGCTGGCGTGATCGCGCAGACGCCATGCTTGGTCCGCGCGAGCTTCGTGACCGGGCTGTACTCGTGGATCTCGACGCCGTTGCGAATCGCGGCCGCGCGCAACCCGTCAACCAGCTTCGCGGGGTTGACCATCGCAGCGCCGGTCTTGTCGTGCAGAGCGCCGAGGAAGAGCGGCGAGTGGATCTGTGCCTGGATCTGCTCGCGGTCGAGCAGATCCAGCTCGTGGCCGTAGGCGCGAGCCTCCTGGGCGGCCTGCTCCAGCTCGTCGACCTGGTGCGGCTCGAGCGCGACGTCGAGCGCGCCGGTCTCTTCGAACTCAGCGTCGATCCCGTAGCCGATCAGGTCGTCGCGGAGCTGCTCGAAGTTCGCCTGGCCGATGCGTTCGAGCTGCTCCATCTCGTCGGGGAAGCGGCTGAGGCCGTTGCCGAGGCCGTGAGTGACCGAGGCCTGCAGGAAGCCGCCGTTGCGGGAGCTGGCGCCGTCACCGCAGCGCGTCGCCTCCAGAACCACGACAGCGCGCGCCGGATCGAGCTCCTTGGCGTAGAGCGCCGCCCAGAGGCCGGTGAATCCGCCGCCGATGATGACGAGCTCCGCCGCTTGCCTGCTCGTCAGCGGCGGGTGGGCCTCGCGTCCTGGCAGCGTGTCCTGCCAGAACGCGCGCACGTCCGCATCGGCGTACGCGGCGCGGTGCTCAGCCGAGGGCTGTGCGCTAGGCCAGGGAGACGACAACGGCGGTCGTCAGCTCCACCGGGAGGTGACGACCTTCTTGCGCGTGTAGAACTCGACAGCGTCGGTGCCGTTGGCGTGCAGGTCGCCATCGAACGAGTCCTTCCAACCGGCGAACGGGAACCAGGCGACCGGAGCCGCGACGCCGATGTTGACGCCGACCATGCCGGCCTCGACGCCGAAGCGATACTCGCGCGCGGCCTTGCCGGAGGTGGTAAAGATCGAGGAGGCGTTGCCGTAGCGGCCGTGATTGACGAGCTCGATCGCCGCGCTGAGATCGGGGGCGCCGAGCACCGTGACGACCGGGCCGAACAGCTCTTCGGTCGCGACGTGTGAGTCAGCGGCTGCGCCCGTGATCACGGTCGGGCCGAGCTCGGCGCCGCCGGCGCCGCCGCCACGGCGGCCGTCAAGGATCAGCTGCGCGCCGGCCGCGAGCGCCTTCTCGATCTCATCCTCGACCCGCTCGCGTGCGGCCGGCGAGACCAGCGGGCAGACGTCGGTACCGGGGTCGGAACCGGCCCCGACCTTGAGCTCCTTGGCTGCCGTGACGATCGTGTCGAGCCAGCGATCCTGGTCGGCCCGCGGGCCCACCAGCACCAGCAACGAGCCCGCCAGGCAGCGCTGGCCGGCGGCGCCGAAAGCGGAGCTCAGCACGCCGTTGAGGGTCAGATCGAGATCGGCGTCGGGCATCACGACCATCGCGTTCTTGGCACCGCCGAGCGCCTGCACGCGCTTGCCAGTCTGGGCCGAGCGCTCGTAGATGTAGCGGCCGGTCTTGGCCGAGCCGACGAAGCTGATCGCGTTGACATCGGGGTGGTCGAGCAGTGCGTTGACGGCGTCGTGGGCGCCGTGCACGAGGTTGACGACACCTGACGGGATCTCCTCGATCTCGTCGATCAGCTCGAAGAGCTTCACGCTGGTCAGCGGATCCTGCTCTGAGGGCTTCAGGACGAAGGTGTTGCCGCAGACGATCGCGTACGGTAGGAACCAGAGCGGGATCATCGCCGGGAAGTTGAAGGGCGTGATCGCGGCGACCACACCGACCGGCTGGCGCACCATCTCGACATCGACATTGGTGGCGACGCCCTCGAGGTTCTCGCCCTTCAAGAGCGTGCCGGCGCCGCAGGCGTTCTCAACCGACTCGATCCCGCGTCCGACCTCTGCGTAGGCGTCGTCGAGCGTCTTGCCCATGTCGAGCGTGACCAGGCGGGCCAGCTCATCACGGTGATCGACGAGCTTCTGGCGCAGCGCGAAGATCGCCCGCGCGCGAACCAGCGGCGAGGTGGCGCGCCAAGCCGGCAGCGCACTCTTGGCCGCCTGGACGGCAGCGTCGACCGCCTCAGCGTCAGAGAGCGGCACCCGTCCGAGCAGGTCGCCGGTCGCCGGGTCAGTCGTGTCGATGTGATCGACGTTGGGTGCTTGCCAGCTTCCGCCGACGTAATTGCGCACCAGGGTCAGGGCTTCGGTCGTCATCTGCCGATCATGTCAATCCGCGCGTTGTCCTGTGAGGTCAAGCGCATTCGGGTCGTTAGCCGGGACGGCCAAGGGCCTTCCCGACCCCGGCGCATACTTGTCCGGACGGGCCCTGAATCGAACTCAGGCCGCTTGGACGCTGACGCTGGCGGTGTGCTCGAGGATCGCGTCGGTGAGCAGTGGCCACAGCGGCTGCGGACGGTCGTGACCCATGTCCTGGACCAGCATCAGCTTGGCGCCGGGCACCAGCTCCGCGGTGCGCTCGCCGCCGTTGGGAGCGATCAGCGTGTCGTCGAGGCCGTGGATCACTAGCGTTGGGATTTGCAGACGCTCGAGCCCGGCCGTCCGCGGGCCGCTCGCGATCAGCGCCGCGAGCTGACGGTTGGAGCCCTCCGGGTAGAGGCCGCCCCGGTCGTAACTGTCGGCCGCGAGCTGCTGCACGAATTCGAGATCCGGGTATCGCCGCGAGCGCCAAGCCGTGTACTTCCGGGACGCTTCGATGTAACCCTCGCGGTCGGCCGGGCTGGGCGTGAGCAGGATCTCAAGCGTCTGCGGCGCGGACTGGCCGTACCCCGGCTCGCCGGTGTGCGACATCATCGAGATCAGCGTCAGGACCCGCTCGGGCTGCTGAATCGCGATCGTCTGCGCGACCATACCGCCGAGCGATGCGCCGAGGATGTGAGCGCGGTCGATGCCGAGCGCGGTCAGCAGCCCGAGGCCATCGTTGGCCATGTCGGTGAACGTGTAGGCAGCGAGCTCACGGGCTTTGTCGAAGTCGCCGGAGCCGGCGGCGGCGGAGATCTGCTCGATGTTCGCCGGCACGCCATCGAAGCGCTGCGAGAGGCCGCTGTCGCGGTTGTCGTAGATGATCACGTAGCGCCCGCCGTCGGCGAGCAGCTGCGCGAACGGTCGTGGCCAGCCGATCAAGGGCATCGTGTAGCCGGCGATCATCAGCAACGGCGGATCGGCCGGCGACCCGAAGGTCTCGTATTCGAGCGTGATCCCTTCGGCGGTTTGGATCTGCGGCACCCGCGGCAGGATGCCAGGTTGCGTGGGGCTATGCGGCGGGTCGCTCGCCGGGAGCTGGAAACGGAGCGGCGGCGTGCTCAGGCCGTGAGCGCGCTGAGCACGCCAACGCCGATGATCACGACGACGACGCCGATCAGCTGCAGGCGGCTGAGCCGTTCCTTGAACAGCAGGAACGCGCCGAGCGCCGCGGCTGCGGCGAACTGCGACGCGAGCACCGAGGCGATCGCGATCCCGTGACGCGAACCGTCGGTGTAGGAGAAGAAGCCGACCACTTCGGCGATGCCGGAGGCGACCAACAGCGGTGCCGCCTCGCGGGTCGCCTTGAGCCGTGCGCGCAGCGCCAGCGGGGCGGCGATCACGGCGACTCCGATCAGCCTTGCCGAGAGCACGACCCACGAAGACGGGAAGACCGCCCCGGCACGCCCCGTGCCGTAGAGGCTCAGCCCGAAGCTACACGCCGCGGCCACCGCCAGGGCGACGGCGCGGGGATGCGCAAGCCGTTCGGTGTGCTCGAGCGCATCCGAGGGGATCGCCGCCAGGCAGACACCGAAGACGATCACCACCAGCGTCAGCGCCACGCCCACCGAGAGGCTCTCGCCAGCCGCCACCGCGATCAGCGCGGAGATCGCACCCTCGGTCGATGTGATCGGCGAGACCAGTGCGACCTTGCCGATCCGCAGCGCGCGGTAGGAGAGCATCAGACCGACCACGTTGCCGCCACCGCCGACCAGCAGCCAGATTCCGGAGCTGCTGACCAGATGCTTGGGAATTCCGCTCGCGGCGGCGAGCGGGGCGGTGATCAGCAGCCCGACGATCATCACCCATGCGACCACCGAGGTCGGGGCGATCATGCGGCTGGAGCGTGAGGAGCTGAGGGTCGATACGGCCCATGCCAACGCGGCACCGACACCCCCGAGAACGGCGATCACGCTGGCCACCGTACAGCGGCAACGACTGACCTGCGTGCTTGGCTTCAACAGATGCCCAGGCGCGATGCGGCCATACCGCACACACCCGAACTACCCGCAGCACTGGAGCCCGCGGAGGTCGGCGAACTCAGTCACGACGCCTCCTACACCGAGTGCGAGGTGGTTGATGCAGTGCTCTCGGACCAACAGGCAAACGGCGTGATTTTCGATGCCGCGCGGCTGGTGAACGTCGAGCTCGCCGGTTCCCGCCTCGACGACCTGCGGCTCACCGACACCGAGCTCAAGCGCTGCAACCTCGCCAACACACGGGCGCAGCGAGCTGAAGCTGCGCGGGTCACGTTCGACGGTTCCCGCATGACCGGGATCCAGCTCTCCGAGGCGAGTTTGCGGGACGTGACGATCCGTGATTGCCGTGTCGACCTGGCGTCGTTTGGCTTCTCTCAGCTCACGCGGGTGACGTTCGAAAGCTGCGTACTCGACCAGACTGATTTCCTTGAATCCAAGCTTGAGTCGGTGCGATTTCACAGCTGCCAACTGACACGCGCTGATTTCCGCGGTGCCCGGATGCAGCAGTGTGAGTTCCGTCGCTGCAACCTGAACGGCTTGCAGGGCGTCGAAAGCCTGCGCGGGGCCGCGATGGAATGGCCCGACATCGTCGACATGGCCGGGGTCTGGGCGACCGCGCTGGGGATTGAGGTGCTGGACTCAGATTGAGGCTGGCGCCAGCGGCCTGATGGCGCGATGATGGGTAGCTCGATGTCGGTGCGTTATCCCCACTTCGCTCGTGTGGCCTTTCTGGTGATCGCCGTGGCGGCTTCACTGGGCGTGTTGGACGCAGGCGGCGGGACGCTGGCAGGCGGGCAGGCGCTGCCAGGCAAGGCTGCGGCCGGCCAGCTCCTGCCGGGAACCAGCTGCCCCGCGTTTCCGGCGGACAACGTCTGGAACACCCCGATCACAGGGCTGCCTGTTGACAGTCGCTCGGCGGCATGGCTGGCGAGCATGGATTCGAGTTCGACGTCTCTACACCCGGACTACGGCCCCGGCGGCGGCTCGAGCCCCTACGGGATCCCCTGGCAGCTGACCTCACGGGACCCGAAGTTCGTTCACGTTCACTTCGCCTATGCGGACCAGAGCGACCGAGGCCCCTATCCATTCACGGCATCGACCCCGATCGAGGGTGGCTCCCAGGCGAGCGGCGACCGCCACGCGCTGATGGTCGATCCAACTACCTGTGTGCTCTACGAGCTCTACGACGCCGTCTATCGCCCCAACGGACGCTCGACCGCCGGATCCGGGGCGATCTGGAAACTGAACTCGAACCACCTGCGCCCGGCGGGCTGGACCTCAGCCGACGCGGCCGGCCTTCCGATCCTGCCGGGGCTGGTCAACTATGACGAGATCAAGGCGGGGCGGATCGACCACGCGATCCGTTTCACGGCCCAGACGACCAGTACCAGCTACCTCTGGCCGGCTCGTCATCAGGCCGGCTCGACCAGCAACCCCAACGTTCCGCCGATGGGTGCCAGGTTCCGGCTGAAAGCTGGATTCAGGCTGCCTTCGTCACAGTGCGCCCGGGCATGCCAGGTGGTGATCCGGGCGATGAAGACCTACGGGCTGATCCTGGCCGACAACGGCAGCAACTGGTACTTCCAGGGCACCGCCGATCGCCGCTGGACCTACACGATGGTCGGCCAGCTCAAACAGATCCCGGCCAGCGCCTTCCAAGCCGTCGACGAGAGCTGTCTGATCGTCAGCCGCAGCTCGGGAGCGGCGCTCCAACCCGGCACCCCCGCGTACCGCAAAGCTTGCGGCAAGCGCTAGCCCGCCGCCACCGGCGCCGCGGTCGGCGACTGCGTCGCGGCGTAACGCCTGCGGGCTCAGCCCAACCGCAACCGGTGCGCGACCGCGGCCGCCTGTGTCCGGGTGTGGACGTCAAGCTTCGCGAGGATCCTCGAGACGTGCACGCTCGCGGTCTTCTCGGCCATGAATAGGGCCGCACCGATCTGACGGTTGGTGGAGCCGTCGGAGAGCAGCGCCAGCACCTGTAGCTCGCGCGGCGTCAACCCAAATGGCAGTTCCTGGACGTCCGCGCGAGCGCCCCGATTGCCATCGGAAACCGCATCAAGCTGCGCGTCATGGCTGGCCGCCACGGCGTTCAGACGTCCGCGGGCGACCAGAGTCTCGATCTCCTGCAATAGCCACCCGGCTCCAAGCCGGCGCGCGGTTGCCGCGGCAGCCGCGGCGATCGTCGCCGCAGCCTCGCGGGCGCCCGCTTCGAGCAGCGCCTCAGCCTGGCGCCAGCGAGCAGTCGCGGCCGGATAGGGACGGCCGAGCTGATCCCAGGCGTCCGCCGCCACCGCCCAGCAGCTGGCATCGTTCTTGCCCGTCGCACGCGCCGCCTCAGCGGTGCCGACGGCGAACCAGGCACGCTCAACCGGGCCGCCGTCATGAGCCGCCGCCGCCAACCGCTCGAGGTGGATCCGGACCCGCTCGAGCGCGTCTTTGACCTGTTGGTCGTCCTTGCGGTCCCGCGCCTTCAGCGCGTTGTCGGCTTCGACACTGAGCCCGACCGCCGTGACGCGGGCGATTCGCATCACGTCATCGGTGCAGACCTCGAGTTCATCAAGCGCCCGCGCAACCGTTTTACGGGCCGCGTCGAGCTCGCCGTCGCGGCGCTCCATCTCGCCGAGAAGCGCACCGTACGCACCATGCCACTGCGCTTCGCTGGTGACCCGGACCAGCGGGGCGGCGGCCTCCAAGGCCGCCGCTGCAAGTTGGTCGTTTCCCTCGCCGAGCGCGATTTCGGCGTCGACCAGCAGCGCGAAGATCAGCATCACACCGACCAGCGAGGGTGTCGGCGGACGCGTTGCCGAGCGCGCCATCTCCCAGTCACCGGCCTCGAAGGCGAGCGCGACCCGCGTGATCTCCATCCAGCCATAGGTTCGCCCGAGCTGGATAGGGCTTTCGGCCAATCCGTCTCGGATCACCTGCAAGGCGTCCGCGGTGCGCCCGGCAAGGCTCAGAAAGTCGGCGAGGTTGCTGTAGGCGCTGGAGAGCCCGCCGCCGTCGCGCTTGTCGCGGTAGACCTGCATCGCCTGCCGCAGCTGCGCCTCACCGGCTTGCGCCTCGCCGAGTGCGATCCGCGCCATACCGAGCGTGTTGAGGACCTCACCGACGGTCTCCTCGTGGCCGCCGCTTGTCGCTACCGCGAGCGCGAGTTCGCCTTCGCTGATCGCTTCGCGGTATTGACCACGCAGCACTCGCGTACGCGCGAGCCAGGCGAGCAGTTCGGCCCGGTCAACACTGCCGTCGTCGTCCGGCAACATCGCCAACGCGCGCTTGGCCGCGTCGAGGCCCTCCGGGCCGCGGTTCAGCGTCCAGTAGGTCCGCGCCAGCTTCGCGAGCAGGCGCCCGTAGCGCAACGGCTCGGCGTCGGGGTCGAGCTCGGCGAGCGCGTGCTCGCGCAGCATCGCGCTGCGAGACCGGTCGCCGGCCATCCCGTGGCCGCTGGCCGCGAGCTCGAGCAGCTCGACGTGGTCCACGCCGGCGATCAGCTCAGGGTCGACGACGCGTGGCCACAGCTCCATCGCCCGCTCGGCCAGGTCTGCCACCTCGCCGTAAGCGTGAACGCGCCGCGCTTCCTGGGCGGCACGGACCGTCGCTCGCAGTGCTGCCGCTTGGTCACCGGCTGCGGCGTAGTGGCTGGCGATCGAAGCCACCCGCTCAATTTCGTCCTCTTCGCAGAGGCTCGGCTCTGCCTCTTCGAGCACGTGCGCCAGCTGGATGTGCAGGTCGCCGCGCTCGCCGGGCAGCAGGTCGTCGTAAAGGACCTCGCGCAGCAGCGCGTGACGAAAGCAGAAACGCCCATCGTCGCCCGCGACCAGCACGTGTTCGGCGACCGTCTCACGCAGTGCCTCGCGCAACCGCTCGCGGGAGATTCCAGTCGCGCTGGCGAGCGTCTTGTCGTCGAGTCGGCGCCCAACGGAAACCGCCTCGGCCGCGATCCGGGCGTCCGAGCTGAGTCGCTCGATCCTCAGCATGAACGCGTCGCGCAGGTTCGCAGGAGCAGCGCCACGACCGTCGAGCGCCGCCGCCAGCAGCTCTTCGATGTAGAGCGGGTTGCCCTCGCTGCGCGCCAGCAACCGGTCGATCAGGTCATCGTCGGCGGGCCGTCCAAGGATGTCTCGCAGGGCCTCCGCGATCTCGGTGCGGTCGAAGGGATCGAGGTCGATCCGACGCGTGCGTTCGATCCGGTCGAGCTCGGCCAGCAGTGGCCGCAGCGGGTGGCGGCGGTGCAGCTCGTCGCTGCGATAAGTCAGCAGCAGCAGGATTCGCTCGCTGCGCAGGCTGCGCGCGAGGAACGCGGCGAAGGTTCGCGTGGAGCGGTCGGCCCAGTGCATGTCCTCGAGGATCAGCACCACCGGCTGCCGCGAGCTCAGCACGTGCAGTAACTCGAGCAGAGCTTCGAAGAGGCGCAACTGGCCGGCGCCATCGGCCTCGACGCTGGTGCCAACCTGCTCCGGCGTCTGACCGATGCTCGGCAAAAGCGCGCCGAGATGCACCAGGCTGCTGAGGCTCAGCTCGCTGAGCGCCGGGTCGCGTTCTCTGACGAGCGGGCGCAGGGCGCCAAGCAGGGGGGCGTATGGCAGCTCTCCGTCTCCCTGTTCCAGACACTCGCCGCGCAGCACAAGCGCCTGAGTCAGCGACCGTTGCGCCTCCGCCAACAGTCTGGTCTTGCCGACCCCTGAGTCGCCGCCGACGAGGATCAGGCTGGGTTGGCCTTGCTGTGCTTCGAGGAAGGCCAACTCCAGCTCAGCCAGCTCGCTTTGCCGGCCGACGAATTGGCTGCTTGTGAGCCGCCCGTGCATGATCGAAGTATCGCCTGATCGCCATCGCGGCTCCGGAGCCGCGATGCGAGCGGCGGTATTCGGCGTAGGCACGAGAGTGCTCAGCTGCCCGGCGGAGTTCTCCGTCTCGGTCTGCGCTGAGGGCTTGGTTGAGCTGGGTGTGCATTGCTGGCTCCTCGGTTCATCTGCGTTCATCTGTACGCAGACTGGCCTAAGACCCGCCGCTTGCCATCGGGCATTCGCAGCTAAGTTGGCTACCCGATCCCTTACTTGCGAGCGGATGGCCTTAGCAGCCTCTTAGTCCGGTCTCGCCAGCGCGAGTTCAACCGCCTTCCGGGCGTGAAGCGCGGTGGTGTCGAAGACTGGGACCTCAACATCGTCGGCGCTTATCAGCAGGTCTATCTCCGTGCAGCCGAGAACTACTGCCCCCGCCCCGCGCTGCACAAGGCGATCGATAACGGCGCTGTAGGCCTCTCGAGAGCTCTGCTTGATGACACCGAGGCAGAGCTCGTTGTAGATCACGTCGTGGACGACCTGGCGATCCTCCTGATCGGGCACGATCACCTCCAACCCATGCCGCTCACGCAGGCGGCCGACATAGAAGTCCTGCTCCATCGTGTAGGCGGTGGCGATCAGCCCGACCGACCTCAGGCCGGCGGCAAGCACGGCGTCAGCCGTTGCATCGGCAATGTGTACGAGCGGGATGCCGATCGCCGCCTGGATCACGTCGGCAACGCTGTGCATCGTGTTTGTGCAGAGCACAAGCAGCTCACTGCCTGCCGCCTCCAGGAGCCGTGCCTCACCGGCCAGCAGTTGCCCTGCCTGCTGCCAGGCGCCCGCCCGCTGCAACGCTTCGATCTCTGCGAAGTCAATCGACCGCACGACGCAGTCCGCCGAGTGCATGCCTCCAAGCCGCGTGGCCGTCTCCTCGTTGATCAGCCGGTAGTACTGCGCCGACGACTGCCAGCTCATGCCGCCAAGCAGACCGATGCGCTTCATGGCATCACGCGCGTCTTGCGGTTACGAGCTGAGCGAGCGATCAACCGCTCGGGCGACCTGCTCGCGCGACCGTGCGGTAACGGCGGTGCTGAGCGTCGATCGCCAGCGCTCGGGACTCACCGAGCTGCATTTGAGCCCGAGGTCGGCGATGACCGCAGCCTGATCCACGTGGACCGCGATCTGCTCCGCGCGACGTTGAGCGGCGAAATGCTGAGCACGGGCGAGTGGCATGCGTCCGCCCTGTTGCGAAGCGCTCAGCAGGTCAATTGTTACGAACGGGACCGCGCGGCGGGCGCATTTCTCCCACGGCGCATCGGCAGCTGAGTCGACTACAACCTGACGGACTGCACGCCAGCCCGCATGGTGGGAGTCGCAGCGAGCGACCAGGAAGCGAGCGAGCGCCTCTGCCACGCCAAGCGCCTCAGGTTCGGACCCGTGGCTGTCAAGGTGGCGCAGCGCGTCACCCACACCGCGCCCGTCGTCCACCGCCCTGGCCAGCTGAGCCGCGGTCTTGCGCGGATTGCGTATCTCGGTTTCGATACTTGAACCTTACTCCCAAAGGGTTTTCGGATCTGGGCGCTGAGCACCGCGCTTCGGCAAGCTTGGTTCGCGTCACGCGCAGTACGCTGGGGGAATGGAGTCCAGCCAGGTAAACGACCTCGTGACCGTCACTGGTACAGGCCCGTCGGTCGACGGCATCGTTTTTGACACGCCGAGTCACACAAAGGTCGTGGTCGCGGTCATGGATGCGCAGCGCGGACCGGTTTTCCGCTCCGTTCACCCGGACGCACTGTCGGAGCGAGCGCAGGCCGGCCCGCACGATCAGGCGTTGCGCTTGCTTATGCGCAGGACGCCGGCGCCGACCCGCGGCAAGACCCGCGGCGCAGGCTCCGCCGGCCAGGGACGCGCCGGCTTCACGCGCTCGGCGACGCACCGCTCCACAGGCAGATAGGGGTTCGCGGCCCGCCCACTGGGGGGCGATCAGCCGCCGACGATCTCCGCGAACTCGGGATGCTCCCGCAGAGCCGCTAGATCGTCGTCCTCACGAGCTAGTTCCGCCATCGCCGGCTTCAGCTCCACCGCACGCCGCAGGTGCATGATCGCTGCCTCAGTCCGCCCGGCGCGGCTCTCAAAGCAAGCGGTGTTGTAGTAGACCGGCCCATATGGCGGGTCATCGGCGATCAGCGCCTGGGCGCGGTCGGCACCCTCTTCGTAGTCGCCGCTTGCGAACAACGGGAACAGTGGGGCGAAGAGGTCCCAGCCGCTGGGCTCGTAGCGCTCGCCTGGCGCGCCGCCGCTCATCACCAGCACGGTGGTTCCAGCCTCGCGAGCCACTGCCGTGCGCGTGACCCCTGGCGGCACGTTCACGAACGTGATCGCCGGCGCCTCTCTCAGCTCTCCGTCGAGCTCGAAATCAGCGTGCCCGGAGACCACCACGTAGAGCTCCTCACAGCCGCCTGGTTGAGTCTCGTCGTGCTCCGCGACGACCCGATCGCCAGCGGCGCGGGCGGTCACCGCGGTGACACCGAAGCCCATGATCCCGAAGTGAACGCGTACCGCCCGGAACGCGTGGTCCTCGCCACCGACGTCCTCTATCTCCTCGAGCCGCGCAATCCCAAAATCTGCCATCGCCAGTTGTCTCCTCCGAGTGACCCTTCGCTTGTCGTCGTACGCCTACGCGCTCACGCTTCAGTTACGCGCGGCTTGTAGCGGTGGTGCAGCATCAGCGCGTTCCCGTCCGGGTCTGAGAAAAACGCCATATGGCAGACGCCGCTGTCGAAGGTCTCGCCGCCGAAGCTGATGCCCCGACTCTCGAGCGCCGCGCGGGTCGCAGAAACATCGTCAACGTGCAGCGCCAGTGGCCCGTTGAAGACGTGGTGTTCGCGGCCCATCTTCTCGGGATTCATGATGGTCAGGGTGAGGTTGCCGGTCTCAAACTCGGCGAAGTTGCGCTCCGGCATGTACACGGACCGGGCCAGGCCGAGGGTCTCGCCGTAGAACGCGGCCGCCTTCTCTATGTCTCGCGTCGGGATCGCAACAAAGTCGACACCCGTGATCAGCTGCTCTGTGGCTCTAGTCATGCTCGAAGCCTAACGCCGTGATAGTGCGGGTAGAGCGCCGGGCGGCGCAGCGGAAGCGGGGCATCCTCTGGCAGTGGCTATAGAGTCACGTGTGCAGCGATCGGCGCCTGCGCCTAAGTGAGTCGCTGCGATCCTTCGGTGGACCCGTCGGCCGTCCGGCACCAGCGCAGCAGGGCCTGCCGTCCGACCGTAGTTAGGATGCCGTCAGGCGTTATCCAATCTCGGGCGCGGAGTTCGTTTACGAGATCCGCCCCCTTGCCAACACCGAGGTCTGGATCGGCCCCGGTACCCGCAAGCTCGCTGCTACCTGGGCGCACGGTGAAGCGTCCGGAGTCAAGAGCGCTAAGCGCGATCCCTTGGTCCGGCGTTGGCAGATCCAAAGGATGGGGGCCCGCACCAAACGTCGTTGAGGCGGCGCGCTGGGCAGTAGCTGGAGCGTCCGACTGCTCGCCGACGCGCGGCTCCAGGTCGGACAAGCGGGCACCTAGCCAACGTTCCAGGTTGCCGGCGACCTCGCGTGCACGGCCGGGATCCACGCCCAGGCGCTCAGCGACTTCGTCAATATCGGTAGTCAGCGACTTCGCGATCTGTTCAGCGATCGCCTTCACACGATCCTCGAAGCTGTCATCAGCGCTCATGGATACAGAGTGACAGGTCGGCGGTCAGTCTCCGTTATGTCGTCGAGTCCGGCCTCTTCCTGCCCTCGAACCGCCCTTGTTCGAGCCCGAACGCGGGTCCAATCCGCTTCTGAACCTGGCGGCCATCGGGCAAGCGGTACTTCGAGGACGAGACCGGCCCTCGCGCCGCTCGACCCTGAACACATCACCGGTGGGCGGACGGGTGCTGGGATCGACCATATCCCAAAACTACCATTCCCCAGGGACACTTTCGGGACACATTTACTCCAACCCCAAGCCCGCTAAGGGACTCGAACCCTTAACCCCTTCATTACAAGTGAAGTGCGCTACCAGTTGCGCCAAGCGGGCGTGGCCGCAAGTTTGACATGCCCGCGGCCTAGGGCGGACCGCGCCGTGCGAGGCCGCCAGCGGTCCTAGGAGTCGGCTCGCGCCTTGCTTGAGTCGACGAGCGACGCGGTGTGAGCGGCCGGCTGCTGCCTCGCCCCGGCGAGCGTGGCGTTCATCTGAGCGTCAGCGACAGCCTCGGACTCGGCAATCATCTCGGCCGTGTGGCAGATCTCGGCCATCGGCGCGGCAGTTGAGGGCGGCTCGCTCGCGACCATCGCCGCCTGCAAGCCGCGCTTGCGTGGGCGCCAGACGCGCAGGTACTCAGCGGTGAAGTAAGACCCGACCACAAGCAGGACGGCGACCACCTGAGCGACGATCGTCTGGACGTTCGGGAAGATCGAGAACCATTCACCGAGCCAACCGGGCCAGTTGCCGACCGAGGTCGTGCCGATCCAGCCAGCCAGCTGCATCTCGTTGATCTCCTCGCCGACCATCACGAACAGCACCACGAGCAGCATCCCGCCGGTGATGATCAGCAGGCGCTTGTACGGAAGCTTCTGATGCAGCGCGAAAGTCAGCACACCGGCAGCCGAGGT
Source organism: Solirubrobacterales bacterium (assembly GCA_003137075.1). Taxonomy (GTDB): domain Bacteria; phylum Actinomycetota; class Thermoleophilia; order Solirubrobacterales; family Solirubrobacteraceae; genus Palsa-465. The sequence goes on from PLES01000117.1 coordinate 35,043, forward strand.
GAACAGCGCGCCGAGCGTCACGCCCTCAAGAACGACGCTCGAGCCGAAGGTGACCCTCAGGTTCTGCAGGAAGATCACGATCTCAAAGCCCTCGCGGTAGATCGAGGTGAAGCCGAGCAACCCGAAGCCGAGCAGCGCCGCGCGCCGGTTGGTCTCGGGGTCACCGCTCAGCAGCCCCTTGCGGCGCTTGTGGTGGTGCGAGATCCAGCCGGTCCAATAGACCTTGTGGAAGAACCAGTTCATCACGATCAACAGCACGATCACCGCGGGGATCCCGGTCGCGGCCTGCAGGCTGAGCCCGCGTCCGCCGAAGAGGTTGATCAACCAGATCGCCAAGAACCAGGTGGCGATCGTCGCGGCGACCGCAAACCCGCCGCCGATTGCGACCGGGCGGCGGTAGACCTTGTTGGCTCCGAGGAAGCTCGCGGTTACGGCAGCCAGCACGAGGATCGTCTCAAGGCCCTCGCGGAAGACCAAGATCGCGCTGTTGATCACAGCGGTTGTGCGGCTCATATGCCGGGCGTTGCTGGCGACGCTCGGGTCGACCGTGCCGCCACTGGAATGCCAGCCGAGGATCACAGTCACCACCGAGACGGCAAGGATCACGCCGACCCAGAGGTAGAAGCTCAGTCGCGGAGCGCTCTTGGCCTTGCTCGACTTGGTCGAGCGGGCGGTGGTTGCGGTGGTTGCGGGCTGCGGCATGCGAGTGGGGGTTATTCCGATCCATGGGGTCGGAAATGTCGCGAAGCGGAACGTAGCACAGATTAGGGTGCCCTAACCAGCATCTCAACGACTCTTTTGTATGAATCTCATCAGCAGGCCGGAGCCGATCCCGGAGCTCCAATAGCCTCTGCGGGCATGGGCGCGCCGACCTTCGAGTTCCAGAGCCACTCCACCTACTCGGACGGCGAGCTCTCGCCGGCCGCGCTCGTTCAGGCCGCCGCCACCGCCGGCGTCGAACTCCTGGCGCTGACCGACCACGACACCACCGACGGTGTCGCCGAGGCGGCGCACGAGGCGAGCAGACTCGGTCTCGATTTCGTGACCGGCGTCGAAATCTCGGCGCTCGATCCCGGTGCGCAGGATCTGCACATCTGCGGATATCTGATCGACCCCGCCTCCGCTGCTCTGGGGGAGCAGCTCCGGCGCTCCCGCGCGGACCGCGAGGATCGGTCGGAGCGGATGGCCACGGCGCTGACCGAACTCGGTTGGGCGATCGACCGCGAGCAGCTGAAGGCGCGCAATGCCGCCGGACAGACGATCGGGCGCCCGCATCTGGCGCAGGCCGTGGTCTCCCATCCCAACAACGCGACACGTCTGGCCAGCGAACAGCTTGATAACCCGTCGGCGTTCCTGGTCGCCTATCTGATTGAGGGGCGCCCCGGCTTCCGCGAGCGCCTCGCTCCCACGGTCACCGAGGCGATCGACCTGATCCACGCCGCCGGCGGCGTGGCCGTCTGGGCTCACCCGTTCTGGGATATCGACGCTGACCCTGAGGTGCTGGCCACGCTCGAGCGCTTTGCGGCCGGCGGCCTAGACGGCGTCGAGGCCTTCTATGTGACGCATACCCAGGCTCAAACCGAACTGCTGCTGACACGCTGCGCAGAACTGGGGCTGCTCACCACCGGCTCCTCTGATTTCCACGGCCCCGATCACCGCCAGTTCAACCACTTCCGAGCGTTTGAGACCTACGGTCACACGCCCACCCTGGGCCGGCTTGCGAGGGCCGCCTAATCAACGAACCTGATCACTCGCTTCGCAGGGCCCACCAGACCGAGGCGCTGCCGGTGACCGATCTGCTGCTGCGGTCCCGTCACGCGACCCCAGGTATCCCACCCGGGCCGTTCAGCGACGACGAGCTCCGCGCGTGGTTCCGTGACGTCTGCTTCAAGTCGCGCGACATCTGGGTCGCAACCGACGGCGGTGCCCTCAGGGCGATGATGGTTCTCAACGCAGACTGGCTCGAGCAGCTATTCGTCGATCCCGAATACCTGCACCGGGGACATGGCTCGCGACTACTGGCTCACGCGCAGTCGATCCGCGATGAGCTGCTGCTCTGGTGCTTTCAAGCCAACACACCGGCGCGCGCCTTCTACGAGGCGCACGGCTTTCGCGCCGGAGACCAACCAAGTAGCGACAACGAGGAACAAGCCGCGTCGATCAAATACCGGTGGACTCGGGGCTGACCGAGCCGGCCGGGCGCTCAACCGGCAGAATCGTCTGTACGCGTAGACGCCCTTGAGGGTGCGCGAAACCCAGTCGTAAAGACAATGGAGTTCGCGCACCCTCGAGGGCTGTCGCGACCGCTACTGAGCCAGGCGCTATGCCGCGATAGCCCGAGACTGAAGGTGCCCGCCGACCTTGCGCTTGACGCGCTGGAGCGCATTGTCAACCGTCTTGCAGTCACATCCCAACCGCTGACCGACCTCCTCGTACGAGCGCCCGTCGAGGTAGAGCGACAGCACGCGCGACTCGAGGTCGGAAAGCGTCGTTGAGATACACGCCACCAGCGCGCGCAGCTCTTCGGAGCTGATCACCTGGTTGACCGGGTCATGGACGGTCGAGCCCGGGATCATCTCGTCGAGCGTCGGTTCGTTGTCACCCGAGGATCCGGCCGGTGAGCTGGAGAACGAGACGTACTGGTTCAGCGGTGTGTGCTTGTTACGGGTAGCCGTCTTGACCGCCGTGATGATCTGGCGCGTGATGCAGAGCTCCGCGAAGTTGCGGAAGCTGGATTCACGGTCCGTGCGGTAGTCACGAATCGCTTTGTAGAGGCCTACAAGGCCCTCTTGAATGAGATCGTCGGAGTCGCCGCCGGCGAGAAAGTAGGACGAAGCCTTGAGACGGACGAAGCCGTAGTAACGGCGCACCAGCCGGTCATAGGCATCGGCGTTGCCAGCCTTGGCGAGAGCGATCAGATAACCGTCCTCAACCTGAAGTTGACCTTTAGAGTTCGATGAGAGTCGAGCCACGTTGTTCCTTTGCATGACCACCGGCTCACGGCCGAGCGATCGGTTGGAATTGCGTGACGCGTCACCTCCCCTGGCGCCGCACCTATTCAATTGTCCTGCCGGATGTGGTCCTCCCCAGAACTCGCATCCGTTGCTGCCCCAACCTAAGCCTAAGGCTCGGGTTGATCCTTATCTGACTGGCCGCAGGTTTGCATAAGCCCTGGTGCCTGTCAAGCGAAATCTGAAAGAAAGCAGGAAAAAGCGCCGAGCCTGACTACGCGCGAATTTGGTCAGCCCCGCGCAAGGCGCCCGGCGATGTCGTAGCCGTAGACGTAGACATCGAGCCTGTGGTCGACAACGTGCACGCCCCCAAGCGGGTGTCCAAGGTAGGCGGGCGCTCTGGATGGCAGTGAGTCAGCGGAATCGAAGACCGGATCGAGCACGAGCATCGAACGAATGTGAGAGCGCGCGTGATACCAGCTGTCGATGCCGACGCCGATCGTCGCCCTGACGGTCGGACAGAGCCTGCTCCCACATTGGGTGATCGGGTAAATCGGCACCGCGCTGGAACTCAGCCAGCCCAAGGGGAAGGCGTCCCAATAACCCGCATACCCGAGCTTCACGTGTTCGGTATACGCCAACGCGGCAACCGCCTTGGATAACGTCAACGAAGGGAAGCGCCTGTACTGGGCCGAGACCTGCGACCGGACCAGGCCGACCGCACCGCTCAGCACCACCACCGCGACACACGCGGCCACGATGAACTGCGCAGGCCGCCGCGATCGCAGCGTCATCCCCCCTGTTACCCCGAGTATCAGAACCGCGTACGCAACGGTGACGATGTATCGCTTGCTCTGCAAATCGACCGCAGCGGTCGAGAATACGTAAACCACGGCGAGCACCACCGCGCTCATCAGCCAGTACGCGCTGTGCGCGAACATCGCGGGACCGACGCCAGTCGCGCGGCTAGCCGATGTCTCGCGCCGGGAGCGGATCACACGCACCGCGAGCGACACTGCCATCACGACCAACAGCACGACCGCGACAGAGCAACAGTAGCCGAGCAATCCAGTCGGTGAGAGATACCCAAACGGCCAAACCGGACCCTCATGCAGGTAGCCGTTCAGCAGCGCGAAAGTGCCCTGGACCAGGAGTAGGAGGTGCGGGCCGATCTCCCCGGGCGAGACGAGTTTTATCGGGTAGTGGTCGGCAGCAAGGCCGGCACTTCGCATCACCGCGCCAAAGAGAACTGAGACGACAACGGAGCCGAACGTCACGGCCGCGACCGCGGACCGAAGCCGCCGCAACGTTTCGGGCGAACGGGCGGCTAGGGCCACTCCGGTACCCGCGAACGGCAGCAGACCCGCCAGCAAGACGAGCGGATCGGACGCCACTCCCACCGCGGTGAGCGCCGTCATCAAGCAGACGACCCACCAGAACAAAGTAGAACTCCGCCGCGACGAATCGTCGGCGAGCCAGACCCCAAAGGCGCCGAGCACGAGCACGTAGACGTAAGTGATTCCGTGCACACCCCAGGCAAACTGCAACGGCAGCAGGGCTGTCCCGGCGCAGATCAAACCCGCGCTAACCAGTAGCCCAGCGCCCCTGCCAGCAGCCTTGGCCGTCGCCCAGCCGACGCAGCCGCACGCCAAACTAGACAGCAGCCAGGGAGCGAATTCCCAGAGAGCACGGTGGTCCGGCAGCAGCCCCAGCACCCGCATCAGCCAGTAGGCCGAATACCAGGGAACGTTCGCCATCAGCATGTGCGCCCCTGCAGGCGCATGCTCCCAGCCCTGCATGAGATACGGAGCAATGGCGTTGTCGGCCAGCTGATAAATCGCCGGCAGCAATCGCGGCAAGCTCACAAAGAACGCCACCAGATAGAACGCGGTCGCGGTTACGACCAGCACGTTCATGATCACGATCGGTGACCGCGCGAGACGTGCCATCGTGCTCTGTCGGAGCCGCGCCGGCATGGCCATTAGCGGCACGCCTACTCGGTCAGCCGGGGAAGCCTGAGCACCGGCGGATCATAGGGTTGAGAGGAGACGGCGCCGAGTCTAGGAACGAGCGGCGGCGGCGGCATAGAGCAGCACCGCAGCCGCGGCGCCGACGCTAAGCGACTCGATCTTGCCGCGCAGCGGCAGCGAGATCAGCGCGTCGCAGGCGGAGGCGACTCGAGGCCTCAAGCCCTTGCCCTCGGACCCCATAACCAGTACCACCGGACCGCTGAAATCGACCTGCCGGTAGTCCATCGTGGCGTCGCCGTCGGCCCCGTAACACCAGAAGCCGCGAGCCTTTGCGGCAATCAGGAAGTCAGTCAGGTTGCGAACCTGCGCGAGCGGCAGATGCTCCACGGCGCCGGCCGAGGCCTTGCAGACCGCCGGTGTCACCTCAGCAGCGCGGCGCTCGGGCAAAACCAGCCCGGCCGCACCCGCGCATTCAGCTGAGCGGCAGATCGCGCCAAGGTTTTGAGGGTCCTGCACCTGATCAAGGGCGATGATCAGCGGCTGCTCGAGCCCGAGCAGATCCTCGCCGTCGAGATAGCGGTATTCGGAAACCTCGGCGCAGATCCCCTGGTGCCCGTCGGATCCGCAGCGGTTCGCGATCTCTTCGGAGGTTTGCAGGCTGGGTCGCAGGCCGGCGGGCGCGAGCCACGGTTCCTTGATCGCACCACTCGTTGCCCAGACCTGCCCCACGGTTCGCGGACCGCGCACCGCTTCGTGCACGGCGTTGCGGCCGTAGATGATCATGAAAGCGGCAGCAGTTCGGGGCCGTCAGGGCCATCACGGACTTCCCAGCCGAGCTCCCGCAGTTGGTCACGGGCCTCGTCGGCCGTCGCCCAGTCACGTGTGGCTCTCGCTGCCTCACGCGTTGCCAGCAGCGCCAGCGCCTCGGGCGGCGCGCTGGCGTCGGAGACGTCGAGCAGATTCTCGAGCGCAAACACCGCGAGCATCTCGCGCAGATCCGCGTCGCCGACGGGGCCGTCGGTGGCGCTGTTGGCCTCACGGACCCAGTCAAATGCGACCGCTAGCGCCCGTGGCGTGTTGAAGTCCTCGGCCAGCGCATTGAAGAAGTCGTCGCTTAGCGCCGCCGACCACGCCGGCGACTGTCCGGGAACCAGGCGCCTCGCCAGCTCACGGAAGCGCCTGACGTTGGCCGTGGCCTGCGCCAGCCGTTCGTCATCGAACTCCACCGGCTGGCGGTAGTGACCGCTGCAGAAGTACATGAGCAACGCGTCACGGCCGTGAGCCTCAACGGCGGCGTGCAGGAGCAGCGTGTTGCCGATCGACTTCGACATCTTCTCGTGGTCGAGCCGCAGCATGCCGTTATGCACCCAGAGGCGCGCGAGCGGCTCGCCGTGCGCGGCGCATGTCTGTGCAGCCTCGTTCTCATGGTGGGGGAACGTCAGGTCCGAGCCACCGCCATGGATCTCAAAGTCAAGCCCGAGCAGCTTCTCCGCCATCGCCGAGCACTCGATGTNNTCGATGTGCCAGCCCGGCCGACCTCGGCCCCAGGGCGTGTCCCAGGCAGTGTCCTCACCCGGCTTCTGCGCCTTCCACAGAGCGAAATCCAGGGGATCGCGTTTACGGTCTGCCCCCTCCTTGCCCTCGCCCTGATCCAGGTCCTCAAGGTGGCGGTGCGAGAGCTCGCCGTAACCCGCGTAGCTGCGCACCGCGAAGTACACGTCACCATCGACGGCGTAGGCGTGACCGCGGTCGATCAAGCGCTCGATCAGCGCGATCATCTCCGGCATCGTCTCGCTCGCCAGCGGCTCGTGGTCGGGCCGCCCGAGCTCCAGTGCGTCGGTGTCCGCAAAGTACAACGCGGTCATCTCCCGCGCCAGCGTATCGCTGCCGGTGCCGGCAGCTACCGACGCCGCGTAGATCTTGTCGTTGACATCGGTCACGTTGGCAACGAATGTGACTTCGTATCCCTCGTGTACGAGGAACCGCTTCAACACCGAGAAAACCACGAAGGGCCGAGCGTTTCCGATGTGAATGCGGCCGTATACGGTCGGGCCACAGACATACATGCCGACCTTGCCGGGCTCACGCGGGGTCAATGGCAAGACCTTGCCCGTGAGCGTGTCGTGAAGCGTGATCTGGCGCACTACGCTCAACGGTAGAGCCTCGCGTCGACTGCGGTCATGACGTGATCAGGGAGCTTGGACTGCCGGTCCCGGGCGGCTGATCGTTGCNNATCGCCATAGCTGCGGCGCCCTCGAGGCGTCCAACAAAGCCCATCCCCTCGCCACGCGTAGCCTTAATGTTTAGTTGACGGTTAGACACGCCGAGCGCGGCGACCAGCCGTTCGTGCATCGCCGGCTTGAACAGGAGCAGCTTGGGCGACTCAATCACGACCGTCGCATCGACGTGCTCTACCACGCAATCTGCCGCCGCAAGCAGCGCCACAGTGGCGGCAAGCAGCGCCACGGAATCCGCGTCGCGGAAACGCTCGTCGGTGTCGGGGAAATGCTCGCCGATGTCTCCGAGCCCGGCCGCGCCGAGCAGCGCGTCGA
>PLES01000097.1:0-7125 GCA_003137075.1 Solirubrobacterales bacterium
TGCGGCAGCGTGATCTGCGGGTGCGCCGGCGGGAAGGCGACGGGGTAGGGCCAGCCCTCCTCGTACTCAGTCATGGTCGCGTAGCGCTGCAAGGGGGCGGCGCCACGCCGGTCCACATCTGCGAAGGCTGGGTCAGCGAGCGCACTCGTGATCTCGCGCATCCGGTCAGGACGGAAGTTGAAGGCAACGACGCTGTCCCCCGGGCGGATCCGAGCTTCGTCGCCGATCGTGACCGGCTTGACGAACTCATCGGTTTCGCCGCGNNTCGCGGTCCATCGCGTAGTAGCGCCCGATCACGCTGCCGACACGGCCGTTGCCGGCCTCGGCGAGCCAGCGCTCGACTTCCTCAAGGTAACCGGCGCCGGCGTGAGGCAACGTGTCACGCCCGTCGGTGAAGGCGTGCACGACCAGCTCCTTCACTCCAAGGTCCTTGCCAAGTTCGATCAGCGCCCGCAGGTGCTGATCGCTTGAGTGCACGCCACCGTCGGAGACAAGCCCGATCAGGTGCACGCGAGACGGCGCCTGCCCGCCCTGCCCACCGGTGAACGCGTCACGCAGCATCGGGTTCTCGGCGAGCGCGCCGTCCGCCACGGCCAGATCGATGCGCGTCAGGTCCTGCATGATCACGGCACCAGCGCCGAGGTTGAGGTGCCCGACCTCCGAATTGCCCATCTGGCCCTCAGGCAGCCCGACGGCGAGCCCAGAGGCCGTCAGCGTGCTGTGCGGGTAGCGAGCCCAGAGCTGGTCAAAGACCGGCGTCTGCGCCAGTGAGATGGCGTTACCCGGGCCGGCGGGCGCGAGCCCCCAGCCGTCCAGGATCACCAGTACGCAGGACGGTGCCGGCGGCGCAGCGGCGCCGCCGGGCAACAGATCCACGCTGCTGGTGCCCGCCATCAGCCCGCGGCCGCGACGATCGCCGCAAACGACTCAGCTTCGAGGCTGGCGCCACCGACCAGGGCGCCGTCGACGTCCGCGAGTGCGAGCAGCTCCTGCGCGTTCTCAGGCTTGACGCTGCCGCCGTAGAGCACGCGCACCAAATTCGACTGCTCCTTTGAGCGGTCACCGACCAGCGCGCGGATGAAGCCGGCGGCCTCCTGAGCCTGGTGGGGTGTCGCGACCTTGCCGGTGCCGATCGCCCAGATCGGCTCGTAAGCGATCACGACCTTGCTGAGTTCCGCTTCGGCGACCTTGGAGAGGTCTTCTTTGATCTGGTGGCGGAGTTTGCGCTCGGTGTCGCCACGCTCGCGCTCCTCGTCGGTCTCGCCGACGCAGAGAATCGGTGTGAGTCCGGCCGCAAGCGCGGCGGCGACCTTCTGGGCCAGCGCCTTGTCGGTCTCGTTGAAGAGCGCGCGACGCTCGGAGTGACCCAGCACAACGCCGTGCACATCGAGCTCGCTTAGCATCGCCGCCGAGATCTCACCGGTGAACGCGCCCTGCGCGGCGAAATGCATCGTCTGCGCAAAGACCTGGACGCGCGAGCCCCTGGTCGAGTCGACCATCGCGTTCAGCGCAGTGAACGGCGGGCAGATCGCGACCTCAACACCGTCAGAGGTCGAGACCCGTGGCAGCAGCGCCTGGATTAAGTCCTCGGCGTCGGCAACGGTCTTGTGCATCTTCCAGTTGCCTGCGATCAATGGCGTTCTCTCGCTACTCAAGAGAGCACCTCGATCCCGGGCAGAGTTTTGCCCTCAATCAGCTCAAGGGCGGCACCGCCGCCGGTTGAGACATGGTCCATCTTCTCGGCGAGGTCGAACTTCTCGACCGCTGCGCCCGAGTCACCGCCACCTACGACGGTCGTGCCCGATGCCGCCGCCATGGCCTCGGCCACCGCCTTCGTACCTGCCGCGAACGGCTCCATTTCAAATGCCCCCATCGGTCCGTTCCAAAAGATAGTGCCTGCTGCCGCGATCGCGGCGGCATATTCGGCCGCGGTCTTGGGGCCGATGTCTAGCCCCATCATGCCCTCAGGCACGTCAACGCCGTCGACGGCAACCGGCGTAGCGTCAGCCGAGAAGCGGTCTGCGGCGACCAGATCGACCGGCAGTTTGAGCTCGCCCTTCGACGTCTCCGCGGCTTTTAGCAGGCTCTTCGCGAGCTCGATGTCCTCATCGGCGCAGAGTGAGTTCGCCACCTGATGGCCCTGGGCGGCGAGGAACGGGAAGCCCATCGCACCGCCGATCAGCAGCTCATCGGCGATCCCCAGGAAGCGCTCGATCACCTTGATCTTGTCTGAGACCTTGGACCCGCCGAGGATCGCGATCATCGGTCGCTTCGGATTCTCGATCACCGCCGAGAGCGTGTCCACTTCGCGCTCGAGCAAGAGCCCGGCGGCATGCGGAAGCAGCGCCGCGACGCCAACCGTCGACGAGTGGGCACGGTGCGAGGCGCCGAACGCGTCGTTCACGTAGACGTCGGCTAGCGCCGCCAGCGCGGCCGACAGCTCCGCGTCGTTCTTGGTCTCGCCGGCCTCGAAGCGCACGTTCTCGAGCATCAGGATCTCGCCGTCCTTGAGCTCGCCCGCGAGGCGCGTGACCTCGTCACCGACTACCGCCGGAGCGAGCTTCACCGGGGTTCCGAGCAGCTCTGAGAGCCGCTGCGCGACGGGTGCCGTCGAGTACTTGGGATCGTGGCCCTTGGGCCGACCCAGGTGCGAGACGAGGATCAGCCGCGCACCCTGAGCCCTGAGGTTCTCGAGCGTCGCCAGCGTGCCCCGGATCCGGGTGTCGTCGGTGACGTTGCCCGCTTCATCGAGCGGGACGTTGAAGTCAACGCGGACCAGCACTCGCTTCCCCTGGAGGTCGCCGAGGTCTCGCAATGTGCGCATCTGTTTTTCCTTGCCTTCGTTTCCGCGGTCCCGGTGCGCTGGCCGAGCTAGAGCTTCTGAACCAAGTCCACCACTCGGTTCGAGTAGCCCCACTCGTTGTCATACCAGGACACGACCTTCACGAGCGTGCCGTCCATGACCACCGTGAGCAGGGAGTCAACAATCGATGATGCCGGGTTGCCGACGATGTCCGCGGAGACGATCGGATCCTCCGTGTACTCGAGGTAACCGGCCATTGGGCCGTCCGCGGCCGCTTTCAGCGCTGCGTTGATCTCCTCGACGGTCGTGTCACGCAGCATCTCGACGGTCAGGTCGACGACGCTGCCAGTCGGGACGGGGGCGCGCACGGCGGCGCCGTTGAGCTTGCCCTTGAGCTCGGGAATCACTTCGCCGATCGCCTTTGCGGCGCCGCTCGAGGCGGGGATCAGGCTGACGGCTGCGGCGCGGGCGCGGCGCAGGTCGCTGTGCGGCATGTCCTGCAGGCGCTGGTCGGCGGTGTAGGCGTGGATCGTGGTCATCAGGCCGTGCTTGATGCCAACCGTGTCGTTCAACACCTTGGCGACCGGCGCCAGGCAGTTGGTCGTGCACGAGGCGTTCGAGATCACGTGATGGTTGGCCGCGTCGTAGGCCTCGTCGAAGTTCACGCCGAGCACGACGGTCACGTCCGGGCTGGTGGCCGGGGCCGAGATGATGACCTTCTTGGCGCCCGCGTCGAGGTGCTTGGAAGCGTTCTCACGGTCGGTGAAGAAGCCGGTCGACTCGATCACAACGTCGGCGCCGATCTCGCCCCACGGCAGCGCCGAGGGATCGCGTTCGGCGAAGACCTTGATCTCCTTGCCGTCGACCGCGATGCCGTGGTCGGTCACTTCGACCTTCTTGCCCAGCGGCCCGTAGTTGGAGTCGTACTTGAGCAGGTGCGCAATCGTCTTGCGGTCAACCAGGTCGTTCAGCGCCAGCCACTCGATATCCGCGTCGCGCTCAAGCGCCGCACGAAACACGTTCCTGCCGATGCGTCCAAAACCGTTGATGCCGACGCGTACCGCCATTTACCCCTCCGACTTGTCGATCTGAATCCGCGGCAATGCCGCGCGTGCCCGGCGGCGAAACCGCCCGTGCCCGGCAATGCCGGTGAGGAAAAGGCTACTGGCTCCACGAGCGCTCCGGGTCGCGGCCGAGCTTGTATCGTCGGCAGATCAGCGGCGCGAGGCCAGCTCGACCCTGTAGCCGTCCGGGTCGAGCATGTAGGCCGCGTAGTAGCGCGGTCCGTACTGCGGGCGCGGACCGGGCGGCCCATCGTCGGCGCCGCCGTTGGCAAGCCCGGCGCGGTAGCCGGCATCAACCGCGGCTTTGCCGCTGGCCTTCACGGCGATGTGCCCGTAGCCCGGCGCGGGCTCGCGCCCCCGGCAGACGATCCACAACTCCGGCCCGTTGACCCCGTAGGCGATCGCGTGCTCGGACTCGAACATGCGACGCGCGCCGAGCGCGAAGAAAACGGGGTCGTAGAACGCAGCGGAACGTGTCAGGTCGCTGACCTCAAAACCGACATGGTCGATCATCCGGCGCGGTCTATGTCCCTGTGAACCACCTCGATCACGTAGTCCTGCGCGTCCTTGAAACGCTCGCCGAGACTGTGTGTGATCGCAACCGAGCGGTGCCTGCCACCGGTACAGCCAACCGCCACCACCAGGTGGGATTTGCCTTCGGCGAGGTATTGCGGCAGCAGGTAGTCGAGCATCGGGTAGAGATGGTCGTAGAAGGTATCCAGCGCGCCACCGGTATTGACGTACTGACTGACCTGCGGATCAAGGCCGGTGAGCGGCCTCAGGGTCGGTTCGTAATGCGGGTTCGGCAGGAAGCGCACGTCGAACAGCAGGTCGGGGTCGCGCACGGTGCCGTATTTGAAGCCGAAGCTCTCGAATGTGACCGCCAGTTGCCCCGGGGTGCTGGTCGGCAGCATCTCGTCGGCGAGCCGGCGGCGCAGTTCGGCGGCCGGATACTCGTACGGGAACAGGAACTCCACCGCCTCGAACCCGGCCTTGCGGGCTGCGGCGAATCGGTCGAGGAAGTCGAGTTCGTTGAACATCATCGACAGGNNAGCAGCGGCACGTCGTCGGCGCGCTCGCGCAGCGGCGCGAGCAGCTCGTGCTCGCCGGCGATGCCCTCCGCGACGCTGCCGCCAGGTGAGAGCGGGTGCCGGCGTCGCGTCTCCTTGTAGCGGGTCTGCAGGGTGTCGTCGGTCGCCTCAAGGAACAGCAGGCGGAAGTTGACACCGCGTGCCTTGAGCCCGTCGAGCCGCTCGACCAGACCCTCGAAGTAGCTGCCGGCACGAACGTCCGAGACGACGGCGGCATTGGCGACCTTCGAGCCGGTATGCGTGAAGAGGTCGACCAGCGAGCCGATCATCTCGGTCGGCAGGTTATCGACGCAGAAATATCCCGCGTCCTCAAAGACGGCCATGGCGGTCGACTTACCGGCCCCCGAGAAGCCGGTGATCACGACCAGATCCTTTAGTGCCAGCTCAGATTGGTTGACGCTCATGCCCCATGCCGTGATGAAGTCGACACACCTTTACATCCCCAACTAGGGGGATAGCACGAAGGGCGGCGTTGAGTTGTAACCAGCTCTCATACACCGGTCTTGTGAAGCTCACGATGCAGCTCACGCGCCAGCTTGGCCGGCAGCCCAGGCACGGCCGCCAACTCCTCCATCGACGCGCCCAGGACGGCGTCCGGCGAACCGAAGTGGGTCAGCAGCGCCCGCTTACGGGTCGGCCCCACCCCGGGCAGCCCGTCGAGCACCGAGGCGGTCATCGCCTTGTCACGACGCTGGCGGTGATGCGTGATCGCAAAGCGGTGAGCCTCGTCGCGCAGTCGTTGCAACAGCTGCAGCTCCGGCGTGTCGTGCGCGAGGATCAGTGAGCGCGCTCGCCCCGGGATGAAGACCTCCTCGATCCGCTTGGCCAGCGAGACCACCGTGACGCCACGGTCGACGAAGCCCTGCAGCGCCCGCAGCCCGGCCGCGAGCTGCCCCTTGCCGCCGTCGATCACGATCAGGTTCGGCAGCGCCGCGAAGCTCGGGTCGTACTCCTTGTCGTGCGGTGAAAGATCCTGCTGCGCCTCGAACTGCGCCATCCGCCGGCCAAGGATCTCCTCCATCGAGGCGAAATCATCGGGGCCGTACTCCGCTCCCCCGTTGACCAAGCCGTTGGCGGCTGTTGGGACGCCCGGGGCGGCGTCCCCGACCGTACGCACCCGGAAGCGCCGGTAGTCCGATTTCTTCGGCGCGGCACCCTCGAACACGACCATCGAGGCGACCGTGTTGGTGCCCATCAGCGTCGAGATGTCGTAGCACTCGATCCGCAGTGGCACCGTGTCCAGATCCAGGACTCGCTGCAGGCCGTCCAGCGCCTCGCTGCGCTGCTGGCGCCGACGCTCGGAACGCAGCTGCTCCTGATCGACCGCCAGCCGTGCGTTGCGTTCCGCCAGCTCGAGGATGCGCCGCTTGTCGCCGCGCTCGGCCTCGCGAACCTCGACGCTCGAACCGCGGCGCTCGCCCAGGGCAGTGGCCAGCGGGCCACTGCCCGTAACGCCTCCTCCATCCGCGAAGTCACGCGCGTCTCCCAAGCCCCGCTGGACGACGACCAGCGGCGGGATCATCATCGCCGAGGCGTAGTACTGCAGGATGAAGGCCTCGGCGACCTCGGCCGGCTGCGCGTCGGCGGCGTTGTCGAGATAGAAGCTCTGGCGGTCTGAGAGCACGCCGTCACGCACCTGGAAGACCTGCGCGTTGGCGTCACCGTCTCCGACGGCCACCGCAATCGCGTCAAAGGTGCCCATGTCGGCACTCGAGACGCGCTGACGCTCGAGCAGCTGCTTCACGGCCCGCAGGCGGTTGCGTTCGCGCGCGGCATCCTCGTAGCGCTGCTCGGCGGCGGCCTGGCGCATCTCGAATTCGAGCTTGCGTTCGATCTGCTTGTAGCGGCCCGAGAGGAACTCGATCACGTCGTTGATCCCGGCCCGGTAGGCCTCCTTGGTGACGTAGTTGACGCAGGGCGCCTCGCAGCGCTTGATGAAGTAGTCGAGACACGGCGAGCCGCTGCGGCGCCCCGGTTCCGGTCCGTCGCACGAGCGGAACATGAAGACCTTGCCCAGCACGTCCAGCGTCGAGCGCACCCGCTTGGCGTTCGAGTAGGGGCCGAAGTAGACGCGATCACGCCGGTGGCGCTCGCGCGTGAAGTAGACCCGCGGAAAGTCCTCGTCAAGGCTGATCGCGATGTACGGGTAGGACTTGTCGTCGCGCAG
>PLES01000097.1:7171-7911 GCA_003137075.1 Solirubrobacterales bacterium
CCGGGCTCGTCAGGCAGCTCGCGGCGGCGGTCGGCGGAGATCGTGGACATCGTCAGCTGAGTCTATGTAGCAACAACTCTTCGCAGATCCACACTTGAATGATTCAAGAAAAGCAGCGACACTCTGCGCAGTGCCGACGACTGTGGAGATCGAGGAGCTGTTGCGCGCAGCCGAGTTGCGCGTGACACGCACGCGGATAGCTGTGCTCACCGCCGTCCACGAACAGCCACACGCCGATACGCACTCACTGATCGAGCTCGTGCGCGGTCGCCTCGGCGAGGTCTCTCACCAGGCCGTCTACGACGTACTCGACGCGCTGACCAGGGCCGGTCTGCTGCGGCGTATCCAGCCCTCACGGTCGGTGGCTCGTTACGAGTCACGCGTTGGTGACAACCATCACCACATTGTGTGCAGATCATGTGGCGCCGTTGCCGACATCGACNNGCCGAGGTCATCTACTGGGGCCTCTGCCCCACCTGCACCCACGCCCAATAGTTCCCGTAACACCCCACCAGTTCCCGAACGCTCAGCTGAGCGCACCCCACATTCCGAAAGGATCCCCTTTTGTCTGAGACACCTGACGCCGTAGTTGGAGAGATGAGTGACAGCAAGGCGACCGCCTACACCGGTGGCTGCCCGGTCGATCACGCCCAGCTCACGCACCCGACCAAGGGCGACGCGAACTCGGAGTGGTGGCCGAACCGGCTGAACCTCAAGATCCTCGCCAAGAACCCGGCCGT
>PLES01000020.1 GCA_003137075.1 Solirubrobacterales bacterium
CTGATGATCGTCGGGATCGCGCACGCGTCCGGTGCCAGCGTCGCCGCGGGTACATCGGCGATCCTGCTCACGCTCGGCCTCAACCGCGTCGCCCAGGCATTCGTTGTCGTGCCCAGGGCTATCGCTGCCGGGATTCCGTTTGCGCCCGAGAAGGACGGCACCGTCTTCGGCGCCAGCTGGTTCGCGCGCTAGTGGTGGCAGCGGCCAAGGATTGAAATTTGTTGGTGCGGGTAGCCCTGCGACGTCGGATAAACAACCGGAATGGAGACTCGTATGAGGCTCGGTAGCTCGCTTCTACTGATTGCCGTCGGAGCTGTACTGCGGTGGGCAGTCACCGCAACCACCTCAGGTGTAAACCTGCGCACGGTCGGCGTGATCTTGATGGTGATCGGTGCGGTCGGATTCTTGATCTCGCTGTACTGGATGCTGGTCGTTTCCCAGAGCGTGAGCCGCCGTGACGGCTACGCGGACGGCACTACGGCTGATCCTCGCGTGACCCAGCCCCGGGCCTGATGACAAGACGCCCGGGCACTCCCGGTGGCGTCGCCAACGCCTAATTGGCGCTGGTGGCGGAGTGAGCCGGCGCGAGCACAACAAGGTGCTATTTGAAAGCGGCCCGCGAAGGGGTAATTTGACGGGATGCTGGCGTTTGCGAATCAGTCAGGCGAGTACCACCCGGGACCAGCGAACATGCTCACGCTGCCGGTGGTACTCGTCGCCACGGCGGCCGCCGGCTGGTTGCTGATCAAACTCCTGGAGCGAGTCGTACCTCCAGTGCGTCACCGGATTCACCTCCGGATTGCAAATAACCG
The DNA here is from genome assembly GCA_003137075.1 of Solirubrobacterales bacterium. GTDB lineage: Bacteria > Actinomycetota > Thermoleophilia > Solirubrobacterales > Solirubrobacteraceae > Palsa-465. Next base: position 813 of record PLES01000020.1, read on the forward strand.
CAGGCTGCTGGCCGCCGCGAACTCCGAGAGCACTGCCCGGGCGATGATGGATGAGCTTTGCCCAGACGGCTGGCACGCTGAGATCTTGCTGTTCAGCTCCGCCCACGAGCTACCGCTGCAGGCGCCGAACCCGGAGCGCACCCGCGTTCAGCTCGACTGGAAGGAGCTCAACGATTCGGCCGAGCTGCGGCGCATCTGGGCACGGGACCTAAAGTCGGCGCTGGAGGCGATGGTCGCCGACCGGATCACTGAAGAGACGCTGCAGCGGATTGAGCAACAGGCGCTCGCCGACGGAGCGAATTGGCCGGACGCCTAGTCTGAGTCGCGCTGGTACCCGTAGGCGGTGCGGGCTCGGTGATCTGAGCTGCCGCCTCTGCGGAACAGAGTGCGGCCGGCACGCATCGGCTGCGACGGATACAGGTACGAACCGGAGAGCCCGCGCGGGAACCAAACCGCGCCAGTGCCGGCGACCGTGACCAGATCGTTGTCCGCCTCGGTCACCACGCTGTCCCCGCTGCTCTGGGCCAGGGCCTTGTCGGGGGCTGAACGCGCTTCGCTCATGCGAAGAGCATCGGAATCCTGCACTGGCTGCTTGAGTCCCGCAAGAAAGTGTGCATGCCAATTCCGGGACTCGGGTCACCCAGGAGTAAGCAGGCGCCAATCGATAACGGAGAAACGCCGTCCCGGTGCGTTCTTTAAGTGAGTGGGTCCGAGAGTTAGGCCCAGCTCAGCGATTGAGGAGAGTGATCGAATGGTTTCCACAGCGTTTCGCATCAAACTGAGGCGGGCGATGGCAGCTTTGGCGGTTCTTGCCGGCTGCTGCGTCACGGCGTTGGGCGTTGGCGCCCCGGCCGCGCAGGCCCAGACACAGCTTCGCTATGTCGCTCTGGGCGACTCTTACTCGGCAGGCCCGCTTGATGGGCCGATCACTGGCAATCCACTGTGCCTGCAGTCGTCCGCGAGCTACCCATACGAGACAGCGGCCTACCTCGGAGCGTCGTTCAACGACGTGTCGTGTTCAGGCGCCGACTCGAGCAACGTCACGAGCACGTCGCAGTACCCTGGCGTCTCGCCGCAGGTCGGCGCGCTGTCATCGAGCACTCAGCTGGTCACGCTGACGGACGGCGGTAACGACAACAATCTCTTCGTCTCGGCAGTGGCGGAATGCAGTGTCATCGACATCGCCGATTTCCTCAACATCGGAAGCCCTTGCAAGGACGTCTACGGGAACACGTTCAGCAATGACGTCGCCGCTGACGCATCGACCGTCGAGCAGACCTTCGCGACCGTCAAGGCGGACGCTCCGAACGCACAGGTCTACGTGCTCGGCTATCCCGACATCCTTCCCGCCAGCGGAAACTGCTATCCGACGATGCCGCTGACCAGCGGCGACACCTCCTATCTGAACGGGGTTGAGGTCGACCTCAATTCGATGATCGAAGCCGCGGCGGCCAAGGCCGGGGTCCACTACGTCTCGACCTACTCGCAGTTCGTCGGACACGGAGCCTGCGCAACGGGATCCAACCAGTGGATCAACCCGCTGCTGCCAACCAACGGCGGCATCTCGGTTCATCCCAATGCAGCGGGCGAACAGCAGCTGGCCGGAATCCTCGAGACGAGTCTCGCGAACAACGGAATCTCGTAGGGCATCCGCGCACGCCTACCGCAGCTGGTCGCGGCGCCGCGTGAGCGTGGCTCGCTCCGCGGCGTTGCCGGCCAGCTCGATAGCTCTGTCATAGGCGGCGCGCGCCTGCGAATCGTGGCCGAGGCGGCGAAGCAGGTCTGCACGGGTCGCGTGATAGGCGTGATAGCCGGCCAGCTCGTGCTCGAGCCGGTCGACGACCGGCAGCGCCACGCCCGGTCCGTCGACCTCGGCGAGCGCGATGGCGCGGTTCAGGGCCACGATCGGTGAGCGGTCGATGCGAACGAGCTGGTCGTAGAGCGCGAGCACCTGCGACCAGTCGGTGTCGCGCGCGTCACGGGCAGAGGTATGCACCGCGTTGATCGCCGCCAGGATCTGGTAGCGGCCTGGAGTCACCTTGGCGGCGAGGCGCTGTCGCACCAGCCGATGGCCCTCGGCCACCAGGGCCGGGTCCCAGCTGCCACGGTCCTGCTCGCCGAGGCTGACCAGCTCACCGGCCGCCGAAAGTCGGGCGCTGCTGCGCGCCTCGATCAGCAGCATCAGCGCCAGCAGCCCCGCCACCTCACCGTCGTGCGGCATTAGGCCATGGATCAGGCGAGTCAGCCTGATTGCCTCGGCGGTCAGCTCCTGACGCAGCGGATCGGTGCCCGAGCCGGTCGCCAGGTAGCCCTCGTTGAAGACCAGGAAGAGCACCGCGAGCACGCCGGAGACGCGTGCCGCCAGATCGTCCGCGCTCGGCACCCGGTAGGGGATGTTGTTGGCCTTGATCTTGGCTTTGGCGCGGGTGATCCGCTGCCCGACTGCGCTCTCCTGCGCCAGCAAGGCACGGGCGATCTCCGCCACGGTCAGGCCGCCGACCAGGCGCAGCGTCAGCGCCACCCGGCTCTCCAGCGCAAGCGCCGGGTGACAGCAGGTGAAGATCAGCCGCAGGCGATCGTCGTCGATCGCGCCAACGGGCTCCGGTGGGTCGTCTGCGTAGAAGATCTGAGCCTCCTTGTGCTTGTCGTCGCGCTTGTGCTCGCGCCGCAGCCGGTCGATCGCCTTACGGTTGGCGGTGGTCGTCAGCCAGGCACCGGGGTTGGTGGGGAGGCCCTCTACCGGCCAGCGCTCGACCGCGGTTGCGAACGCCTCGGCGGTCGCGTCCTCGGCGATGTCTAGGTCACTGAAACGCCTGGTCAGCGAGGCGACCACCCGAGCCCACTCTTCGTGGTGAATCTGGCTGATCGCCTCGCCGGCGTCGGCACCGCTCACTGAAACGGCCGCACCTCGACCTTGCGATTGCAGGCCCTCGAGCCTGCTGTGGCGAGCTCGAGGGCCACATCGAGGTCGGCGGCGTCGATGACCCAGAAGCCGGCGAGATGCTCCTTCGACTCCACGAACGGTCCGTCGCTGACGATTGGCGCCTCGCCGCGGTTGTCGATCACAGTGGCGTTGCTCGGCTCCGCAAGCCCGCCGGCAAAGACCCAGTAGCCCTCGGACTGGAGCCGCTCGTTGAAGACGTCGATCGCAGCCATCTCCGAGTCGGTTGCTAGGCCGGGGGCGGCGGTGATTACGGAAAGCAGGTATTGCATCGCAGATCATCTCCTGTGGTTTGGGTGGCGCCCCTCGCGGGCGCCGCTCATCCCTACAACGAAGCACTCTGCCCGGATCCGACAGTGCCTCCCGGATTTCTTCCCGAAGCGGGCAGATCGGCTTCGCCGTCGGAGAAGACCACCGCCGAACGCCGGCGCGTGTCGACCTTCAGTTCAAAGACATCAGGACGGCTGTAATGGCCGACTGCGTCCATATCCAGGTGGCCGCGGGCGATCTCGGCGAGGTCGATCTCGGCGTAGAGGATGGTCTCGGCCTCGAACACAGGGCCAGCAAGCACCGCCCCGTCGGGCGCGATGATCGCGCTGCCGCCGCGCATCAGGTAGGTGGCGGGGTCCTCAGCGATCTCCTGCTGGAACCAGTCCGGATACTCGCCGGTGCGAATCGCCTGGCAGGCGGTCAGCACAAAGACCCGGCCCTCGAGCGCAATGTGCGTCATCGTCGCGATCCAGGTCGGGCGATCGTCGGCTGTTGGGGCGCAGTAGAGCTCAACGCCTTGGGCATACATCGCCTGGCGCAGCGCCGGCATGTAGTTCTCCCAGCAGATCACGGTGCCGACGCGCCCGGCGGGGCTCTGCGCGGTACCGATCGTGGAGCCGTCTCCAAAGCCCCAGATCAGTCGCTCGGTTCCGGTCGGCATCAGCTTGCGGTGGATCGCTCCGAGCCCGCTGATCGGATCGATCATCAGGGCCGTGCAGTAGAGCGTCGCGCCGAGCCGCTCGATCACGCCGATCACGACAAAGATCCCGTTTGTGGCCGCGCTGGTGATCAGGCGCGCCACCTCGGGCCCGTCGAGTTCGACGGCCGCGTCGAAGTAGCGCCGGTAGAGGTCGCGGCCGGGACCGGTCCGGCGGCCGACCACGGCGCCGAAACCGGTGCCCTTTGGATAGCAGCCGACGAACGCCTCCGGGAACAGCGCGAGCTCGGCGCCGGTAGCCGCAGCTTCGGCTATCAGGCCCTCGGCCTTGGCGACGGTGGCGTCGGAGTCGAAGGGGATCGAGGCCGCTTGAACAACCGCAACACGGGTCATGGGCGCGTCGGTTCGGTCACGGTCAGTTGCTGAGCCGTAGGGCCGGCGCTTCCAGCGCGTTTACCACGAGCAGAGTCGCCTCCTGATCGTGCGGGTTGTGCAGGGCGTGGGGGATGTCGGCACGGAAGTGGATCGCGTCACCGACGCCCAGCGTCGAGATGTTGCCGTTGACATCGACCTCGATCGCGCCGCTCAGCACGTACACCCACTCCTCGCCGGCGTGGGCGGCGGGCTCGCCCAGGCGGCCCGGCAGCAGGTTCAGCTGCACCGCCTGCAGCCAGCGCAGGGCAGGGTCAGAGAGCGTCTGCAGCGACGTGTCGCCGGCCGGAATCGTGTGTCTGTCCTCGCTGCGCGAGACGTACACGGTGCTCTGCTCCGGTGATTCACCGACGAGCGCGCCGAGCGAGACTCCGAGCGCTCGGGCCAGCTGCAGCAGCAGCCGCACGGTCGGCGTGCGACCGCCGTTCTCGAGCCGCGAGAGGTGCCCCACGGAGATTCCGGAGAGCTCCGACAGCTGGGCCAAGGTCAGATTCCTACGCAGGCGGTAACTCCGGATGAACGCGGCGATGCGCTGGTCATCGTCCAGCAGGTCCGGGGTCGTATCGAGTGGGTCGGTGATGCTCATTTCGGGTTCCATATCTCGACAATCTAAATGCCAAGTGCTAGTTTGCCGATCGGCAACAAGAATTGTCAAACTGCATCGATCTGCACGACACAAGGATCAGCCAGCCAGACATGAGCACCGCAACAGCAGAGCAGGTAGTGGCCGACACGATCGATGCGGCGCAGGCTGTACTCGGCGGTCAAATCGAGGCGATCTTCACGCTGGGAAGTCTGGCCCACGGCGGCTTCGCTCCGCTGGTCAGCGACGTTGACGTCGCCATAATTCTCGGGTCGACGGCAGCAGAAACGGCCGCTCAGATCGCCCAGGTACAGAGCCTCGTCGTTGACAAGGCCCGCGGCCCGCTATCAGCACGCCTCTCGGTCTTTTGGGCCGACTGGCAGGCGGTGCGCACCGGCGCCGGAGACAACTACCGGCTGGGACCGGTCGATCGGCTGGACCTGCTCGAGTGTGGGCGCCTACTGGTCGGATCTGACCTACGTGAGCCGAGCGTGCGCCCGTCCCACGAGGAGCTGCTGGTGATGAGCGCGGATCACATCCTCAGCAAGTTCACCGACGACTATCTCGAGCGCCTGCGAGACACAGAGACAGTCGTCGCCGGTGGCCCGCGAGTCGTCACCAAGGCGATCCTCTTCCCGGTGCGGTTCATGTACACCCTGCGGACCGGCCGCATCGGCCTGAACGAAGACTCGGCGCGCTGGTACGCGGCCGAGGGGCTGCCCGGCAGTGCCCTGGCGCTCAAAGCGCTCGAGTGGCGCGACGAGGGCATCACCGATCCCGATCTCGCAAGTCAGATGCTCGACGCGGACCTGGCCATCGTCCACGCCGAGTGTTTCACCGAGTACGCAAAGGAGCTCGACGCGCTCGGTGAGATAGATCGCGCCGCCGCGATGCAGGAGCGAGTTGCCGGTGTCCATGTCGCGACCACGGACGCCCGCTGAGCAGTGCAGGTCACCAGCAAGTTCACGACCCCCGAAAGGCACCCTCAATGGCCCAAGAACAACTGATCCACGGCATCATCGCCTACCCGATCACGCCCTTCAGTGAGACCGGCATCGACACGGAGCGACTGACTGGTCTGGTCGACACGATGGTCAACGCCGGCGTGCACGCGATAGCTCCGCTGGGCAGCACCGGCGAGTCCGCGTACCTCAGCTTCGATGAGTGGAAGATGGTTGTCGACACGACCGTGGCGGCCGTTGCCGGGCGTGTGCCGGTGGTGGTCGGATCCTCGGACCTGACCACGTCCGGAACCGTTGCCCGCGCGGAGTACGCCGAGCAGGCCGGCGCCACCGCGGTGATGGTGATCCCGGTCTCCTACTGGGCGCTCAACGAGCGCGAGATCACTTTGCACTTCAGCTCGGTCAGTGACGCGATCTCGATCCCGATCATGGCCTACAACAACCCCGCGACCTCCGGGATCGACATGTCGCCGGCGCTGCTCAACAAGATGTTTGAGTCGATTGCGAACGTGAAGATGGTGAAGGAGTCAACCGGCGACATCCAGCGCATGCTGGACCTCAAAGAGCTCTCGTCCGGCGAGCTGCCGTTCTACAACGGCAGCAACCCGCTTGTGCTCAAGGCGCTCTTGGCCGGCGCCAGCGGCTGGTGCACCGCCGCTCCCTGTCTGCGGCCTGAACCCGCGATCGCGCTCTACGAGGCAATCGCCGCGGGCGAGCCTGAGCGCGCAACCGAGATCTACGAGGAGTTGCTGCCGCTGCTCAGCTTCATCGTCTCCAAGGGCCTGCCCCCGGCCGTCAAATCCGGACTCGAGATCCTCGGCGAGCCGGCCGGCGTGCCGCGCCTGCCGCTGCTGCCGCTGGACGCAGAGGACCGCGCAACCCTGGAGTCGATCCTCGCGCAGATCCCGGCCGGCGTAGCGGTTTCCTAACCGCGGGAGGCAGCGCTACGAGCGGGCTGACAGCACGACATTTGGGTGATCGAGACGTTCGATCACCCGAATGTCGTCGCCGACCCGGAGCGTCAAACCGGGCGTCCAGACGTGGTTCAGGTTCTGGGCGAAGAAGACGCCCTTGTTGGTCGGGTCGAAGGCGTTCACGCCCTTGCGGCTGACCAGGGCACGGCGCACCGCCTTGCCGACCACCGCGGTCTTCTGGTCGGTGTCGGGCACCGGGCAGCGGTCGCAGGCCTTGACGACAAAGGCCGTCATCGGGCCGATCTCCAGCCGGCTCCAGCTGTCCTCCTCATAGGCAGCGAGCTCAGGCCCGTCGACGACGATGTTCGGGCGAAAGCGGTTCATCGGCACCGGGTTCTCCAGCAATGTGTTCAGCTGCGCCAGCGAGCGTTCGTTGGCGAGCAGCATCGAGTTGCCGTCCGCGAACCCGACCTGGTTGGTCGCCTGTTCCAGCTGGTAGCGGTCCTTGATGAAGCGCGGTGCGTCCTCACAGACCCGCACTAGGCGGAAGCGGCAGTTCTGCTTGTACGTGGGTAGGAAGGTCGTGAACCATTCGTCGAGCGCCTCACCGACCAGCTCGCCGACAACCTCGCGCCCGTGCACGGTGCACTCGATCCGTGGGTGCGTGCTTTCGCCGAGCTCGTAAGGAACCTCGATCGGCTCCATCCCGGGGGCGCTGAGCGCGACCGACATGGCTCGCAAGGAAGGGGTGACCAGGGCGAGCTGCGGGACCGTGCGCTGCGAGACGAACGTGCCGTCGTCGTCAACGAGCATGAAGTCGCGGTCGAGATGCAGGCCTCGCGGCGTCACCGCTGCCTCAAGCAGTGATATCCCGGCGCAGGACTTGACCGGGTAGGTGATGAGGTCGGTGACTGTGACGCTGGTGATCAATACAGGCTACGGCGGTTCGTCGGCCGCAAACGCACCGCGCCGCAGGGGGTCCGGCTAGACCCCCTGCGGCAGCCACACGCTGAGATCAATTCGGCTTGTTCGCCGCCATCGTGCTGATCTGGATGCCGGCCGGCAAGCTGCCGCCCGGAGCGTGCACGTGGCCGGGGTGGTGATGCGCTTCCTCGGCCTCTGCCACCTCGTGCGCGGAGTTGGCCAGCGCCAGCTCGAGTTCGGCCTCGATCTGGGTGAGCGCGCCTGGTGCGACGCGATTCATCCAGTAGAGCCGGCCCCCGCCCAGCAGCATGAACGTCAGGAACATGTAGGGGAAGAGGTTCACCGGATAGGCCGGTGCCGGGTAGAAGCTGCCGATCAGCGGCACCATCAGGCAGACGAACGCCATCACCGCCACCGCGACATGCCTGCCCTTGAGCTCCCCGAGCTTCTTCAGGTAGACCGGTGCCGCGATCGTGATCATGAAGTAGGCGAAGAGGAAACCGAAGGCGGCCATCGTGCCGACATCGTCAAAGATCGTCAGCGGGCTGGTGCCTGACCAGAGGTGCAGGACCAGGGCGATCGCGAGGATGATGCCGCCGTACATCGCCAGCGCCATGTGCGGGGTCTTGTTGGTCGCGTGCACGGCGTGGACTCTTTCCGGCAGGAAGCCGTGACCGGCTAGCGGGAAGATGATCCGCGCGCCGGCGTTGAGGCAGGAGAGCGACAGCGAGAAGAAGCTGACCATCGCCCCGAGCGCAACCGGGACCTTGAAGAACGCAACCCCGTACGCCTTGGAGATGTTCGTCAGCGGTGTTGCCAGGGTGCTGAGGTCGACGCCCATGTGGTGCGCAGCGAAGACCTCCACGTAGCTCATGAAGACCATGAACGCGCCAGTGATCAGCAGGCTGCAGAGCACGGCCTTGGGGATGTTGGTGAGCGGCTTGCGTGCCTCTGAGCCGAGCGCTGTAGCGCTTTCGAACCCGACCAAGCTGAAGATGCAGACGACGATCGCGAAGTCCATGTCCTTGAGGCTGACGCCCTTGAGCTTGACCTGGGCCGTGTCAACCGAGAGGCCGTGCTTGAACAGCACGATGAACGCCAGGATCAGGATGCACGCGACTGAGAGCGCTTCCAGCGCGAGCGTCAGCAGCGAGGAGATGCGGATGTCCTTCCAGGCGACGGTCAGGCAGATCGCGCCGCTGATCAGGAAGAAGATGATCGGGTTGACCGTGGTGTGGATGCCGATCCCGGAGAGGAACGCCTGGGCGAAGATCGCGAAGCCGCAGAGGCCGGCCGTGGCGATCCCCCAGTAGGACCAGACCAGTGCCCAGCCAGAGAGCACCCCGGCCGCCGGCCCGAGTCCCTTGGCCGTGTATGCATACATCGAGCCCGCCGTGGCCGAGCGCTTGGAGAACTGATTCAGGCCGAGCACGACGAACAGCAGCATGATCGTGCCGAACAGGTACGCGAACCAGGTGCCCTGGCCCGAGTCGCCGAACGCCAGCGCGATGATCAGCACGGCGGTCATCGTCGGCGAAATGAGTGCAACCGACTGGGCCAGCAACGTCGGGAAACCGAGGGCGTTTTTTCGTAGCGCCGGACCTCCTGATGTCTCCGTGGGCTCGATCGTTGTCGTCATCGGTGCAGCCGCCTTTCAAGTAGTCGAGTTGCTGAGACAAAAGACCGGTCGAGTGGCACACGCTGCCCGCCTGGCCTACCTCCCTCACTGTCGCTAGAACGATGGCGTCGCCCTGTCCAATGGGCATTGGCCCTGAGGCCAGACATTTGGAAACATAGATGGGCCAAGTGGCAAATCCGGCTTGGCGGCTGGGATCTGGGAGCCTGCGCAAACGAAGGTGCGCCGGTGTTGGACCATGGCTGAGGCGCGGTACGGAATACCCGCAAACGGCCGGGTTATCGAGTTTGTGTCGGCGCCTGTGGCTAGCTGGAGCAGTCAGATCCCGTCGCGCGACGGCGATCTAAACGCTGCTTAAGTTTTGCCTTAACGTCGGTCCAGGCGTCCGCGAACAGTGCGAAACAGACCGTGTCCCGGGAGCGTCCGGACTCGGATGAGCTTGACGAGACCGCATAGGCCTGGAACGCTCAAGCCTCCATGCTGAGAGCCTTGATCACCTTCGCGGTCGCCTCGACGCTGGTGACGCTGTTGCCCGGGCCTGACTTCATGCTTGTGCTGCGCAACGCATTCCGCGGCGGTCGACGCATCGGNNAGCCAGCCGGATCGGCTATGACGTGCTGCGCGTGACCGGTGCGGCGTATCTGATCTGGCTCGGGGTCACCACGCTGCGCTCGCCTCAGCCGACGCTCATAGATGGGATTGCAGGTCAGCCGCCGGAGCTGCCTGCCCGGCCGGCGGGGGCACTGCGGGCGTATCTGAATGGCGTGATTTCGGATCTGTGCAACCCGAAGGTCGG
>PLES01000103.1 GCA_003137075.1 Solirubrobacterales bacterium
GTGCTGGTCAGCGCCATCTTTTACGGCCTGCTGCCGTCGCTGTTTGCCTGCGTCCTGAGCACGCTCGCGTACGATTTCTTTATCCTTCCACCGATCTATCAGATCGATATCGCCGATCCCGATAATGTGGTGACGCTGTTTTTCTTCGCCATCGTGGCGGTGATCGCGAGCAACCTCACGGCACGGGTCCGAGCGCAGGCGATCACCGCGCGCCAGCGCGCCCGCACGACGGAGGAATTGTACCAGTTCAGCCGCAAGCTGGCGGNNGTTGCGCGCGCACCACCGACGACCTGTACCAGTTCAGCCGCAAGCTGACGGTGGCGGTGACGCTGGATGACCTGTTGTGGGCGACGGCGCATCAGATCGCGCTGATGCTGAAGGTGCGCGTGGTGCTGCTGCTGCCCGAGGGCGAGACGGTGACCGTGCGCGCTGGGTTCCCGCCGGAGGATACGCTCGACGAATCCGATATCGCGGCGGCGAAATGGGCCTGGGCAAACAACCGCGCCGCCGGGCGCGGTGCCGATACGCTGCCTGGCGCGAAGCGGCTGTTCCTGCCGATGCAGACCGGACGCGGCGCGGTGGGGGTGGTCGGGATCGACCGCGACGAACCCGGCGTGCTGCTGACCGCGGACCAGCATCGCCTGCTGGATGCGCTGGCGGATCAGGCCGCGCTTGCGATCGAGCGGGTCAATCTCGCCGATGACGTGGACCGTGCGCGGCTGGCGGCCGAATCGGACCGGCTGCAGGCCGCGCTGTTGACCTCCATCTCGCACGATCTGCGCACCCCGCTTGCCTCCATCCTCGGCTCGGCGAGTAGCCTGAACGCGGCCGGCGCGGTGTTCGATGAGGCGACGCGGGCGTCCCTCATCGGGACGATCCAGGAAGAGGCGGAGCGGCTGAACCGCTTCATCGGCAATCTGCTGGATATGACGCGCCTGGAGTCCGGGCAGCTGCTGCCGCGCACGGTGCTGTCGGACGTGCCGGACGTGGTGGGCGCGGCGCTGCAGCGCGCCGACAAGATACTCGCCGGGCACCGCGTGGCGGTGGAGCTGCAGCCCAACCTGCCGCTGATCGACGTGGATGTGGTGTTGTTCGAGCAGGTGCTGTTCAATCTGCTCGACAATGCCGCCAAATACGCCCCCGCCGGCACCCAGGTCCGCATTCGCAGTTGGCGTGAGGCGGGCACCGTGAAGTTCAGCGTCGATGACGAGGGCGAGGGGATTCCGCCGGCGGATATGGAGCGGATCTTCGACAAGTTCTTTCGCGTCCGCGGGTCCGACCGGCGCCGCGCCGGCACCGGGCTGGGGCTGGCGATCTGCCGCGGCTTCATCGAGGCGATGGGCGGGACGATCGTCGCCGGCAACCGGCCGGACCGGGTAGGCGCGGTGTTCACCATCACGCTGCCGGTGCCCGCGCAGGCCCGGCTGATTGCGGAGAGCGTGCAATGACCGCGGGGGCCGGGCCGCTGCGCGTGCTGGTGGTGGACGACGAGCCGACGATCGCTGAGGTCGTGTCTCGTTACCTGCAGCGCGCGGGATACCGCACGCTGGTCGCGGCCGACGGTCAAGCGGCGCTGGCGGCGGCGAGCGAGCGCTGGCCTGACCTGGTCGTGCTCGATCTGATGCTGCCGCAGATCGACGGTCTCGAAGTGATGCGAAGGCTGCGCGAGAACGACCGCGCACGCGTGCCGATCATCCTGCTGACCGCCAAGGGCGAGGAGTCGGACCGGATCGTCGGGCTGCGGCTCGGCGCCGACGACTACGTCGTCAAGCCGTTCTCGCCGGCGGAGCTCGTGGCACGGGTCGACGCTGTGTTGCGGCGCGTTGAAGCACCCGTCGACCAGCGCCCCGCGATCGAGCTCGACGATCTCTTCATCGATCCCGCGGCCAGACGCGTACTGGTGGCGGGCGTCGAGGCGCAGCTGACGATGCGTGAGTTCGACCTGCTGCTTTTCCTGGTCCGCCATCCCGGCCAGGTCTTCTCCCGCAACCAGCTGATGGACGCGGTCTGGCAGTACTCGTTCTACAACGACACCTCGACCGTCACCGTGCATATGCGGCGGTTGCGATCGAAGATCGAAGCCGACCCGGGCCAGCCGCGTCACCTGCAGACGGTCTGGGGCGTCGGCTACAGGTTCCAGCCATGAGCGCGACGCGGATCTTCGCGGCAAGCGTCGCTGTCGTCGCCGCGGCGGCGACAGCGGTCAGCCTGGAGGTGCTCGGCTTTGACCACACACTGATCGTGCTGGCGGTCGTGCTCGCTATCGCGTTTGTCACCGCCGCCGGTACCGAGCTGATCATCCGCCGCCGTGGCCCTGCTTCTGCCGGGTCACTCTCCTGGCAGCTCGGGATCGTGATCGCGCTGGTGATCGGGCCGCTGCTGGTAACGCTTTTGATCCTCGGGCTGCTGATGTTCGTCTCGAGCAAGGACGCGGCGCTGGTCGCAGTGATCGTCGCGCTGGCCGGCGTTGCCGGAGTCGTCGCCGCCCGGCGCTTGGCCAACGCGCTCGCGGCCGAGGTCGCCACGGTCCGCGACGGGCTTGTGGCCGTCGGTGGCGGCGAGCGTGAAATCGGCCTTCAGCCGCGTGGCCCCGACGAGCTGCGTGAGCTCGCCGCGGCGGCGAACGTAATGATTGAGCGCCTTGCGGCCGAGGAGCTCGCCCGCGACCAGTCGGACACGAGCCGCAGGCATCTGGTGGCCGCGGCCTCGCACGACCTGCGCACGCCCATAACCTCGCTGAGGCTGCTGGCCGAGGCGATCGATGACGAGCTCGTAGTCGGAGAGCAGCGCCGCGAGTACGTCCAGCGCATGCTCACTCACATCGAGGCGCTCTCGGCGTTGATCGACGACCTCTTCGAGCTCTCACGGCTCGAGGCCGGCGACATCACCTGGTCTCTGGAGCAGGTTGCGCTCGGCACGCTGGTCAACGAGACCGTCGATGCGATGCGCGTGCACGCGGACGTCAAGCGCGTGATCGTGACCGCGGACCTGCCGACCCAGCTGGCGCTCGCCCGTGCCAACCCCGAGAAGCTGCAACGCGTGCTCTTCAATCTGATCCAGAACGCGATCCGTCACTCACCCGCGGACGGCAGTGTCGTGGTCCGCGCGGAAACGATGCACGACGTGGTTGAGGTTGAAGTGGAAAACGCCGGCGACAGCATCCCGGCCGAGGATCGCGAGCGGGTGTTTGACGCCTTCTACCGCGGCAGCGCCGATCCCGCACGCAGCGGCGGCAACGCCGGCCTCGGCCTGGCCGTGGCACGCGCGATCGTCGAGGCACACGGCGGCAAGATCTGGCTGCCGGTCACGAGCACCGGCACGCGCGTGCGCTTCAGCGTGCCGATCGCCGCCTGAGCTCTGCCTTTGTGGCGTCGTGATCGACGCCGTGACGGTGCAACTCGCCCAACAGCGCCACCAGCTTCGTATCCATCCGCGTCTCCTCCCGTTCGGGCCTGGGCGGGGACGATGCCATTCCGCCGCCGCCAGTTCTCTGAGCCCCGACGCGCTGAACGCAGCCGTGCACGTGACCTATATGATCCGCCGATGGAAAGCGCGGAAGCAATACTTGGTCAGGTCCCGATCTTCTCGGACCTGAAGCAGAAGGACTTGAAGAAGCTCGCCAAAGAGGCGCACGAGGTCACTTTCGCGGCGGGTACGCACCTGACCGATGACGACGGCTTCGGCGTGACCTTCTTTGTGGTTGTCGAAGGCGAGCTGGAGGTCCAGGTCAAGGGGTCGCCGATTCGCAAGCTCGGGGTCGGCAGCTACTTCGGTGAGATGGCACTGATCGACCGAGAGACGCGTTCGGCGACCGTGGTCGCCGAGACCGACACCAAGTGCCTGGGGTTCTCGCGTCCTGTCTTCCGGCCGTTCGCCTACAACCATCCGGAAGTGGCCTGGGCGCTGCTTGAGGCGATGGTCGCCCGCGTGCGCGAGGCCGAGGCCCGGTTAGTAGCCCAGTCGTAGGCCTTAGAGCCTGTCGCAAAACTATGGCTGGCCGGATGCGTCCGTGGACACGGCGCAGGATTGCCACGCCTGTCCCTGGCCGATACCTCCAGTATCGGCTCTGGACAGCCGCGTCGCCCCGCTTGGTCCACGACCACCCCGGCCGACGCCCTAGTTTTGAGACAGCCTCTTAGCCACCGCAGGCTCGCCGCACCGCGTCAGCGATCTCCGTGATCGCTTCGCCGGCCTGGTCGATCACCGAAGACATCCGCGCAAAGCCGTGAACCATGCCCTCGTAGCGGTGAAGCTCGACCGCTACACCTGCGGCAAGAAGCCGCTGCGCATAGGCCTCAGCCTCATCCCTCAGCGGGTCCGCCTCGGCTGTGATCACAAGCGCCGGCGCGACTCCGGCGACGTCAGGCGCGCGCAGCGGCGAGTGATCCTGCGCGGGTTCGGCTGCGTCGCCCGACAGGTAGTGATCCCAGAACCAGCGCATCTGCCGCTCGTTGAGGCTCGCCGAATCAGTGAACTCGAGGTAGGACCCCGTATCGAAGGCGTGGTCCGTCACCGGATAGATCAGCGCCTGCAGCGCAAGCGGTAAGCCGGCGTCTCGAGCCCTAAGTGCGACGCTGGCGGCTAGCTGGCCGCCGGCGCTGTCACCGGCCACGGCGACCCGCTCGTAGCGCTCCGCCACCCATTCGGTGACAGCCCAGCAGTCTTCGATCGCCGCGGGAAACGGATGCTCGGGTGCGAGCCGGTAGTCAACGGCGATCAGGGGCACGCCGGCGCGCGCCGCCAGCGTGCGGCAGAAGCGGTCATGCGATTTGATGCTGCCGATAACCCAGCCGCCGCCGTGAAAGTAGACAATCGCCGTGGCGGCAGGGGAGGCCGGATCGCCGTTGGGCCTGTAGATCCGGAGCGGAATCCCGCGGGCCGCTGTGTCGCTGACCGCCGCCACCGCGTCAGCTGCACCAAAGAGCTCATCGGCTCCCTGGTCGGTCGATTCGCGAAGCTCTGCGACGGGGGTCTCCCACAGTGGGGCGCCGCCCAGCTGGCGTACCTCCTCAAGGTACGCAGTGATCTTCGGGTCCAGCGCCACTTAGTGGTTCAACGGCTTAGCTCTGCAACAGCGACAGGACCGCGTCAGGCTTCAGCGTCTGCGCCGCGGCGGCAAGCGCCTCTTTCCCGTTCGCGACGATCGAGTCGTTCAGCGTGGAAGTCATCTGCTGAGCGTCGCGTAGCTCCGACGGCACGCCGTCCGTCAGTTCCTTGTTGAACCGGCTCTGAGCGACGTGCGTGAGGTCGTTGTAGGTGTCCAGAGCCTGTTCCTGCGGTGGCTTCTGGGACTCGGCCGCGTTCTGCGATTGGGTGGTTTCGCTGCTCGCGTCGCCAAAAGTGCTGTTCGCCAGGGCCTCGTCGATCAGGTCCTGCGAGGACGGCGTGATCCCGGACTGGTTTGGGTCGATGGTGGACATCAGAACCATTATCTCCTTCGATCTCGGTCAGTCAAGCGTACTGCGACGGATCTACGGTTTCTGCATCCTGGCTGCCAGTTCCTCAACCGCGCGCAGCTGGCCGTCGACCAGTTCAAGCCCCGAACTCCAGAACTCCGGATCGCTGAGATCGATGCCGACGATCCTGCCGAGATCCTCGGGCGAGCGGGATCCACCGGCGCTCAGCATCTCCAGATAGCGCGGCACAAACGCCGGTCCAATCTCCTTGTAGCGGGCATACACGGACAGCGAGAGCAGCTGGCCGTAGGCGTAGGCGTAGACGTACCCGGGCCATAGGAAGAAATGCGGGACCACGGACCAGAACCGTTCAAAGCCGGGCACCTCGTCAGCGTCGCCATGAAGCCTGACGAACTCGTCTCTCAAGATCGCGTCGAACTGCTCCGCGGTGAGCTCGCCCTCGGTCCGGCGACGGTTGTGAGCCTCGTGCTCGAAGCGGTTGAACGCCACCTGGGTGAAGATCGTCGAGATCGAGCCGTGCAGCGCCTCTGCCAGCACGCTCAGCTGCTGACGGTCGTCACTGACTTGCTCGAGCAGGCTGTCGATCACGAGTGACTCCCCGAACGTCGAGGCGGTTTCGGCGACGGTCAGCGGTGCCGGCTGGTGAAACACACCCCTCGGCATTGAGAGCACGTCGTGCAGACCATGGCCGAGCTCGTGCGCCATTGTCAGCACGTCTGTACGCCGGCCGCCGTAGTTGAGCAGGATGTAAGGGGTCACGTGCGGCCCGCCGCTCTCGCAGAAGGCGCCGCTCGCCTTGTTGAGGCGCACAGGGGCGTCGATCCACGGGCCTTCGAAGAAGCTCCGTGCGATTCGGCCGGCCTCCGGAGAGAACCTCTGGTAGGCGTCCAGGACCATGTCGCGCGCGTCGGCGTAGCTGATCGTCGTATCGTCGGCGTAGACCGGGGCGGAGAAGTCGTAGGTGGAGAGCCGCTCCAAGCCCAGCAGCCGCGCTTTGATCGCGTACCAGCGATGCGGGATGTCGTTGCGCGTCTGAACGGCTTCCACCAACGCGGCGACGGAGCTGTCCTCGATCTGGTTCTCGAGATTGCGGCTTGAGAGCCAGCTGGGATATCCCCGTAGGCGATCTTCGATCGCACGGTCGTTCAGCAGCGTGTTGTAGATGTAGGCGCGGGTCCGGCCCTCAGGAGCCATCGCCACGATCGCGGCATCGACCGCAGCGATACGCCGCTCACGGTCGGGGTCCGACCACTGGTTGTAGGCGACTGTGAAAGAGACGCGATCGCCCTCAAGCTCAACCTCGAGCGCCGCCTCTTCCTCCAGAAACAGCCGCGTCCAGGCTTGCTGTCCAGCCATTCGGGTCTCCGACAGGATCCGTTCCTCGGGTGCGCTCAGCAGATAAGGCCGCTTGTTACGAATCGTGCGCAGGTGGTACGCGCTCTGCTCGAGCCCGGCCCCCGCCTCGGTCAGCAGCCGCTCGGCCGCAGCGTCTTCGATCTGCGTCCACTCCAGATCGAAGAACTGCAACTGCGTCTCCAGTGCGGTCGTGCGCTCGTTCACGCGCTGGAACAGCGCGCCCGAGGCGGCGTCAGCGGTGTCGGCCGCCATGCGCAGCTCCGCGTAGATGCTCACACGGTGAATCAGCTCATGGATTTCGGCCAGCGCCCGCATCGCGCCCGCCAAGCCGGCAGCGGTGAGTTGGGCCACCCGGCCCTGGTGCAGCTCCCTGAATGCGGCCGCGCTCGCGTCGGCGCGCGAGAGCAGGGAATCGACGCCGCCAGCCTCGACGCCGTCGAGCAACGGCGAGAGATCCCACGTGCTGGCCAGCAGGTCCGGGTCGATCGGAGGTTCGGCTAGGGGCACGGGCGGAAACGGTACCGGAGCCGAGGTCACTCACCACTTAGTTTTACCGGGTAAACGCGTTTTCTGGTCTGTGCAGCAACTTTTTCGCGGAGTTTGCGCACCGGGAGCCGGCATCACGTCCGCTCTATTGGCGAAACTAACGCCATGGCACGCCGTGGGTCTCACCACGCCCTGAGGGGAGAAAAGCCCGGGAGCGGTCGCGGATCCGGGCCAGTGTCGGTTCGGGTCGCGCTGATCGCGCTGATCTCCGCGCTGTTGGTAGCCGTAGGCGGCGCGCACGGCGGTTTCTGGATGTGCGTCCCAGGCGTGATGCTCGCGGCATCTATCGCCGACACGGCGCTTGGCGCCGCGTATTGTGCGCTGCCGGTGTTGGTCGTCGCCGTACTTCTGGCCGATCGAGACAGGGGCGCGATGCCGCCGCTGTGGGAGGCGTTCCTGGTTGTCAGCCTTAGCATTGCGGTGATGCACTCGGTCAGGCGCCGGCTTCGACACGAGCGTGATGTGATGGAGCACGCCGCCTTGAGCGATCCGCTCACCGGTCTCGCCAACCGCCGGATGCTGATGTCTGTAGCCGAGCACGAGATCGCCCGCCATCAGCGGGCCGACGCTCGCTTCGTGGTCGTGATGCTCGACCTCAACGGCTTCAAGCAGGTCAACGATCGCTACGGACATCACGCTGGAGATCAACTGCTCTGTGACGTCGCCGGCTCGCTCACGCAGGTCCTGCGTTCCCAGGACACGATCGCGCGCCTCGGCGGCGACGAATTCTGCGTGATCGCACCCGAGACCGAGAACCCGCGCGCGCTTGCCGAGAAGGTCACCGAGGCCGTGGCGCACGTCACCGATGGCCGGGATTCGCTCACCACGAGCGTCGGGATCGCGGTCTTCCCTGAGGACGGGACCGGAATCGAGAAGCTGTTGAGGATCGCCGACGATCGACTGCTCGCCGCCAAGCGCCGCCGCTATGAGCGACCGCAGCGGCGGGTCGCCGCATAGGGTCGATCACTATGCCGCGCTGCTCGCGTCGGTAGGCTGCGCGGCGATGAACCCTGAATCAAAGGATCCCGCTGAGCTCTACGCATCGGCGTTGTTGCACTGGCCGACCGAGATCAAGAACGTCGCGGAGAAGACGGCAGTCGCGGAGCGGGCCGCCGCCTACGTGCGGGACGGTCAGATAGTCGGCATCGGCTCAGGCTCCAGTACCTACCTTGCGCTTTGGGCGATCGGCGAGCGCGTCAAGCGCGAGGGCCTCTCGATCCAGATGGTGACCAGCTCGTATGAGACCGGTATGGCGGCGTTCCGGCTTGGAATCCCGCAGGTGCCGCTCGGCAGTGTCGAGCCGGCGTGGGGGGTGGACGGCGCCGACGAGGTCGATCCCTACGGACGTCTGATCAAGGGGCGCGGCGGCGCGATGTTCAAGGAGAAGGTGCTCTGGACTACCGCCGAGAAGATGTACCTGGCGGTCGATGAGAGCAAGCATGTGCAACGCCTCGGTGAGAACTTCCCGATCCCGATCGAGGTCGACCGCGGCGCGGTTGACCTCGTCGGCCGCGCGCTCGCCGAGCACGGCTCGACCAGCTACGAGATCCGCGTCGCCGGCGGCAAGGACGGACCCGTGATCACTGAGTCCGGGAACTTCGTGATCGACGCCTGGTTTGACGAGATCCCCAAGGGACTGCAGGCCGAGCTCAAACTGATCACGGGCGTGATCGAGACCGGGCTCTTCGAGGGTTACGAGTTCGAGCAGCTCTAAGAAGGTCTTTCAGTCGCACGCTCATTCTGAAAGACCTTCTAAAGCTGCTGGCGCTGTGTACCGCTTGGCTACTCGGACTGACGGCCGAGGATCGCGACGAAACGGTCGATCCGCCGGCGCTCCTCGTCATCGACCGGGCCGCTGCTCTGGCTCAACAGCGTCATCGGGCCACGGTCGCGAGCCCAGGCGTTGGCACGCTCTGTAAAGCTGTCCGCGACCCAGACCAGCGGCAGTGCGGCGGCGTAGGCGGTCACGGTCGCGTCCTGGCGATCAGCAGACGTCTCAGCCCGGATCAGGCTGATCGCCACCAGGTCAAGCTCGTGAGCAACCGCATTTACGGCTTCAAGGCCCTCGTCACCGAGCAGCGCGACCTCACCCTCCTTGAGCATCTCCCGGGCCCAGCCGGAGGGAGCGCCGATCAGCGCGGATGGGGCACAGACGAAACGGAAACTTGGCTCTGACATAGGGGCGCAAGCTAGCAGTAGTGGCCTGGCCACAGCCTCAGGCTGTGGCCAGGCCTGTAGCTAAACCGTCTCGCTGATCGTGAACTGGCTGACCAGCTCACGCAGCTCGTCTGAGATGTTGGCGAGCTCGCTGGCCGAAGCCGCGATCTGCTGCGTGGAGGCGCTGGTCTGCTGAGTCGATGCACTTACCTCTTGGGTCGAGGCCGATGCCTGCTCCGCCGCGGCGGCGGACTCGATGACCTCCTCTTGTACCCGGCGGGCGCTGGCAGCAACCTGCTCGACGGCGGCGATGATCTCGGTCGCATGTGCGGTGACGTCGTCAACCGAGCTGCCGATCCGCAGGAACGTCTCCTGGGCGGCTTCAACGGTCGTGACACCCTCGCCGGTCGCGGCGGCGCCGCTCTCGACGAGTTCGATCGTGGCGCTCGTATCGGACTGGATTGCCGTGATCAGGTCTGCGATCGAGCTTGCGGCTGACTGTGACTCCTCGGCGAGCTTGCGCACCTCCTCGGCGACTACGGCGAAGCCGCGTCCCTGCTCGCCGGCTCGGGCGGCCTCGATCGCGGCGTTCAGCGCCAGCAGGTTGGTCTGCTGGGCGATGCCGGTGATGGTGGTGATGATCCCGCCGACCTGTTCGGATTTGTCGCCGAGCTCACGGATCGCGGCGGCCGCGCGCTCGCTGGATTCGCGCACATGGTTCATCGCATCGCCGGCACGCGAGACGGCGTTGGCGCCCTCATCGGAGGCCTCCTTCGCGGCCACGGTGAGTTTCGCCGCCTGCCGGGCTGTCTCGGCACTGTTGTTGGCGACGCTGACCATCTCCTCAGTCAGCATGCGGGCCGTTTCCATCGAGCGTGCCTGCTGCTCGGCGCCGTGGGCAACGTCCTCCACCGCGCGGGCGATCTCGCCCACTGCGCGGCCGGTCTCCTCCGAGGTGTTGGCCATGTCCGCGGATGAGTTGGCGACTGTGCCGGAAGTCGAGTGGATCTGGCGGATCAGCTCTTCGAGCTGCCCGCGCATCTGGCTGAACGCGGTCCCGAGGCGGTCGCGGTTCGACTTGACGCTGACGTTGACATCGAGCCTGCCGGCTGCCATCTGGTCGGCGGCGTCGGCCTTCTCTGCCAGGTAACTGACGATCTCGCGGAAGCTTTCGGCTACCTGCCCGATCTCGTCGTCGGAGTAGCCGCCGATCTCCACGTCGAGGTCGCCGGTGGCGATCTGCTTGGCGGCTTCACTGACGCGCTTGGCGGGCGCCGCGAGCTTGGTGGCGACAACTGCCAGGACGCCGGTGACGACCAGCAGCAGGATGATCGCGATCACGATCAGCGTGTTTCGAAGCGAGTGGGCGCTCGCGAGGATCTCTGAAGTCGGGGCGACGCTGACGAAGCCCCAATTGCCAGCTGCCACCGGCGTGTAAAACATCTTGACCTGCTTGCCGGTCAGCGGGTCGCTGGTCACGACCGACCCCGACTTACCGGCCTTGACTGCGGCTGCGATCGTTGCGAAGGCAGGCGTGTGCTCTGAGACGGCCAGCTGGCTGAGTGTCTTGGTGCCGATGTCCTTCGTCTTCGGGTAGGTCACGAGGATGCCGGTGTGGCTGACCACGAAGCTGTAGCCGGTCTTCAGGACCTTGATCTGGTTGACCTCTTTGGTGAGGGTCCCGAGCTGCATGTCGATGCCCGCGACGCCGACTACGGCGCCGTTGTGAGTGATCGGCGCGACCGTGCTCGCGAGCAGTGACCCCTCCCAGAGGTACGGCTCGATGTAGGCGACGTGATGCGACTTGAGCGGAGTTTGGAACCATGCTGCGGATTGCCATCCGACCATGCCGTAGGTGAGGTTGACCTTGCCGCCGAGGCGGTTCCAGTACGTGCCGAAGGTGCCCTGGGGGCCGGTCCCGGGCGCGTTCTTGTACTCAGCGTCCTTTCCGTCGAACGCGTTTGGCAGGTAGTCGATGTAGGAGCCCGCGATCTCCGGGTTGTCGAGCAGGATGTTGTGCTCGATCGCTTCGATCGCCTGGCGGTCGGCATGCCCGATCAGCTCACTGCCGACCGAAGCTTCGACCTTCGCCATCTTCATGCGCCCGGCCACCTGGCCGCTGAACTTGGCGGCCTGCGCGCTGTTGGCGTTGGCGACGCTCTGGGAGACGCTGTTCTCCTGCGCAGAGGTCAGCTTTGAGATCGAGACCACGGCCATCANNACTGGAAGCATCGTGATCAACAACTTGGTGCGGATGGACTTCACGCGAAACGAGCTGACTTTTCCCATTTGGAGGCGATCCTCTGTAGACGTGACAAGGCGCGCCAGGCGGTGCCAGCGACATACGTATTGATCGGCGTTGGGCGACATAACTAAATCCCCTGATTTGAGGACCAGTTGTGATTGCGGTCTATGAGGGCCCGGCGTCACACCGGTTCCCGGCAGAAACGTCCCCTTTGCTGGTGTTTCGCTCGTTCATTTGTCCGCGACACTTGTGCTCAGGGCGGCAGCGGTCGATACTCTCCTCCATGAGTGCAGCAGCCCTAACGGCTATGAGCCCAGAACTGGCGGCGATGGCAGCAGCCATGTCCATGCAGCAGACTCAGCAGGGACAGGCTGCCGTGGTACAGGCCATCAGCGCAGCAGCGGGCAGTGGTTCAGCGCCGATCGTGAGTTCCAGCGTCACCGCGCCGGGCTCACTAGAGATCTTCGCCTGAGCTCCTAGCTCGCGGGAGGGTCGTCTCCCGACGACCCTCAGCTTCGCGTAGCCAGTCTCAGCGCAAAGTCTTACGAGCGCCGAGCTACCCTCCACGGATCTCGTGCACATAGATCCCTACATCGTTCTTGGCGGCGCCATCGTTGGCCTGCTTGTCGGCATGACGGGCGCCGGTGGTGGCGCCCTGATGACGCCGATGCTGATCCTGATCTTCAATGTCGTCCCGGGCAAGGCGATCTCCAGCGATCTCGTGGCGTCGGTTGTGATGCGGCCGGTAGGTGCCGGCGTCCACATGCGGGCTGGGACAGTGCACAAGCGGCTGGTGATGCTGATGGCCGCGGGTTCCGTGCCGTCGGCGCTGCTCGGTACCTGGTTGCTGAGCCGCTTCGGGGACGCCAAGTCCGCGACCAACCACATTGAGGTTGTGCTCGGCGTTGCGCTGCTGATCGGCGCTGGCGCCATGGCTCTGCGCTATTGGCTCGACCGCCGCAGTGACCAGGCTCGCGATGACCTGATTCACGAGATCGAGGTGCGTCCGGTCCCGACCGTCCTGGTCGGCGTTGTCGGCGGCCTGATAGTCGGGATGACCTCGGTCGGGTCGGGATCGCTGATGATCGTGCTGCTGCTCTTCCTGTATCCGACGATCAGCGCCAAACAGCTGGTCGGAACCGACCTTACGCAGGCCGTGCCGCTCACGTTTGCGGCCGCCATCGGCTCGCTGATCTTTGGCACCGTGGAGTTCGGCCTCACCGTCTCACTTATTTTGGGCAGCGTCCCGGCGGTGTTCGTCGGTTCGTTGCTCTCGTCGAGCGTGCCCGACAAGTACATCCGCCCGGCAATCGCGTTTGTGATTCTTGCTTCGGGGCTCAAATACGTTGGTCTTGGCACGAGCGCACTCGGCTGGAGCCTGGTCGCGGTGCTCGCGATCGGCGGCGGCGCGTTTCTGGTCCAGCGCCTGCGTGTCGCCGGCGAGAGCCCACCGGTCACCGAATCGAACTGACCTCAGCTAGGTCGCCGGGTTAGCCGGCTGAGCCGGGGTTCTCAAGCGTTGCCGGACCGCTTCAGCGACCCGGTTGAGGTCTTCGACCTCGGCGCTCTGTGGGGCGGCCAGGAAAGCTGTTCCGCGCAGTGGCTGGCCAGCGGGCCGTGGATATAGCCAAGCATGGAAGTGTGCGACCCGGTCACGGGTAGAGACCAGGTGCACGCGTTCGGCATCGGTTGTCGCACGGAGTGCAACGTCCAGCCGGGCCAGCAGCCGCCCGAAGGAACCCGCCTCCGTGTCTGTCATCTCTGCGAAGTCAACGAAGTGGCGGACCGAGATGATCTGCAGCCCACCAGCGATCGTGCTGTCTGGCGGCCCGTGCCGGACGAGCCAGCGCTCGTCACGGTAGATCCAGCCGCCGACGGGCTCGGCATGCAGGTCGCAGTAAGGGCAACTCCCAGTCGCTTGCGGCACTCGAAACCCCGGTTGAAGTTGCGGTACGCCACCGCACGATACATCAAGCTCAATTGATGTATCGTGGCGACTTGTGTCAGTCCCACGGTCGCGCCGGCAGCAGACGCCGCCGAGCTTCTTGCGGCTCGCTGGGCATCCCGTGCGCTGGCAACTGCTCGGCGAGTTGGCGCAGAGCGATCTGCGGGTGGGGGAGCTGTGCTCGCGGCTTCAGCTGCACCAGAGCCTCGTCTCCTATCACCTCGCTCAGCTCCGGTCGGGCCAGATGGTCAGACGCCGGCGAAGCTCGGCCGACGGCCGCGACTCCTACTACCTGCTGGACCTCGAGCGCTGTAGCGACTTGCTCACCGCGACAGGCGCCGAGCTTCACCCCGGTCTGAAACTGATCCGACTACAAGCCAGCACAGTGCCGGCTGCCGTCCATCGCTCCGCGCGCGTGCTGTTCTCCTGCACGGGCAACAGTGCCCGCTCGCAGATAGCCGAAGCTCTAGCGGGGCAAATGGGCAACGGACGCATCGTGGCGCTTAGCGCAGGCAGCCACCCCAAGCCGCTCCATCCGAACGCTGTCCGCGTGATGCGGGAGCACGGGATCGATCTGAGCGAGGCCGCCTCCAAGCCGCTGAGCCGGTTCTCCGGGAAGCGGTTCGACTACGTGATCACGCTTTGCGACCGTGTGCGCGAAGTCTGTCCCGAGTTTCCCGGGAGCCCCCGCTTGGTCCACTGGAGTACGCCCGATCCGGCACGCAAGGGCGACCCGGACGCGGAGACCTATCCCGCCTTCCAGCGCACTGCTGCCGAGCTCGCGACTCGCATTGGGTTCCTGATCAACTCGATCGGGCAGGCGCCGGCTGGGGCGACGGGCCGCAACGATCCGGTACGTGTGCCGCGACGGACGCGACGATGAGCGAAGCGGTACCGAGACCCCCCGGGTCGCAGGCGTCGTTGGCGACTGTCGCTCGCGAGTGGACTCGCATCGGAGTGACGGGATTTGGCGGGCCGCCTGCCCACATCGCATTGCTGCGGGAGTTGATGGTTGACCGGATGGGGTGGATGGACGCCCGCGAGTTCCAGGACGCCAACGCAGCCTGCGGGCTGTTGCCTGGACCGGCGTCGACCCAGATGTCGATCTTCTGCGCCTACCGCGTAGCCGGTCCGCTGGGCGCGGTTGTCGGTGGGCTCGGATTCATCGTCCCGGCAGTGGTGCTGATCCTGGCGTTATCGCTGCTATTCCTCTCGCACTCACCGCCACTCTGGGTCCGCGCTGCCGGTGCCGGTGCCGGTGCCGTGGTCGCGGCAGTGGCCGTACACGCGGCGCGCGGACTCATCACTCCCAGTGTGGGTCGCGTGCGAGCGAGCCGTCCGCAGCTGTTGCGGTGGGCAGCGTACGTCCTGATCGGTACGGCGGCTGCCGCCCTCCTGGGGCCTCTGCTCGTGCTCGTCCTGCTCGCCTGTGGACTGTTCGAAGTGATGCTCAAGCGTGGTCAGCCGCAGCTGATGTCCCTCGGAATGTTTCTACCCGCCTCCATTTCGGTCGGCGGTATCGGCGCCCTCGCTTGGACGGCATTCAAGGTTGGCGCGCTCTCGTTTGGCGGAGGCTTCGTGATCATCCCGCTGATGCAGGGCGACGCGGTCCACACCTACCACTGGATGAGCAACTCCCAGTTTCTCAACGCGGTTGCGCTCGGGCAGGTCACCCCAGGACCAGTCGTTGCGACGGTCGCGGCCGTCGGTTACGCGGCCCACGGAATCCTCGGCGGACTGCTGGCCGCTGTCGTCGCGTTCTCTCCCTCGTTTTCATTCATCCTGCTCGGCGGCGCACGTTTCGAACGGTTCCGAGCCAACGAGACGGCTCAAGCGTTCCTTGACGGCGCCGGCCCCGCGGCGATCGGTGCGATCCTCGGTGCCGCCATCCTGCTGACGGGCGCGCTACGCGAAACCTGGCAATACCCGCTGCTCGCCGCGGCAGCGCTCGCGATGCTCGTCTTCAAACGCGGCGTTGTGGAGACGCTCGTCGCAGCCGGGGCTATCGGCGTGATCGCTGCGGTGCTGGGCGCGGCCGTCCCGCTATAGGTCGGGCGCAGACGTCAGGCGGATTGCCTCCGGTTGCGAGCGGCGCCACAAACGGACGCGGTTAGCGTCGCCGCAACCGCCACTGGCAGTAGCCACCAAGAAGTAACGCCGTTGTTGGACAGCACCAGCGTCACGAGCAGCGCGGAGGTCACCGCGACAGCAATCCGCCAGTCGTCGCCGACCACAAAGTCCCAGAGGAAGCGCAATAGGCCCCGAATCCGGTTCATGTCTCGACCGCGGCGGCGGCGCTGAGGGTGCGGCGCAGGGAAGCGATGGTCGCAATCGCGAATAGCGCAACCGCCGGAATAACGACGAGCAGAGCCGTCTCTCCGCCAGGCCAGCGTGCGTGTACTCCCTCGCTGCCCCAGAAGAGGCCGAACGAGGTGAGCATCACGCCGACGACGAACTTGAGCGTGTTCTCCGGCACGCGAGCCAGCGGTGCTTTCAGTGCGAAACCAGCGCACGCCACGACGAGGACCGCGGCCGTGGCTGCTGCCGCGGCCAGCGGGACGTCTTTCTGGTTGGACCCGAACGTCAGCGCGATGAACACGACTTCGAGCCCCTCAAGGAACGACCCCTTGAAAGACACAAAGAATGCGTAGCTGTCCAAGCCGTTTTCCACGGTGCCCGCTGCAAGTGCCAGCTCAGCCTGCTCGGTAAAGGTGGCCTCTTCGTCGTGAAGCGCTTTGAGGCCGCCGGCTCGCAGGATCGCTTTGCGCAGCCACTGAAGTCCAAAGGTCAGCAGCAAACCGCCGACGACCGCTCGCAGAACGTTGATCGGCAGCTCGGTGAGCGCCGGACCGAGCGCTGCGGTCACCGCGGCGAGGGCAGCCAGTGCGACGCCGAGCCCGATCATCGCCGAGCGCCAGCTGCGCGTGGCCCCGACCGCAAGCACGATCGTGAGTGCCTCGACAGCCTCAACCGTGCAGGCGATGAAGACTGAGGCGACGAGTCCGATCTGAGTACCGGTCATCACACAAGTCTCTCACCGTCACGCCGATCCTCGGCGCCGCGGCGGGCGCTAGTAGCCGGTGTTTGCGCGTTGCGCCTGAGCGGCCTGGACCTTCTGCAGCCAGACTGCCTTTGCGCCGAGGTCACCGACTCGGAACACCATGTAGGCGGATGCGAGGGCTAGGACGACGAGGACGATTCGCAATGCGGTCCGGGTCCGGGGGGTGGCGAGGAACCGGTCGGCGGCGACCAATCCCGTTGGTCCGAGACGGCCGCTGATCCGCTCGGCTGAGAACGTCAGGATCAGGATCGCCGTGAAGGCGACGAAGAAGACCGCGAGGATCCCGGCTGCCTGTGAGTGTTCGCTGATGAGGTGCGCCGGCCGGCCGGTCAGGTGCAGGATGCCCTGGAGCGCCGAGCCGGCGTTCATCGCCAGGAAGATCGACGACATGCCTACGATCGAGATCAGGCACAGAAGGATTCCGTACCGGTCAAACCACTGCGGTCGGTAGACGCAGGCGAGAGCACCCAGAATGCTGAGCGGGATCAGGACCACCGGAACGTGGATGATCAGTGGGTGAGCCGGGAGCCCGTCGTAGACGGTGCCGATCTTGATCAGCGCGGTGATGAAGCCCAGGAAGCCAAGCAGGGTCAGCACAAACTCCGCGCGGCGCCAGTCGACCTCGCTGGTATCGCGCTCCTGGGCGCCCTCAGTCGTCATCCGCCGGGAGTCTAGGTGCGGCTACCTATGGCTCTGGTTAGCGGTGTATGAGAGAGTTCTTAGATAGTCGGCGGTTCCCGCGGCAAATCGAGGTTCATCGCGGCGCCTCCCGCCGCGCTTCGCTCGGCGGACACGCTGCCACCGTGTGCTGCTGCGATCGCCGCGACTATGGCTAGACCCAGCCCGGCACCCCCGGCCGCGCGGGGCCGGGCTGGATCTGTCCGGTAGAAGCGCTCGAACACCCGCGCCCGCTGCTCGGGTCGAATACCAGGCCCGTCGTCGGAGACAGTGAAACGCACAAGCGCGGAGTGCTCGCGGGTCGTGGGTAGCAACGAGGCGTCGATCCTCACCAGACCGTCGCGCTCGCGCGTGTGCTGGATGGCGTTACTACCGAGGTTGCGCAGTGCTTGGGCAAGTCGGTCCGGGTCGGCGCGGAGTTCAAGGTCCGGCAGCGACCCGATCTCAAACTTACGGTCGGCGGTAAGGCTGAGACCGTCCCAGAGCTCTGAGACAAACGGTTGCAGAGAAATCGGCTCGGGTCGCAGGAAGTCAGACGCTTCCGATTGTGCGAGCAGCAGCAGATCCTCGGTGAGTCGCGACATGCGCGCGACCTCCGCATTGATGATCTGGCTTACGCGGTTGAGGTCTTCGCTACTGACCGGATCAGTGCTGGCAAGCAAGTCGAGTTGGCCGCGAACGACGGTGAGTGGGGTGCGTAGCTCGTGTGAGGCGTCGGCCACAAACTCTCGTTGGGCGTCAAAGGCGTCCCGCAACCGATCCAACATGTTGTTGAAGGCCTGCGCTAGTACATGGACCTCGCGACTCGCAGAAGCTGGCACGTGCATGCGCGGGGAGATGTCGCCACCATCAATCCGCTCGGCCGTGTTTGAGATCCGACGCAGAGGCGCGGCCATGCGGCTGCCCGCAACGAACGCACCGAGGAGCGCCAACCCGAGAGCTACAGCGCCGGCGAGCAGATACGAGCGTCGCACGCCATGTTGGGCCCTTGCGATTCCTGAGACTGGTTCGGCGGCGCCGGCATAAACGCGCAGTCCGTCGTCGAGCTTGACACTCTGTTCGTAGGTCAGCAGCATGCCGGTGTCCGGTGCCTGCTGATACGCGAAGCCCGGGCGTGGGCGTTCCAACTGGCGTCCCTGCGCGTTCTCGACCCGCTGCTCCGCCCAGTTCTCGTCTTCATCGGGCTTGGATGCTCCGAACAGTTCGGGGTGGTTGGAGGCCGTTCCATGCCCGGGCACAATTGCAAAGAGCAATACCGAGGCATTGCCGTATGGCTGTGCGCGCGCGAACCTACGAGCGGCGGCTAACGCGGTATCCGGCGTCGCGTGTGGCAGCTCTCGAATCGTGCCGGCCAACTGGCTCGCGCTGCTGCGCAGCGCGACGCGCAGCTGGTTGTGCAGTTCTGTTCCCGTTTGTCGGTAGACGATCACGAACGCAACCGCGAGCGTCACGACCATCGTCGCGCCGATCGTCACGACCATGCGCAAACGCAGGCCGCTCAAGGCCGGTCACCGTCGAACCTGTAACCCAGTGATCGGACGGTGACGATTCGCCCCTCGGCGCCCGATGCCGTCAATTTGCGTCGCACGTAGCCGACATAAACATCAAGCACATTTGTCCCAGGATCGTGCTGATAACCCCAGACCGCACGCAGAATCTGAGTGCGCGATAAGACTGTGCCCTGGTTACGCATCAGGTAGGTGAGAAGCTCGAACTCGGTACTTGAAAGCTGAACGTCCTGCCGACCTACCTTCACGTGGCGTGAGGGTAGGTCCACCGTGATTCCGCCGCCGACGATTTTCATCTCGCCGCGCCGCGCGGAGCGCAGCTGCGCCCGAACTCGGGCGATCAACTCGTCAAGCGAGAACGGCTTGACCAGATAGTCGACGGCGCCCGCGTCGAGACCCTTTACGCGCTCCTGCACTCCATCGCGGGCGGTCAGCACGATCACTGGCAGATCCGGACGCTGCACGCTCAGCCGGGAAAGGATCTCATCACCGCTGAGGCCCGGGAGCATCAGATCGAGAATCACTAGCTCGACCGTCGGCTCAAGCGCGTGCGCAAGTCCAGCAGTCCCGTCGATCTGCGAGCAAACCTGGAAGCCGGCGCGCTCCAGTCCACGTTCAATGAAGTCGACGATCCCAGGCTCGTCCTCAACCACAAGGATCATCTGCGGATCATAAGGTCGCGGTTGAAGAGTGGCTGCAAACCTAAGAGTTGTCTCATGCGACTATCACCGTGCGCTTACGGTTCTGGCGCAGACTCACGGCATGAATCAGGCTCAGCGCCGACGCGACGCAGCACTTCGACGGCTCCGACTCACCAACAGAGCAGGCCTGTTCGCCTCCGTAGCCGGAACCCTCGTGCTGATAGGGCTCGCGCACGAAGCAACACCGGTAGGCGCGACCCACCGGGTTTCGGCTCACGTCGTCACCCCCATGGTCAGTACCTCCACGTCTAGCACCCGGCGGGTGTCGCCAACGCCAAGCTTCTCAAGACGCAAGCTCCGGCCAGCAGAGGCCCCGACTGTGCCGGCAACCGCCACAGCCAGCTCTCAGTCGGCTCCGGCAACCGCGACCGTGACAGCCAGCTCTCAGTCGGCTCCGGCAACCCCGGCTGCCAGCTCGCAGTCGACTTCGTCACCGACGGAACGCTCGTCAGCTGGTTCCGCAGGCAGCTCGGCAGGTAGCGCCCCGACCCCGGTTACTTCTGGTGTCTCATGACTACCTCAGCCATGGCCACCGCCAGTTGGGAGGCGATCGGCACCACGGCGCTGGTGCGAGTAACCGATCATCGGCACCTCGAGCTAGCCGAGTCGATTCTGAGAGAGGAGCTCGAGAGCATCGATCGAGCTGCAAGCAGCTTCTGCTCGGATTCCGAGGTTTCACGGCTCCAGAGGGCCAACGGGCAGCGTGTCATCGTCAGCGACGAGCTCCGGCAGGCGGTAATCGTCGCGCTCGCTGCCGCGAGCCTTACCGACGGCCTGGTTGATCCTACGCTCGGAGCTAACCCGGGCTGGCGGGACGTCGAGGTCAAGGGCCGGACTGTCCGAGTACCCGCCGGCGTGATGCTCGATTTGGGGGCGACCGGCAAGGCGCTCGCGGCCGACCACGCCGCCGCCGCGATAGCGTCTGCGACAGACGGAGCCGGAGTCTTGGTCTCGCTCGGAGGCGACATCGCCACCGCCGGTGAGCCGCCGGAGGACGGCTGGTTGATCCACGTCACGGACGACCACCGCTCCGATCAGACGGCGTTCGGACAGACGGTTGCGATCCGCCGCGGCGCGCTGGCTACGTCCGGGACGACCGTTCGACACGGTCCGAATGGTCACCACATCATTGACCCGCGCACCGGCCAGTCGGCAGAAACCCCGTGGCGAACGGCGAGCGTTACTGCCGCTACGTGCGTCGACGCAAACACTGCCTCAACCGCGTCGATCGTACTTGGCGAGGCAGCACCGGAATGGCTTACCGACCAAGGCCTCTGCGCACGCCTGGTTGACAACCTCGGATCGGTAACCACGGTCGGGGGCTGGCCGCTTGAACCGGGCAGCGAGCGATGATCCAGTGGTATGTGATCCGGGCGAGCGGCGTTGTCGCGCTCGCACTGCTCACGGTGACGGTCGTGCTCGGATTGCTGAACCGCTCACGGGTCACAAGCGACCGCTGGCCGCGGTTCGTCATCGATCGGTTACACCGCAACGCTTCGCTGCTCGCCTTGGTGTTCCTTTGCGTGCACATCGTCACGGCCGTCACCGACACATGGGTCTCCGTGCGCCTCGTAGACGTGTTCATCCCGTTCTGGGGCAGATATCGCCCGTTCTGGGTCGGCCTCGGAGCTACAGCTGTTGATCTCCTTGCTGCCGTGATCGTCACGAGCCTTGTGCGGGTCCGCCTGGGAGTAAAGACCTGGCGCGGTGTTCACTGGTTGGCCTACCTCGCCTGGCCGGTCGCGGTCGCGCACGGACTGGGCATCGGGACTGATAGCGGGCAGATCTGGATGCTGGGCATCGAAGTGATCTGCATCGGATCGGTGCTCGCTGCGCTCGCCGTGCGCCTTGCCGCACCACTCCGTCTGGCAGGTCAGGCATGGTGAGCCGACCCAGACGTGACCGCCTCGGCCAGCTGGCCGAGGCGTTGGAACGCGCAGACGTGCGGGGGCGTGGCGGCGCCTGCTTTCCCACGGCTACGAAGCTGCGAGCCGTCGCAGCTCAGCGGGGAACTCCGACGATCATCGTCAACGCGGCCGAGGGCGAGCCCTTGAGCCAGAAGGATCGTTACCTACTAATGGGTCGCGCAGACACGGTGCTCGACGGCGCGTTGGCTGCGGCGAACGCTCTGAACGCTGATGAGATCGTGATCGCGGTCGACCAGGGATTTTCTGCAGAGGCTGCCGCAATCGGCAGGGCAGTCCGGGCGCGCCCAGACCTTTCGCGCCGAGGTCTGAGGACAACGGTGCAGGCTGTCCCGTCGGGCTACGTGACCGGTCAGGAGACGGCGCTGATCGCGGCGCTCGCCGGCGGCGAGCCAAAGCCGACCCAAACGCCGCCCTACCCGTTCGAGTCCGGCCGACGCGGACGGCCGACGCTGGTCTCGAACACTGAGACCTACTCACATATCGGCCGCGTCGCGAGGGGCACGTACGACGGGACCCGCCTGGTCACAGTCTCAGGAGCAGTCGAACAGCCGGGACTGATCGAAATCACTCCCGACACAACCATGGCCGGTGTGCTCCAGAGCGCAGGGGGTATCACTGAGAGCGTCCAGGCGGTCCTGTTCGGTGGGTACGGCGGGGCCTGGACCACGGTGGCTGACGCAACTGCGCTGACGCTCGAAGAACGCGTTCTCCGCGAGCACGGTCTCACGCTTGGAGCGGGCATCGTTTTCCTACTTGCCAGCTCGTCCTGCCCCGTCGCGGAGGTCGCTCGGGTTGCCAAGTGGATGGCGGCAGAGAGCGCCGGACAATGCGGCCCTTGCGTACATGGACTCGGGGCAATCGCTGGCGCGCTCGAGCAGCTCACGTTGCACGGTGATGGCTTTCGCACCTGTGTTCAGATCCGAAAATGGAGCGAGATGGTGAAGCAGCGCGGAGCCTGCGCTCATCCGGACGGCGTCGCCCGCTTCGTAACTACGGCACTCACCGTGTTCGCCGCCGAGTTCGACGACCACGCCCAGCACGGCGGTTGTGGTCGCTGCGATGACAGCACAGCGCTGCCGACTCCCCATCGTCGCCGAAGCACAGCTGGGTCCGACGCCCGTCGTTCCGGAACGCCGCTCTTGGAGATCGGCTCTAAGGCCGCTTCGCGATGACACAGCACCTGCGGGTAAACCCGATCGAATGCGCCGCGCACGGACTGTGCGCCGAGCTGATTCCCGAGCGGGTGACGCTCGACGACTGGGGCTACCCGATCGTCGACGGCACTCCGATCGATAAAGACCTCGTAGCGTTCGCGCGCCGTGCCGTAGCTGCCTGCCCGGTGTTCGCGCTCAAGCTTGCGGCCGACGCGCGGCTAAAAGGAGAGCCAGCAGAGCGTCGTTGACCCGCCTGCCCGCCAGCATGCCGTAGGGGAGCGTCTCGCCTCATCTTGATCTGAGGAACGTGACACGATGGCTTGGTGGATGACCATGCTCAGCGGCGGGTTGCGCGGAACGAGGTGTTGTTTCGCGAGACCAATGAGGCGATAGAACGGGGGCAGTGGCCAGGGGAGCCCGACAAGATTGTGCGGTTCCGCTGCGAGTGCTCCCGGTTAGAGTGCGGCGAAGCGGTTGAGGTGACCCTCGCGGAATATGAGCACGTGCGGAATTTTCCACGCCGATTCGTCGTTCTCCGCGGTCATGACTTGGCTGAGATTGAGACCGTCGTCAGCGGAAACGACAGGTTCGTGGTGGTGGAGAAGCAAGATGCCGCTGGGGAGCTGGCGGCTGCTACTGATCCCCGGGACTAACGCTCTGAGGATCGGCTTGGATGCGGAAGCACATTCTTGCCTCCGTCCCACCCGTTGATCGTTCCGCAAGCGTGAACTCGTCGCACGCGTCAGTCATGAGCGCAAGCCCCCAGCCTAGGCCCGGGCGCTTGGACTGGATGTTGTGACCGGCGCCGTCATCGCTAATCAAAACCCAGAGTTCGCCGTCCACCGCGCGTGCCGTGACGTGTACCTGGCCGGGATCTCCAGGATATGCATGCATGACGACATTGGAGACGGCTTCTGAGACCGCGAGACGCACGCTGTCGAGCTTCTCTCCGACGATTCCCACCGCGCTCGCGTATTCCGCTACCGAGCGACGGATTATCCCGACTGCCTCCGGTGTCGCGGGGCGGGACTCGGTCAGGCTCTCTCGGATCGAGATCAAGGAAGCAATCCTATGACGATCCGCGGATTGGCTGGAACGCGGGACGAGAGACCCGATGGTCATCGCCAATGCTTTCTATAGGCGTGTCGGCACGGCTAGGAAGGGATCGTGCCGCGCAACACATTGTCCTGAGAGATCGCACCTTGATCGCCGACATGCTGGATTGATATGTCAAGGTACTTGTAGTGGGTCGGGTCGTCTGGCAAGGAGAGTCGAAGTGAGTTCATGCCGGTTGCTCCTACCCGGAAGCTCGTCACCGAAACCAGGTCGGTGTTGCTGGTCATCAGCCAGAGTTCGTAGTACGCGCCGGGGGCGGAGCGGGGTAGCTCGCGAATCTGCAGCAGCATTTGGCCGCCGCCTGGCATATACGCGACCGCCAGGTCTCTGCCTGAGGTTCCCGCAAGCGGCTTCAAGACGACCTGCGCGGTGGTTTTAGGTACTGCGACTGGAGAGCGAGCTGCCCTTGAGAACGGGTGTGTCAGCGCGCCGACCACGAACGCGAGCGCGGCCGTCGCAACCACACCGGACATGAGTGCCCGACGGGGCAGGCGGCTCCTCGCTGGCTCCCGAACCGAAGCCGGGTTCACACTCGGGGTTGTGCGGGCGTCAAGCATCGGGCTCCAGGCTTGGGCTGGCAACTGCTCAAGTGTTTGCATCAGCGTGCGCATCGAGGACAGCTCTTTACCCAGCTCGCCTGGTCCGTCTGGCCGGGGTGGTGGAGATGTGACGGTGCTGCCGACGAAGTGGTCGCTGAGCGCCTGCTCGGCTGCCTGACGGCGAACCCTCGATGAGCTGCGACGCCCGATTCTCGCTGGAAGCCTGCTCATGGGCGCGCTGCCACCCCCTCCTCTGCTTCCAGCAGATCTCGAAGTTGACAGAGCCCGTTGACCATCCTTGCCTTCACCGTTCCGAGCGCGACGCCAGTGCTTTCTGCGATCTCGCTCTGACTCAGGCCCTCGTAGAAGCGCAGCCGCAGAAGGTTCGCTTCGTCCCTGGGTAAGCGTGCGAGCAGTCCTGCAATTCGCCATTGCTCGAGCAGCTGATCGGTCTCACTCTCACCTCGATGAGCGGCCTCGACCTGCATCGTGAGCCCCGCCGGATCGATCGGCTCAGGCACACGCCGGCGCAACTCGTCAATCGCACGGGAACGCGCAATCGTCAGCACCCAGGTGAGCAGCCCGGCACGATCCGGGTCATAGCTGGTGCCCCGCTGCCAAACCTCGATCAGAACCTGCTGGAGCACGTCCTCGGCCGTGACACGGTCCCCGAGCATCTGCGTGAGGAACCCAAGTACCGATCGCCCGTGAGCCTCCATCACCAGCGCCATCGCGTCAGGCGCACGCTCTTTGAGCGCGGTGACCGCGCGGCGATCATGGCGGCGCAGCTGCCTGGGAGACGAAGCTACGTCAAGCGACCCGATAGTCGCAACGGCCTGGACTAACAGCATCTAACCCCATACGAGACGGAAGACCAGATCGGTTGCCCAACCGACCCTGCAGGGCCGCACGCATAAGCCCCAGTAGGTTCCGTCAACTTCTCTGGAGGACTCATGAAGCGTCTCGTACTCCTATTCTGCACCGTCGCCGCGGTGGCAGTACCGATGGCCGGCTCCGCGCAAGCGGCCCGCCCCGATTCATCGATGGCGACCCCGAACATCGTCGGGCTGGCCGCATCAGACCCGCAGCTCTCCACGCTCGTATCGCTGATCAAGAAGGCCGGGCTCGTCAAAGCACTTAGCGGAAGCACCAAGCTCACTGTGTTCGCCCCAACGAACGCTGCCTTCGCCGCCGTCCCCAAGGCAACGTTGACCAAACTCGGCAAGGACAAGGCCTTGCTCGTCAAGGTTCTCGAATACCACGTTGTGCCAGGCGTGTTGGACGCGGCCACCGTCGAGAAGACGAAATCTGTGAAGACCCTTGAGGGACAGACCGTGACGTTCTCCGTGAAGGCCGGCAACGCTTACGTAAACAGCGCTGAGATCATCAAGGTCAACCTGAAGGCCTCCAACGGGATCGTGCACATCATCAACAAGGTCCTAATCCCGAGCTGAACGCTGTCCTTCGTGTGGGGAGCCGGAGCCTCCGCTCCGGCTCCCCACCAGGTTTCCTAAGGTTCCAGCCTTGCTCGACGTCTGCCTTCAGTCACGGCGGTTAGGACTTCAGGGCTAGCCAGAGGAGTACGACCGCTGCGAGCAAAGTCGGTGGCACCGTCAACGCCCCCAGCCGGACGAACTCTCCAAGTTCGACTTCCATGTCCTCGCTGTGCAACACGCGTCGCCAAAGCAGCGTCGCCAGCGATCCGACATAGGTGAGGTTGGGGCCGACGTTGACGCCAATCAATGTCGCTAGCACAGGCCCAACACCAGCAACAGCCGCCACCGGGACGATTATGAGCGTCGCCGGAAGGTTGTTGAGGAGGTTCGCGAGAGCCGCGCTCAAGGCTGCGATCGCGAGCAGGTCAGGTAGCGATCCTCCGCTTGGCAGTACCGCTCGCACGGCTGTGTCCAAGCCGTTGATGCTGGCCGCGTGCACAATCACGCCGATCGCGAGGACAAAGATCAGAAAGCCCGGCTGTGCCGCCCGCACAAGCACGACCGGTGCCACCGTCTTGTGGGCTAGAGCCGGCAGCGTGATGAGCACGGCACCTGCAGTTGCGAACCACACCGGCTGGATCCCCAGAACTGAACTGAGCGCGAAGCCAGCCAGCACGAAGGTAAGGATCGCGATGGCGAAACGAGGCAAGTGCGGGCCGTCCGGCTCCGTCGCCGCGTGTTGCGGAGGTCTGAGGTCCTTAGCGAAGAACCGTCGCAACACGATCCACTCCAGGCTTACAGCGGCGGTTGTCGGTAGCAGCATCAGCGCGCTGAAGTGGAGGAATGACAGCTTGGTGGCGTGGAACGCGAGCAGGTTCGTGAGGTTCGACACCGGCAGCAACAGCGACGCCGAGTTAGCGAGGTGCGCGCACGCATAGACGTGCGGCTTCGCGCTCGTACGCATCTGTCTCGCGGTCGCAAACACGACCGGTGTCAGCAGGACGATCGTCGCATCAAGGCTCAGGACCGCGGTGATCGCTGTCGCGATCACGAACACGAATACCAGCAGGCGGTGCGGGCTTCCGGCCGCTCCTCGCGCCATCAAAGCTCCTATCGCGTCAAACAATCCCTCACGACGGCACCCTTCCGCGATCAGCAGCATCGCCGCGAGGAAGCCAACCGTCGGACCTAGATCTCTGAGCGCGCCGCCGACCCCGGACACACCGATAGCACCGATGACGAGCAACAGCAGGCAACCCGCACAAGCGACAGCGGCCTCCGGAACGTGTCGCGGACGTTTCACCGCCACGGTAAGTGTCGCCGCGAGAACTGCCAACGCGGCTGTCAGCGCGACATCGTTAGTCACGCCTACTCACTTTCGATCATCGGACACATGTCAGTTCTACCGGCCGGCCGACCAGGGCGCCTCCGGGAGGAACTGGGCGAGTCAGGATGTCAGTCGCCGGCGCCCGCGAAGGACAGGCGCGGTAACCGAAACGGAGCGGTAACGACCCAACACGCCAGTCCGGCGTTTGCGTGCGCGGGTCGGATCGCTGAGCGTGTTTCTGATCGGGCGTGATGCTCGGCGGACGCTCCTAGCTGGATGTACCGCAGCGCTACGAGGCAGGCGATCGCGCCGAGTAGCTTGCGCAGCGAGCGTTCGGGGAGCCGGCTTTGTAGACGGGCGCCGAGGTAGCTGCCTGCGAATCCGCCGGCGCCCA
This sequence comes from Solirubrobacterales bacterium, assembly GCA_003137075.1. Lineage (GTDB taxonomy): Bacteria > Actinomycetota > Thermoleophilia > Solirubrobacterales > Solirubrobacteraceae > Palsa-465. Next base: position 27,509 of record PLES01000103.1, read on the forward strand.
TGAACGCGCCGAGTCCCCAGTCCGGCGCGATCGCGCCGCCGTGTGTGAGCTGCAAGGCCTGGTAGGTGATGATCCCGGCGATTGAAGTGAGGAACGTCGCGACGAGCGTCGCCGGTGCAACCTCATAGGCGGAGAATCCGGCGGCCATCAGGATCGGTGCGAGCAATGATCCGCCGCCGATGCCGTAGATCCCGCCGACTACCCCGACGATCAACGACAGCACCCAGATCATCCGACGGGTCCGCGCTGTGGGTTCCGGGGATGAGGGCGGGATCCGTTGGCTCGCGAGCGCGAGCCATAGCCCGAGCGGCAGAAGGACTCCGGCGGCGACGAAGTCGAACGCCTTGCCGCCAGACAGCAGCTCGACGCGGATGACCGCGCCGGCGATCACGCCGGGGAGCGTTCCGGCGGTCAGCAGCCATGTGAGCGAGTTCACGAGGCGCCCTTCGTGCCGGAAGCGCAGCAGCCCGCCGGGTACGGCTGCGACGTTGAACAGCAGGTTGGTTGGCGTTGCGGCCAACGCCGCCACGCGGAGCACGCTGACCTGGATNNAGAGTCAGGAAAAATGCGCACGCGGCGCCCGCCGGCCATTCCCAGGGCATCGCTAACGATGATAAGGCGGGACGCCCCAACCCCATCGGGAAACGGGGTGTGCGCAACCACATCGGCTCAGGGCTGGGAGTTGTGCA
>PLES01000178.1:0-6279 GCA_003137075.1 Solirubrobacterales bacterium
GCTGGCATGCGCATTGCAGTTCTCGACGACTACCACCGTGTCGCACACACCTTCGCCGACTGGGCCTCGCTGAACTGTGAGGTGGCGTTCTTCGACCGCCCGATCGCGGCCGCCGACATCCCCAGGGTGCTGAACGAATTCGACGTGTTGGTGCTGATGCGTGAGCGCACCGCGTTCCCGCGAGAGCTACTCGAGCAACTGCCCAACCTGAAGCTGCTGGTCACAACCGGCTGGCGCAATGCGGCTGTCGACATGGCCTGCCTGAGGGAGCGCGGCGTGACCGTCTGCGGAACGATCATCCCCGGTTACGGCGAGCCGGGGTGGCGCGGGCTGCCGAGCACCGTGGAGGTCGCCTGGGCGCTGATCTTCGCCGTCTTCAAACGCGTCGCCACCGAGGACGCCGCCATGCGCCGCGGCATCTGGCAGCAGGGGCTGCCGCACAACCTCGGGGGTCGTACGCTCGGGCTGGCCGGTCTCGGTCGGCTCGGCGCCGCGATGGTCGCGCCGGCGAAGGTCTTCGGCATGGACGTGATCGCTTGGAGTGAGAACCTCACGCCGGAGCGCGCGCAGGAGGCCGGCGCCAGCAACGTGAGCAAATCCGAGCTGCTGGCCAACGCGGATGTGCTCTCGATTCACCTGGTATTGAGCGACCGCACGCGCGGCCTGTTCGGCGCTGCCGAGCTCGCGCAGATGAAGCCGACGGCGGCGCTGATCAACACCTCGCGTGGGCCGATCGTGGACGAGCAGGCGCTGATCTCCGCGCTGCGTGAAGGCCAGATCGCGGCGGCCGGGCTCGACGTCTACGACCGCGAACCGCTGGGTGGCGACAGCGAGCTGCTGAAACTCCCGAATACGGTCCTGCTGCCACACCTCGGATACGTCAGCGAGGAGACGCTGAAGCTCATGTACCAGCAGTGCGTCGAGGACATCGCCGGATACCTGGCGGGGGATCCGATCCGGGTGATCGGATCCGCCTGAGCATCCGCTTCAGCGCTTAATCGCTACACTCCTCGGAGCGCCGGCTGGCGTGCGCCAGCACGCCCTAAGCTGGCATTGATCCTTTCCAACACCTTACGGGGACTTACAAGACATGGCCCGTGGAGACGTTCGGATTGCTGCGACCCTCGCATGCGAGGACTGCAAGCGCCGTAATTACCAGACCAATAAGAGCAAGCGCAACAACCCTGAGCGGCTGCAGCTGCGCAAGTACTGCCGCTGGTGCAAATGCCACACAGCGCACCGCGAGACGCGGTAACCCGTAGCCCCGAGGCGCAGTGGTGTCAATAGATCCGCAGGGAGAGGCCGCCGCTGAGCCAATGGCCGCCGCGCATGGCGAGCAGCGTCACGAGTCGGCTCTAGCCCGGCTCGCCGGATTTCTCCGGGGAAGCTGGCTCGAGCTGCAGCGCGTACATTGGTTTGACCGTCGGCAGGTAATGCAGGGGACCGGTGTGGTCCTTGGCTTCGTGATCATTGCCGGCCTGTTCCTGGGCGTGGCCGATCTGGTCGCCTCAAAGCTCGTTCACTTCCTCATTTACACCCTTTAACTAGGTAGATCACGAATGTTCCGCTGGTACGTCGTCAATACATATTCCGGACACGAGAACAAGGTCAAGCACAACCTGGAGCACCGGGTCGTCTCGCTTGGCCAGCAGCCCAACGTCCGACAGATCGTGGTCCCGACCGAGACGGTTTCCGAGATGAAGGAAAACCAGAAGGTCATGACCGAGCGGCGCACCATGCCCGGCTACGTGCTGGTCAACATGAACCTCAACGAGGACTCATGGGCGCTTGTCAAGGGCACTCCCGGTGTAACCGGCTTTGTCGGTGCCTCGAATGAACCGGTGCCGCTGACCCAGGCCGAGGTCGACCGTCTCCTGCATCAGGAGACTGCCGAACGTCCGCGCAGCCGCGCACAGTTCTCAATCGGTGAGTCGGTCAAGGTTGTTTCCGGTCCGCTCTCGGACTTCTCCGGCGAGATCGCCGAAGTCAACGAGGATGGCCAGAAGCTGAAGGTGCTGGTTTCGATCTTCGGGCGCGAGACGCCCGTGGAAGTTGGCTTCGACCAAGTGAAGAAGCTCTAAAAGGCTCACGAGAGCCTCTAAGCTCAGATTTCCATCTAGGAGATTGGTACGAACGGCTGGGTTCCAGACCCGCCGTTCGGAATTTCGTTCGCACTAGGAAAGACGCAAAATGGCTAAGAAGGTCCTTACTCAAATCAAGTTGCAGGCGGTTGGCGGTCANNGGCCCCGCGCTCGGTCAGCACGGCGTCAACATCATGGAGTTCGTCAAGGCGTTCAACGCCCAGACGCAGGCGGATACCGGCACGATCATCCCGGTAGTGATCACGGTCTATGAGGACCGTTCGTTCACGTTCATCACCAAGCAGCCGCCGGCCGCGATCCTGATCAAGCAGGCGCTCGGACTCGACAAGGGTTCGCCGGAGCCGCACAAGACCAAGGTCGCGAAGCTCAACGATGCGCAGCTGACCGCGATCGCTGAGAAGAAGATGAACGACCTGAACGCAAACGACATGGATGCCGCGAAGAAGATCATTGCCGGCACCGCGCGTTCGATGGGCGTGGAGGTCATCTAGTCATGGCGAAACACGGAAAGTCATACACCGAGGCCCGCAACCGCTACGACCGTGAGCGCGAGTACGAGCCGGTCGAGGCGATCGCGCTGGTCAAGCAGCTTTCGACCGCCAAGTTCAACGAGTCGGTTGAGGTTCACGTCCGGACCGGCCTGAACGTCCGTCACGCGGACGAGCAGTTGCGCGGCACGATCGCGCTGCCCAACGGACTCGGCAAGAACGTCAAGGTCGCGGTCTTCGCCCAGGGCGACAAGGCCCGCGAGGCTGAGGAGGCAGGCGCGGATTACGTCGGCGCTGAGGACCTCGCCGAGAAGATTCTCGAAGGCTTTGATGATTTCGACGTCGCCATCGCGACGCCGGATCTCATGCCTGTAGTTGGTCGTCTGGGCCGCGTGCTCGGCCCGTCCGGCAAGATGCCGAACCCGAAGGTCGGCACCGTGACGATGGATGTCACCAAGGCGATCGAGGAGTCGAAGGCCGGCAAGATCGAGTACCGCACCGACCGCAACGCGATCGTGCACCTCGTGATCGGCAAGCGTGACTTCGAAGAGCGCAGTCTGCTCGAGAACTACGCGGCCGTGATTGAGGAGCTCGTCCGGGCCAAGCCGTCGGCGGCAAAGGGCCGTTACATCAAGTCGGTGACGTTCGCCTCGACGATGGGTCCAGGCGTTCGCGTCGACCCGTCGCGTACCCGTGACCTCGTCGAGGAGCCCGCAGCGGCCTAAAGCCGCCTACACTTACCCCTGCAAGAAGAGACAAAGCCCGAGACCTTCGGCCGCGCATGCGCGTAAGCCCGGAGCAGGTGGAGACTCGACTGCCGGTGACCTTCTCGGTCATCTGCTCTCGACACCCGCCTGCAGAAGGCGGGCGTTCTTCGTAGAGAGCGAGCAATATGAACCGAGAAGAGAAAGCAGTTGTAATCGATCAGATCGCCGGAGAATTCGGCGATTCTGAAGCGATCTTCGCCCTGGATTACCGTGGCATCACGGTTGCCCAGGTGGCGGAGCTGCGTGAGAAGCTGCGTGTCTCAGACACGAAGCTGCGAGTCGCCAAGAACTCGCTGTCGGAGCGCGCGGCCGATCAGGCCGGCGTCGCCGACATCAAGCCGTTGCTGGTAGGCCCGACAGCGCTTGCGCTGGTCAAGGGTGACGTGGCTGTCGCCGCCAAGACGCTGAGCGATACGTCGCGGGTGCTGCGTGGTCCGCTGACCTTCAAGGGGGGCTTCATGGGCGGTTCGCTGCTCTCCTCCGAGCAGGTCGAGTCGATCGCCAAGCTGCCTTCGCGTGACGTCCTCAACGCCATGCTCGTCGGCACCATCGCGGCGCCGCTGACCGGGTTGGCGCGGACGCTGAACGCGCTGATCGCGGGTGTCGCGATCCAGCTGGGCCAGATCCGCGATCAGGGTCTTGTTGGTGGCGACGCTCCGGCTCCGGCCGCGGCTGAGCCGCCCGCGGAGCTCGAGCCCGAAGCTACCGCTGAGCCGGCTGCCGAGGCCGTGGCTGAACCCCCTGCCGAAACCGAGACCGCTGAGGCCGATACCGAGGCCGCCGCTGAGTCGGCCGCCGCGGGTGACGCCGAAGTTTCTGAATCAACTGAAGGTTCGTCGGACGACGAGCCGTCCAACGAATAACCCAGGAGAACGAACATGAGCACTACTGCTGATTGGATTGAAGAGCTGAAGGGCATCTCCGTGCTGGAGCTGTCTGAGCGCATCAAGGCCCTCGAGGAGGCGTTCGGCGTCTCCGCAGCTGCCGTTGCCGCTGCTGCCCCGGCGGCGGGTGGCGCTGCCGCTCCGGCTGAGGTCGAGGAGGAGTCGACCACGGCCGACGTCGTCCTGACCGCCGCTGGCGACAAGAAGATCCAGGTCATCAAGGTCGTTCGCGCGGCCACGGGTCTGGGCCTGAAGGAAGCCAAGGAGCTTGTTGACAGCGCTCCCAAGGCGATCAAGGAAGGCATTGAGAAGGAAGAGGCCAACAAGCTCAAGGCTGAGCTTGAAGAGGCCGGCGCGACCGTCGAGCTCAAGTAGCTCCGTAGCGAATCGCTTCAAGGTTGTGAGGAGGGCGGCCCCGCTGGGCCGCCCTCTTTTGTTAAGCGGCCTGTGAGGCTACGCGCAACGGCGTAGCTCAGGCGCAGGCAAAACTGTAGCGAGAAGAGCGGCAGAACTGTAGCGCAGAGTGCCCGTGATGTGTATCGTTGCTGGCTATGGGCGAGAGTCGTGACTCATACCAGCGGCGCGTGCTTGACGACGAGCTTGACGAGCTGATGACAGGCCTCGCCGCCATCGCCGTCGAAGGGCCTAAGGGCGTCGGCAAGACGGCCACGGCGTCACGGCGTGCCGGCAGCGCGTACTGGCTCGACGATCCGACTCAGCGGGAGATCGCCCTTGCTGATCTTGACCGCCTCCTGGTTAGTCCGACGCCGGTACTGATCGACGAATGGCAGAACGTGCCGGCGGTGTGGGATCGCGTCAGGCGTGCTGTGGACCGTCAGGCACCACCGGGCAGCTTTCTGCTGACCGGCTCGGCGTCCCCGAAAGACACTGGAACCCACTCGGGCGCAGGTCGCATCGCCAGTGTTCGGATGCGTCCGTTGTCGCTTGCGGAACGGTGGCCGGGTGAGGCGAAGATCAGCCTGACGGAATTGCTCAAGGGCAGGCGTCCTGCAATTGCGGGCGAGACCGAGCGGCGCCTTGGCGACTACACCGAAGAGATACTTCGTTCTGGGCTGCCCGGAATTCGCATCCTTCCCGACCGCGGACGTCGTGCTCAACTCGACAGCTATCTGCAGCGAGTGGTTGACCGGGACTTCCAGGAGCTCGGATACGCGGTTCGCAACCCGGAGGGGCTGCGCCGTTGGTTGCGCGCCTACGCCGCGGCCACGTCAAGCACGGCGTCCTACGAGAAGATCAGAGCCGCGGCGCTCGGCGTGAACGAACCGCCCATCGCCCGCAGCACCGCAATTCCCTATCGCGAGGCGTTGGAACGTCTTTTCCAGCTTGACCCGGTCCCCGCCTGGTCCCCGACCGGTCATCAACTGAAGAAGGTGTCACTACCCGAGAAGCATCAGCTCGCAGACCCTGCGCTGGCAGCGCGCCTGCTCCGCGTGACCGCCGATGACTTGCTGCTGGGCAAGGCACCGAAAACCCTCACGCCAAAGGATGGTGGTCTGCTCGGAGCCTTCTTTGAATCACTGGTGACGCTCTCCGTCAGGGTCTACGCGCAGGCCGCGGAGGCCGAGGTCAACCACTTNNAACTCGGCGACACGCTTCTCGACAAGGTAATCATCACCACCGGGCCGAGCGCCTACAGGCGCGCAGATGGCGTCGCGGTCGTGCCGGCCGCGTTACTCGGGCCGTAGAGCGGCCCCGCTCGGCCGCCGTTTCTGCGTTAAGCGGTCCGCCCGAACCTCTTGAATGCCGGGCCGTGCGCCTCACCACCGATGACCGGGCAATCGCCCGGCTCGCCTTCCCGGCGCTCGGTGCGCTNNGGTACCCTGCTCGGCGCGATCGCCTCGCTCTGCACCTTCCTCGAGTACGGCACGACCCCCAAGGTCGGCCGGCTGTTCGCCGTTGGTGACAGCGCTGCTGCCGCGCACCTCGGGCGCCAGGGCGTACTGCTCGGCGCGTCCGTCGGTCTCGTGCTGGCCGCGGTCACGGCGGCTGTCGCAAGCCCGCTGGTGCATGCCTTCGG
>PLES01000178.1:6322-6445 GCA_003137075.1 Solirubrobacterales bacterium
GGCTTCCACTGGGGCATCGCCGGATCGGCCTGGGGGACCGTGGCCGCGCAAGCCGTGATGGCCGCCGCCTTTCTCGCACTACTCGGCGCCCGGGACCGGGCCCGGCCGCTGATCGACTTCGCG
>PLES01000081.1 GCA_003137075.1 Solirubrobacterales bacterium
TGCCGTCGTCGGCGAGTTCGAGCGCCACCGCGTCATTCCAGCCGGCGAGCGCGAACTTGCTGGCCGAATAGGCGCCGACTCCCTTGCGTGAGACACGACCGGAGGTGCTGCAGACGTTGACGATCGCCACCGGGGCGGTACCCGTNNGCCGGCGTTGTTGACCAGCAGGTTGAGCTGGCCGTGGTCGCGCTCAACCGTCTGCGCGATCAGCGGCGCCGCGGCCGGGTCGGTGAGATCCGTGACGATCACGGTCGGGTCGCCTGGCAGCTCCAGCGCCAAGGCCCGCAGGCGATCTTCGCGGCGGGCGACCAGTACGAGCTGGACGCCGTCCTGCGCGGCGAGACGGCGGGCGGTCGCCTCGCCGATCCCGCTGGTCGCACCGGTGATCAATGCCACGTAGGTCATCTGGTCCTGGACGCTAGCGGGCTCCGGGCGGATGGCAAGGCGTGGGGGGCGAATGGCAAAGCCATTCGCCCCCCACGGGCTACCTCAGGACGCGAGGCCCTTGTTGAAGCGCCGCAACGCCAGTGGCACGAATAGCCCCAGCAGCACCAGACTCCAGATCAGCATCGCCAGCTCCGGGTGGTCGAGCGGCCAGGAGCCTGAAGAGGGGTAGTTCTCGGTGAGCTTGCGCAGCGTGGCCACGAACGCCGAGATCGGGTCCCAGTCACCGATCGTGCGCGGGATCAGGTCCATCTTCGCGATCGGCACGAATGTGCCGGCCATGAACGTCAGCGGGAAGATGACGATGAAGCCGACGCCCTGCACCGCGTCGGACGAGCGCACGACCATCCCGACGTAGACGCCCATCCAGGTGAAGGCCAGCATCGAGAGCGCCACCAGCCCGAACAGCTCGAGCCCGTGCCCGAGATCGAAGCTCGGGCGCCAGCCGAGGATCAGGCCGAGCACGACCGTGATCACGAGACCGAGCAGCTGCTCGCAGAGCTGCCCCATCACCTGCCCGCTGATGATCGAGAGGCGGCCGACCGGCATCGAGCGGAAGCGGTCGACCACGCCCTCCCGCATGTCGTTCGCGGTGGCGGTGCCGGTGCCCATGATCCCGAAGGCCAGTGACTGGGCGATGATGCCCGGGAAGAGGAAGTCCTTGTAGCTGATCCCGTGCACCTGGATCGCCGCGCCGAAGACGTAGAGGAACAGCAGGATGAAGACGACCGGCTGGATCGTGACGTCGAGCAGCCGCTCAGGGACGCGAGTGATGGCGCGCAGCCCTCGCCAGGTCAGCAGTGTGGTTTCGCGTGCGTAGGTGATCATGCGACCAGCTCCTTGGCCTGGTCGTCGGCCTGGTTGTCGGTGGATTCGGCGGCATGCCCGGTGAGGGCGATGAAGGCGTCGTCAAGGGTCGGCCGGCGCAGGGCGATCTCATCGATCGCGATGCCCGTAGCGGCAACTGCCTGTGAAACCCGGGTCAGGTCGAGCACCTCGTTCGGCGCGGCCACGGAGATCCGCCGCAGCTCAGGCATCAGCGTCGTTTCGAAGCCCTGGTCGGCTAGCGCCTTCGAGAGCTGCTCGAACGCCGGGGTGTCAGCGGCGATCACGTCGATCCGCTGCTCGCCGACCTGGGCCTTGAGCTCGGCCGGCGTGCCGGCGGCGATCTCCCGGCCGTGGTCGATCAGCACGATGCGGTCGGCAAGAGCGTCGGCCTCCTCGAGGTACTGAGTGGTGAGCAGCAGCGTGATGCCCTCGGCCACCAGCTCGCGGACCGTGGTCCAGACAACCTGACGGCTGCGCGGGTCAAGCCCAGTGGTCGGCTCGTCGAGCACCAGCAGCTCGGGCTGCTCGATCAGGCTGGCGGCGAGGTCGACGCGACGGCGCTCGCCGCCAGAGACCTGCTTGATCAGGCGGCTCGCGAATTCGGTGGCGTCGAAGCGCTCGAGCAGCGTGTCTGCCCTGGCTGAGGCGGTGGCGCGATCCATGCCACGCAGACGGGCGATCAGCGTGAGGTTCTCACGGCACGTCAGGTTCGGGTCGAGCGCCGCGAACTGCCCGGTCAATGAGGTCGTGCGGCGCACGGCCCCGGCTTCCCTGACCACGTCGTAGCCGTTGACCTTGGCGCGGCCGCTGTCTGGACGTAGCAGCGTCGCGAGCATGCGCACGGTTGTCGTCTTGCCGGCGCCGTTGGGGCCGAGCAGCGAGACGACCGTGCCTTTGGGGACCTGAAGGTCCAGGTTGTCGACGGCTTTGAAGTCGCCGAAAAGTTTGGTGAGGCCCGTCGCCTCGATTGCAAGATCGTTCATGGGGCAGAATCTTACAGTCGCCGTAAAAATTCTGCAACTGCAAAATTCGCTATATCCTTCTAGGTGTGACGACCGACCCTGAGCGCGACCTCGAACTCGAGCCCGAAGACGAGTCGCTGGGCAGTGACGAAGGCAAGCTTCGGGTCCGGGAGCTTGTCACCCAGGAGCTTGGCGAGGAGTGGGCCCAGCGCTTCAACGCGGTCTGGGCGCGACTCGACGAATGGGACCAGCGCCACCACATCAGCGAAGGTCTGAGAGAGCGCAAGAAGCGCCTGACGCGCCAGCGGATCTCAGACGTGGCGACAGCGATGTTCGTGGCTCGCGGCTACGACAACGTCAAGATCGCGGAGATCGCGGAGAAGGTCGGGGTCTCCGAAAAGACGATTTACAACTACTTCCCGACCAAGGAGTCGTTGGTCTACGACCAGACCGACGAGCAGCTGCTGCGGCTGGCTGCGGCGGTCCGGGACCGCCCGGCAGGCTCGTCACCGACTGCGGCATTCGTCGCCGTGCTGAAGGTTGACGCTTCGCACTTCAGCGCCGGGCTCGGTGACGATGCGCTGGACTTCCTCAGCGAGTTCAGTCGCATGGTCAGTGAGACGCCGGCACTGCGCTCGGCCTGGGGCGAGCACCGCTACCGGATGGTTGAAGCGCTGACCGCGATCCTCGCCGACGAGGCTGGGGTTGACCCGCGAGATCCCGAGCCGCTCAGCGCCGCGCGGGCGCTGGTCAGCCTGCTGGAGCTGAGTTACGACTCGTCGCTGCGCCACATCGGCGAGAACATCGGCGCCGGCGCCCTGCAGGCTGCCGTCGCCGCGGACCTCGATCGCGCCGCGCGCTTGTTGGACACCGGCCTCTGGTCGTTCCACCTGATGGTTGAAGGGCGCAAGACCAAGGACCAGCTGCGCGATGCGGCCGTCGCCGCCGAGCAGGCGCGTCAGCAGGTGATGACCGCGCTGCGAGATGCGAAGGCGGCATTCCGCCAGCTTCGTAAGGAAGCGCACGCCGCGCGACATGATCAGCAACGCGCCGCGGTCCGTGCGAAGCACCAGCAGGCGCGCGAGGCGGCGCGGCTTCGCGGACGCGGACGCAGCTAGCCAGTGCCCTGCGAGAGCAGGCTGTTGGGCTCAGATCCGGCGTAGGTGACGCTCTTCGCGAAGGGCTTGCGAAGGTCGACGCTGACGCAGTACCAGACAGGGCCAGTGCGGCCTGAGGGCAGCTTGGCGGCGTGCGCACAGATCCGGTAGATCTCCGGCGGCTGCACCTCATAGGCACTGAGACGGCGCAGGTTTGAGAGGAACTGCTGTGGGGCGTGGTCGCCGATATACGCCTCGGCAGTGGCGCTCGCGTCCTCCAGCGCGTCCTGGTCGGCGACGGCAGTGGGGTGGTGGATCAGGCCTCCGGCCAGTAGGACGCAGGTGATCAGCAGGCAGATCGCGGCGCCGGCGTAGTCACGAGCCACAAGCGTCGGCATATCGCTGCGGACCCTGCGAAGCGCCCAACCCAGCGGGGGATTCAGCGCCGTCATCAGCACCAGGCTGGCGACCCAGCCGAGCAGCACGCCGACCACCGGCGAGCCGCTGTCGCCAAGAAACGGACGCCAGCTGACGATCACGCCATCGACGATCGCCAAGACGACGAAGGAGGGCCACATCCAGGCGCCACGCAGGCGCCAGCGCAGACGGGTGAACGACGCGACGTCCATCGGTGGAGGGTAAAGGCCCGTGATTCCGCCTGGATACGATCTATGTGTGTCTGAATCTGAGCTCTGGGTTTGCAACATCGGGCAGATCGACTATCGCTCGGCGCTAGAGCTGCAGGAGCGCCTGCGCACCGCCAGGCAGCAGGAGTTGATTCCCGACACGCTGCTGCTGCTCGAGCACAACCCGCGCGTCTATACACGCGGGCGCCGATCAGGCCCCGGCGAGCTGACGATGGGCGACGCGTTCTACGAGTCGCAGGGAATCGAGATCATCACCACCAACCGTGGCGGCAAGGTCACCTACCACGGCCCCGGTCAGCTGGTCGGCTACCCGATCGTGCAGGTCAGCGATGTCGTGGCCTACGTGCGGGTGCTTGAACAGGCGCTGGTGAGCGCGCTGAAGGACGAGGGGATCTTTGCGCGGGCACGGCCGCAGGACGGACCGGACTACACCGGCGTCTGGGTTGAAGACCGCAAGATCGCTTCGATCGGGGTGCACGTGGCCAAGGGGGTCACCACGCACGGATTCGCGGTCAACGTCGACAACGACCTGACGCCGTTCAGCTGGGTCGTGGCCTGCGGGCTGCCGTCCGTGGCGATGACCTCGATCGCTTTGGAGAGCACAGCGCCGCCGACTGGCGGCGAGGCCGCCGGTAACCAAACCGGCGGCGCGAGCGGGATCCTGGACACAGCCGTTTCGTGCGGTCCGGCGAGCCCGCGGGTCATCTGCTTTCGCAAGCGCGCCGCGTTTGCGCTGGCGCAGGCGCTCGGCCACCGGCAGCGGCTGGTGACGCGCGAGCGGCTCGAGAGTTTCGCCGCCGCAGACGTGGTGGGCGCTGTCAGTACCCTTCATTGAAGATGAGCGCAACCCGGTCCCGATCAAACCCAGGCGGGATTCAGGACGTCCTCACGGTTCTGGGCCCTGACGTCGAGCCGTACAAGGGCCGTAAGCCGCCGTGGTTCAAGGTGCCGGCCCCGGGCGGCGAGCGTTACCGCGAGCTGCAGGCGTTGATCAAGGAGGAGAACCTCCACACGGTCTGCCAGGAAGCCGCTTGCCCGAACATCGGCGAGTGCTGGCAGCGCGGCACCGCAACCTTCATGATCCTCGGCGATACGTGTACGCGCCGCTGCGGCTTCTGCCACGTCAAGACCGGCCGGCCGACATGGAACGACCCGCTTGAGCCGGCGCGCGTCGCCGCCAGCGTCGCCCGCATGGGACTGCGCCACGCGGTCATCACCAGCGTCGATCGCGATGACATGTACGACTATGGCGCTCACGCCTTCGTCGGCGTGATCCGTCAGATCAGGCGCCAGTCGCCGAGCACCAAGATTGAGGTTCTGACGCCGGACTTCCGCGGCCAGGAGATGCCGCTGGCGAAGGTGATCTACGAGCGCCCCGACGTCTTCAACCACAACGTCGAAACCGTCCCGCGGCTCTACACGGTCGCGCGGCGCGGCTCCACCTGGGAGCGCTCGAACCGCGTACTGCGCAACGCCAAGGAGATGGGCGGCGACGAGGTCACCACCAAGTCCGGGCTGATGGTTGGGCTCGGCGAGTCGTTCGACGAGATGGTCGACGCGCTCGGCACGCTGCGTGAGAACCATGTTCAGGTGATCACAATCGGCCAGTACCTGCGGCCGACNNTGGTGCGCTCGAGCTACCACGCCGACCAGCACGTACCCCAGAGCGAGCCTGGTGTCGGCCCGCTGCGGGCAGCGGCCTAGGACTTCCGGGAGCGTTTGATGAATTCACCCCGCCGGCCGAGACGAGTGGGCCCGCACCGTCACGCGAGGACCGTGCTGCTGGTGTTGGCGTTGGTCGCGGTCGTGTTGATGGCGCTGGCGCCGGCGGCCTTGGCTCTCGGCGGCGGCGGCACNNGGCGGCGGCGGTGGTCACAGCGCCTTTGAGATTTACATCGTCGTGCGTCTGGTGATCCTGCTGGTGGTCACCACGCACGGGTTTGGCCTGATCCTGGTGGCCGCGGTCGCGGCTTGGTGGTGGTACAAGAACCGCGGCGGCGAGCAGCAGGTCAAGAGCTGGCTGGCTGCGCGTCAGCGCCAGGGCCGCGCGCACAAGCGCGAGACCAAGAAACGCGAGCGCAAGGTCTCACTGGCCGCCGCCGAGGCTGAGGACCAGAACCCGATCTTCGGGCCGAGCGCGGTGCGCGAAGCCGCTGCGGAGCTCTTCACCGACATTCAGCTGGCCTGGTCCGCCGACAACCGCGTCAAGCTGCGCGGTCTGATCACGCCGGAGCTCGCGGTCGAGTGGGAGCGACGCCTCGACGACTTTGACCGCAAGGGCTGGAGCAACAAGGTTGAGCCGATCGGGACACCGACCGTCGAGTACGTCGGCCTTGAGCGCAAGAACAGTCACAACGCCAGCAGCGCCGACCGCGTCGTGGTGCGGGTCGAGGCGAAGCTGCGCGACTACGTGGTTGATCGCCAGGGCCGTCACATCAAGAAGGACGGCAGCTTCACCGAAACGACGCGGATGCGCGAGTACTGGACGCTCGAGCGACGCGGCAGCCACTGGGTGCTCGCCTCGATCGAGGCGGGCGCCGAGGGCGACCACGCGCTCAAGGACAAGGTCGTACAGACCGAGTGGGCCGACGATCAGGCGCTGCGCGATGAGGCGATGGTCGAGGGCGCGAACGCCGAGAAGACACCGACCGGGATGAACGTCGCCGATCTGGCCGACCTGCAGTTCACCGGCGACGCGCAGGCCGCCGCGATGGATCTGAGCCTTGCCGATGCACGCTTCGCCCCGGACATCCTCGAGATCGCCGCACGCCGCGCGGTTTCGGCTTGGGCGGTCGCGGTCGACGGACCGAACGCCGAGCTGCGCAAGCTCGCTTCGCCGGAGGCTGTCTCTGACCTGCTGCACCCCGGCGACCCGAGCGAGAAGACGCGGCTGGTGGTGCGTGGCATTTCGGTTCAGCGGATCCGGGTTGTCGGCCTCGACGCCGCGGCGACGCCACCGACTATGACAATTGACGTGGACCTGCGCGGGCGGCGCTACATCGAAGAGCGTGACACCACGCGCGTGCTGCTCGGCAGCCCCACGCGGCTGGTTGGCTTCACCGAGCGCTGGACACTCTCGCTCTCCGGCAATGATGCTCAGCCGTGGCGGATCGCCACGGTGCAGACGCCGCTGCCGACTGCTTAGGCGACGGGTTTAGACCGTCGCGAGCGGCGCTTCGTCGGTGGCGTCCAGCACTGGTTTCTGGGCCAGCGCTGCCTCGGCCACAGCTGCCTGGTTCTGGGCTGCCTGAGCCGCGCGGTTCGCGCGCAGGTTGCGCAGTGCCAGCGCACCGGCGATGGCGACCACGAAGCAGGCGGCGCCGCCGACGCCGAGTCCTGCTCGGGCGCCGTATCCAGCCATCACGGCACCGATGATCGGCGCGCCGATCGGCGTTGATCCCTGGAACGAGACGAACCAGAGTGCCATCACACGCCCGCGCATCTCCGGGGCCGCGTTCAGCTGCAGGGTGGCGTTGGCTTGGGACATGAACATCACGCCAGCGGCACCGACGGGCAGCAGCGCTACGAGTTCCCAGGCGAGATTTGGAGCGACCGTGGCGAGTGCCATCGCCACCCCGTAGGCGGAGCACGAGGCGATCAGCGCGGCCGAGCCGATCTTGCCGCGGGTTGCGAGCCAGAGGCCGCCGAAGACCGCACCGACCCCCATCGCTGCGGTCATAAAGCCGTAGCCGGCTGAGTTGCTGTGCAGTGCGTGGGCAGCCATGTACGGCAGCGTCACCTGAAACTCATAGGTCAGGCAACCCACGACGGCGCTCATCATCAGCGGTAGGGCCAAGCGTGGCTCTCCGCTGATGTAGCGCAGGCCCTCGCGCAGCTGACCCTTGCCACGCGGGGCAGGTGTGACCGGATTCAGGGCGCTGAGATCCATCTGTGTCAGCGAGAAGATCACCGCGGCGAAGCTGGCGGCGTTGAAGAGGAAACACGGGCCTTCACCGAAGGCGGCGATCGTCAGACCGGCGATTGCCGGGCCGATCACACGGGCGACGTTGACGATCGTCGAGTTGAGGCTAACCGCGTTGCGCAGGTGCTCAGAACCGACCAATTCGAGCATGAACGACTGACGTGAGGGGTTCTCGAAGGCGTTGTTGAAGCCAAGCAGCACGGCCAGCACGCCGATCTCCCAGATGTGGATCGAGTGCGTGATGGTGAGGACACCCATGATCAGCGCCTGCACGCCCATCGCGGTCTGCAGCCCGATCATCATCTTGCGCTTGTTGACGCGGTCGGCGACCACACCGCCGTAAGGCGCCAGGAACAGGACCGGCAGCGTCTGCATCGCGACGATCAGCCCAAGCCAGGTAGCTGAGTGCGTCAGCGTCCACACCAGCCAGGACTGCGCCGCCATCTGCATCCAGGTGCCGATCAGCGATACGGCTTGGCCGCTGATGTAGAGGCGGTAGTTGGGGACCTCGAGCGCGGCGAAGGTCTTGCCCTTGAGCAGCTTGATGGCGGGACTCACTTCCCGTCCCCCGAGAGCGTCTGAGCAAGCCGTTCCAGAGCAGGCATTGCTGCTTCGATCAGCGCCTGGTCGGAGGCGTCAAGGTTGTCAATCGCTCCCTGGACGGCGGCGGTGCGCTCACCGCGGACCTGCTCGGCGAGCTCGTGACCGGCGGAAGTGACCTGGACCCAGGCCGAGCGGCGGTCATCCGGGTCGGAGCTGCGTGTGAGCAGCTGATCGGCGATCAGTTCAGCGATTGTGCGGGAGAGCAGCGTCGGGTTGAGGCCCTCGCGCTCAGCGACCTCGGCCAGCCGCAGCGGGCCGTGGCGGTCCGTTGTCAGGAGCACGGCGACGCGGGTGGGCGTCAGATCGGTCCCAAGCGCGTCGGTCCTGCGCAGCAGCCGTGAGAGCTTGCCGACGGTCGCGCGCAGTCGCGGGGCGGTCTCAAGTTCAGTTGCGTTTAGTGCCATACGACCCGATCTGCGAAGTTAGTTGCTTGCTGGCAAGTAACTTTAGCACTCACGGTGGGCTTGGCGGGTGGTTGTGGTGGGTCGGTGGACGCTTCGAGCGCCGCGAGAGCCGCCGCAACACACTCCCCGGCGTTCTTTGCGTCTGCGGTCCACTATGCGGGACCGCAGGCGCAAAGAACGCCGGGGAAAGGCCTGGTGTGTGGGCGGCGGGCGGGCCTGGCAAAACCTTGCGGGTGTGGGCGCAGACGCCCACACCCGCAAGGGAACTACTTGAGGCTGGCGATCGCCCGGTTGAGCGTGGGCGACGGCCGCATCACGGTCGACGCGGCGTCGGTATCGGGGTGGTAGTAACCACCGATCGTGACGCTACTGCCCTGAACATCGCTCAGTTCGGAGACGATCTTCTGCTCATCTTCCGCCAGCTCTTCGGCGAGCGCCGCGAAGCGCTTGGCGAGCTCGGCGTCTTCGGTCTGGGCAGCGAGTTCACGGGCCCAGTAGAGCGCCAGGTAGAAGTGGCTACCGCGGTTGTCGAGCTCGCCGACGCGACGCGACGGTGAGCGACCTTGCTCCAACAGGCTGCCGGTGGCGCGGTCAAGCGTGTCGGCAAGTACTTGAGCACGCGCGTTCCCGGTCTTTTCAGCCAGGAACTCAAAGGAGACGGCCAGCGCCAGGAATTCGCCGAGCGAATCCCACCGCAGGTGGTTCTCCTTAATCAGCTGCTGAACATGCTTCGGCGCCGACCCGCCGGCACCGGTCTCAAACATGCCGCCACCGTCCATCAGCGGCACGATCGAGAGCATCTTTGCGCTGGTACCGAGCTCGAGGATCGGGAAGAGGTCGGTGAGGTAGTCGCGCAGTACGTTGCCCGTGACCGAGATGGTGTCCTCGCCGGCACGGGCGCGCTCCAAGGTGAAGCGTGTAGCCGCGGCCGGATCCAGGATCTCGATCTGCAGCCCGTCGGTGTCGAGCTCGGCGAGCGCGGGCTTGACCTTCTTGAGGATCTCGCGGTCGTGCGGACGGGTCTCATCGAGCCAGAACACGGTCGGCACTCCGGTCGCGCGGGCGCGACCGACCGCGAGCCGAATCCAATCCTGGACCGGCGCATCCTTGACCTGACAGGCACGCCAGATGTCGCCGACTTCGACGTCATGCTCGATCAGGATCGTGCCGTCGGCGGCGATGATGCGGACCATGCCGGCCTGCTCGATTTCGAAGGTCTTGTCGTGCGAGCCGTACTCCTCGGCGGCCTGAGCCATCAGCCCGACGTTGGGAGTCGTGCCCATCGTCGCCGGATCGAGCGCGCCATGCGTTCGGCAGTGATCGAGCGTCTCGGCGTAGACCGGCGCGTACGAGTGGTCAGGGATCACATACTTGGTGTCCTGCTGTTCACCGGCGGCGTTCCACATCTGCCCGGAGGCACGGATCGCGGCCGGCATCGACGCATCGATGATCACGTCACTGGGAACGTGGAGGTTGCTGATGCCACGGTCGGAGTCGACCATCGCCAACCCCGGGCCGTCCGCGGGGTAGGGAATCTCGGTGCCCTCGGGCAGCGCGCCGAGACCGTCATTTGGGTTCCAGCCGGGCGCCTTCAGCCCTGGGAAGAAGGCCTTGACCGCGTGTCCGAAGAGGATCGGGTCGGAGACCTTCATCATCGTCGCCTTGAGGTGCACGCTGAAGAGCACGCCCTGTTCCCTGGCATCGCTGATCTGCTCGGCGTAGAACTTGTGCAGCGCGGCGGCGCGCATCACGGCGCCGTCGATGATCTCACCGGGCAGCAACTTGAGGTCTTGCTTCAGCGTGCTGACAGTGCCGTCGATGGCTACGTGCTCGATCTGGACCGTGATCGCCTCCGGAACTGTGACCGAAAGCTCGGTGGAGCGGAAGTCTCCTTCGCTCATCGTCGACACGTGGGACTTGGAGTCGCTCGACCACGCGCCCATGGAGTGCGGGTGCTTACGGGCGTAGGCCTTGACCGATGCGGGCGCGCGACGGTCGGAGTTGCCCTCACGCAGAACCGGATTTACGGCCGAACCCTTGACCCTGTCGTAGCGGGCGCGGGCGTCACGTTCGCTCTCAGTCGTCGGCGTGTCGGGGTAATCAGGGATTGCAAAGCCCTGATCCTGAAGCTCCCGGATCGCAGCCTTGAGCTGCGGCACGGAGGCGCTGATGTTCGGAAGCTTGATGATGTTGGCGTCCGGCGTCTTGGCCAGTTCGCCCAACTCCGCCAGCGCGTCGTGTGAGCGCTGCTCGGCGGTCAGGAGGTCAGGAAACTGAGCCAGGATCCGGCCAGCGAGCGAGATGTCGCGAGTTTCGATCTCCACGTCCGCCGCGGCGGCGAACGCTCGGACGATCGGAAGCAGCGACTCGGTGGCGAGCGCAGGCGCTTCGTCGGTGTAGGTATAGATGATCTTCATACGACCCGTGACCCTACCGACACGGGGATAATTGGGGCGTCATGCTGGCGCCGCCACCACCTCTCGCGCAGCACCGGCCCGCCTCGCCAACGGCTCTCATCGCCCGCAGGCTGCCGCTTGCCGGCAAGGTCGTTGGCGTCGACCCAGGGCACAACGGGCGTAACTGGTCGGACCCCAGCTACATCAACCGTCAGATCTGGAACGGGCGCGAGCTGGAGAACTGCAACACCACCGGGACCGAGACCGACGGCGGCTACACCGAGGCGCTGTTCAACTGGAATGTCGGCACCGATCTGGCCGCTGACCTGCGCGCTGAGGGCGCGCGCGTGGTGCTTACACGACACAACAACGACGGCGTTGGGCCGTGCGTGAACACGCGCGCCCAGATCCTCAACAGCGCCCACGTCGACGTTGCCGTTGCGATCCACGCGGACGGCGGTCCGCCCAGCGGACGCGGCTTCACCGTGCTCGAACCGGTCGCCGACGGAATCAACAACCATGTGATCACGCCCTCGTACCTGTTTGCGGCGACGCTGCGCGACGACTTCCGGTCCGACACGGGCATGCCGGTCAGCAGCTACGACGGCGTGGACGGGCTGCAGCCGCGGGACGATCTGGCCGGTGAGAACCTCACGAAGGTGCCCTACGCGCTGATCGAGTGCGGCAACATGCGCAACGCGACCGACGCGGCGCTGCTGGTCACCGCGAGCTTCCAGAAGCGGGCGGCGCTTGCAATCGCCCAGGCGATCACAACCTTCCTGGCGCGGCGCGGTTAGGGCGGGCGGCTAGAGCCGACTTGCCATCGAGCGGCCGGCGACGCGCCCCGAGAAGAGGCAGCCGCCGAGGAACGTGCCCTCAAGCGAGTTGTAGCCGTGCATGCCGCCACCACCGAACCCGGCGGCCTCACCGGCTGCCCAGAGGCCGTCCAGCACAACCCCTGCGGGATCCAGGACCCGGGCCTCGAGGTCTGTCTGCAGGCCACCGAGGGTCTTGCGGGTGAGGATGTGCAGCTTGACCGCGATCAGCGGTCCGGCCGACGGGTCGAGGATCCGGTGGGGTGCGGCGACGCGACTTAGGCGATCCGGCAGGTACTTGCGTGCCGCGCGGATCGCCATCACCTGCAGATCCTTCGAATAGGGGTTGGCGACCTGACGGTCGCGCGCGACCATCTGCTCGAGGATCGAATCGTGATCGAGGTAGGGCTGGTCGGTCAGCGTGTTCATACCGGCCACGAGTTCGCGCAGGTTGTCGCGCACGATGAAGTCCTCGCCGTTGTCCATGAAGCTCTGGATCGGCCCCGGAACGACGCCGGGCTGCAGGCGGGTGCGCAGCGTCAGCTTGACGTCCTTGCCGGTGATATCGGGGTTCTGCTCGGATCCCGACAGAGCGAACTCGCGCTCAATGATGCGGCGGTTGAGGATGAACCAGGTGTGCTCGTGGCCGCTGGCGCCGATGTGAGCGAGCGTCGCGATCGTGTCGAAACCCGGGAACAGCGGCGCCGGCAGACGCCGCCCGGCGCCGTCGAACCACATCGAGGAAGGCGCCGGCAGGATGCGAATGCCGTGGTTGGCCCAGACCGGCGCCCAGTTGCGGATCCCTTCGGTGTAATGCCACATGCGGTCGCGGTTGATCCAGTTGGCTCCGGCCCGCTCCGCGATCGGCAGCATGCGGCCGTCGACGTGCGCGGGCACACCGGCGACCATCTGCCTGGGCGCCGGCCCGAGTCGCTCTGGCCAGTACTTGCGGATCAGTTCCAGGTTGTGGCCGATGCCGCCGCTTGAGACCAGTACGGCGCCCGCCCGGGCACTGAAGCGACCGATCACTTCGCGTGAGCTCTCCTGCCCGCGCTCAACCATCGAGCGGGCCAGGAGCGAACCTTCGGCGCCCACGACCTGGCCCTTGTCGACGATCAGCTCGTCAACTCGATGGCGGAAGGCGAGCTGGACGAGTCCGCGCTCGACGCCGGCCCGTACACGCCGCTCGAACGGCTCGACCACTGCCGGACCGGTGCCCCAGGTGAGGTGAAAGCGCGGAACCGAGTTGCCGTGCGCGAGCGCCTGCCCACCGCCGCGTTCAGCCCAACCGGGGCTCGGCATCAGCTTGACGCCCTGCTCGAGCAGCCAGGCGCGCTTCTCCCCGGTCGCGAACTCGACGTAGGCGCGTGCGAAACGCTTGGGATGCTCATCCTCGGGGCGGTCAAACTGGGCGCTCGAGAGCCAGTCCGACCATGCGAGCTCAAACGAATCTTTGATCCGGGCGCGGCGCTGCTCCGGCGAGTCGACCAGGAAGAGCCCGCCGAGCGACCAGAACGCCTGGCCACCGAGCGAGGCCTCGGGCTCCTGCTCGAGCAGCAGCACGCGCTTGCCCGCATCGACCAGCTCAGCGGTCGCGACCAGCCCGGCGAGCCCGGCTCCGATCACGATCGCGTCGGCGAGTAGCTCAGTTGACCCGGCGTCGCCAGAGAGCCCGCTAGCCATCTGAACCTGCGTCCGGCGTTGCTGCCTGATCTGAGACTTCCAGCTGATCACCGACCGCGATCCCGAGCCGTGTGATCTCGCCGCCGCTCAACTCGAGGATGTTCGCCGAGCCCTTGGCGCCGAGCGCTCGCCAGGGCTTGATGTTCTCGGCGACCTTGACCACGCGCAGCTCGCGGTCCATGAAGATCGCGTCGAACTGAAAGCGCATGAAGGCGCTGTGGATCGATGACTCGCCCCGGAAGAGCATGCCTGCGCCCTGATCAAGTCCCGCGCGGCCGAGCAGGCCGCGCATCCGGGTGAACGGATTTGACGCGAGCTCGGTTTGCTCGCAGACGACGTTGCCCTTGGTCAGGTTCAGCACCCTGGTCATCAGCTATCGGACCGGGGGACCAGCTCGCGCTTGAGGATCTTGCCGGTGGGATTGCGCGGCAGCTCAGGCAGGAAGATCACTTCGCGCGGGACCTTGTAGCGGGCGAGGTTCTCGCGGACGTACTCCTTGAGCTCTGCCTCATTCAGCTCGGTATCGGGCCGGCAGACCACGAAGGCCCGCAGGCGCTGGCCGAACTGCTCGTCGCTGACGCCGATCGCGGCGGCCTCGAGCACGCCGGGGTGCCCGGCCAGCAACTCCTCGACCTCGCGAGGGAAGACATTCTCACCGCCGGAGATGATCATTTCGTCGTCACGGCCGTCAATGAAGAGCCGCCCGTTGGGGTCGAAGTGGCCGACGTCACCCGAAGAGACCAGCCCGTGCTGGCGCTCCTTGTCGCCGCCGCCGGTGTAGCCCTCGAACTCGAGCATGTTGCCGACGAAGATCCGCCCGGTCTGACCGCACGGCAGCTGCTTGCCGTGCTCGTCGAGGATCTGCACGACTGCGCCGGCCACGACCTGCCCGACGCAGCCGGGCTCGGCTTCGAGGTCGGCCGGGGTTGCGATGGTCGCGAAGGCGATCTCTGTCGAGCCGTAGAGGTTGTAGAGCACCGGCCCGAAGGCTTCGCGCGCGCGCCGGGCGAGGTCGGCGCCGAGCTGCGAGCCGCTCAGGTAGATGATCCGCAGGCTGCGCAGGTCACGCTCGGCCCATTGGCGCGGGTCGAAGGCGAGCAGCCGCTGCAGCATCACCGGTACGACGATCAGGGTGTTGACGCGGTTGCGCTCGATGCTCTCAAAGACCGCTGCCTCGTCAAAGCGGCGCTGCAGGACGATCGTGGCGCCCAGCCCGATCTGCAAAAGCGCCTGGCTGAAGCCGAGCGCGTGGAACATCGGAGCGGAGATCTGCGCCACGTCACCTGAGTGGAACGGCACCTTGCTGAGCGGGCCGCCGACCGGCGAGAGGGAGAACGGCACGTCGCGGCCTGCCCCCTTGGGCGTGCCGGTGGTGCCTGAGGTGAGAATCACGAGCCGTGGCGGGCGCGCCGGCTTGCCCGGGGGCTTGGTCGAGCCGGTCCGCGCGAGCGCGTCGAGCGTGTCGTCGGCATCGGCGCGCGTATCGACCCAGGCGCGGTAGCAGCCCAGCCGAAACTCGAGGCCGTCGAGCTCGGACTCGTACTCCTCGTCGTAGACGAACATGTCCGCGCCCTCACGCTCGCTGACCTCACGAATCTGCGGTCCGGCGAACCCGGTGTTCATCAAGATGATGCGCGCGCCGCATTTGGCGGCCGCCAGCACCGCTTCCAGGAAGCCACGATGGTTGCGGGCGATCACGGCGACGCCGTCACCGGCCTTCAGCCCACCCGCGAGCCAGGCGTTGGC